>NZ_JBFATR010000011.1:0-146734 GCF_040678395.1 Streptomyces sp. NPDC052687 | reverse complement strand
CGGGGCTGTGGGCCCATGTGTTTCGGGGTGGGGGGGGGCCGGTACAGCGCGGGCCCCCCCTCTCGCCGTGACGTGCCGGCCTGCGGCGTACGTCCTTGCCGGCGCCGCGTGCCTACTGCTCCCCCGACGCCGGCCTCTGGGCCGCCTCCCGCTTCCGCTCCTTGGCGGCGGCCTCCTCGGCCTCCATCTCGGCGAAGACGTCGATGGGCGGCGGGGCCTTCGCGAGGAAGACCCAGGTCAGCCAGACGGCCAGCAGGAACGGCGGGATCTTCAGCGCGACCAGCACCCAGCCGAGCTGGGTGACGTCGGCCCACCAGTACAGCGGGAACAGGATCGCGCACTTGGCGAGCAGGATCAGGCCCCACGCCCAGCTGGCCTTGGTGTACGCCTTCTTGCGCCCGGGGTTGCGGGTGCGCCAGGAGAGGTTCTCCTTGAACACCGGCCCGAGGATCAGACCGATCAGCGGCACCCCGGCGATCGCCGTGATGATGTACGCCAGCGCGAGGCCCAGCGTGTAGAGCATGCCGGGCAGGTAGAAGTCCCTGGCCTTGCCGGTCATCATCGCGAAGACGACACCGAAGGCCACGCCGAAGACACCGCTGAAGGCGTGCTTCAGGGTGTCCCGCATGACGAGGCGCACCGCGACCAGCAGCAGGGCCACCCCCAGCGCGGCGATCGCCGACAGGTGGAGGTCCTTGTTGATGGTGTAGATCGTGACGAAGAGCAGTCCCGGGAGCACCGTCTCGACCGTGCCGCGCACACCGCCGAACGCCTCGAAGAGCGCGGCCTCCGTCACCGCCTTCGCATCCTGGGGGGCGTCTGGGGCGTTCTGGGTCGGCTTGTCGAGCGACGTCACCGGCTACTCCCGTCCGAGGGGTCTCAGTTCGTACTTCGGGTTGAACAGCACCCGCCGGCCCCGGCTCATCGAGACCCGGCCCGACGCGATCAGTTTGCGCCCCGGTTCTATGCCCGTGATGGACCGCCTGCCCAGCCACACCACGTCCAGCGCGGCGGAGCCGTCGAACAGTTCGGCCTCCAGGGCCGGGACTCCCGCGCGCGGGCGCAGGGTGACCGTGCGCAAGGTACCAGTAACGGTGACGATCTGCCGGTCGTGGCAGTCGCCGATCCGGGTGCAGCCGGCGGTGGCGGCGTCCTCTCGCAGCTCCTCGGACTCCAGGTCCTCCTGCGACGAGGAGAGCCGGTCGAGCATGCGCCGGAACCGGCCCACCGGCTTTTCGGAACGAGGAACAGCACTCATGCTTGAAGCGTACCGGGGCCCACCGACACGGTCGTAGCCCCTGCTCACTTCTCGAACCGGTATCCCATTCCGGGCTCGGTCACAAAGTGCTTCGGGTGGGACGGGTCCGCCTCCAGCTTCCGCCGCAGCTGCGCCATGTACACGCGCAGATAGTTGGTCTCCGTCCCGTAGGACGGCCCCCACACCTCCTGCAGCAGCTGCTTCTGGCCGACCAGCCGCCCGCCGTTGCGCACCAGCACCTCCAGCAGGTGCCATTCGGTGGGGGTGAGCCGTACGTCCCTGCCGTCGCGGCGGACCTTCTTGGCGGCCAGGTCGACGGTGAAGGTCCCGGTCTCCACGATGACGTCGCCGTCACCGCCGACGGGCTCCGCGCGGCGGACGGCGGCCCGCAGCCGGGCCAGCAGCTCGTCCATGCCGAACGGCTTGGTGACGTAGTCGTCGGCGCCCGCGTCCAGGGCCTCCACCTTCTCGTCGGAGGAGTGCCGCGCGGAGAGCACGATGACCGGCACCCGGGTCCAGCCGCGCAGCCCCCTGATCACCTCGACGCCGTCCATGTCGGGCAGTCCCAGGTCCAGCAGGACGACGTCCGGATGGCGGGCGGCGGCGAGTTCCAGGGCGGTGGCGCCGTCGTGCGCCGCGTCGACCTCGTACTTGCGCGCCCTGAGGTTGATCACCAGCGCGCGCACGATCTGCGGTTCGTCGTCGACCACGAGCACGCGCGTGGGCGTCGTAGGGGGTGCCGCCCCTGCTGGGCTCACCATGAGACCTGCCTTTCCGGTTCTGCGGGGGAATCCGCGCGGGCGCCCGCCGCGCGCAGGCCGAGCACCATGGTGAGGCCGCCGCCGGGGGTGTCCTCGGCGTGCAGCGTGCCGCCCATGGCCTCGGCGAAGCCGCGGGCGACCGCGAGACCGAGGCCGACCCCGGCCCCGCGCGGGGCGTCGCCGTGGCGCTGGAACGGGGCGAAGATGCGCTCCTTGGCCTCGTCGGGCACGCCGGGCCCGCGGTCGACGATGCGCAGTTCGACGCGGTCGGCGAGGGCGCTCGCCGAGACCAGCACGGGTGTCCCCGCGGGGCTGTACTTCACGGCGTTCTCGACCAGGTTGGCCACCGACCGCTCCAGCAGCCCGGCGTCCACGGCGACGATCGGCAGCGTCTCCGGGATGTCCAGGTCCACGCTGCCCTCGGGGACCCCGCCCAGCGCCATCGGGACCACCTCGTCGAGGTCGGTCTCGCGGATGATCGGGGTGACCGTGCCGGTCTGGAGGCGGGACATGTCCAGCAGGTTGCCGACCAGGTGGTCGAGCCGGTCCGCGCCGTCCTCGATGCCCTCCAGCAGCTCCGCGCGGTCCTCGTCGGACCACTCGACGTCCTCGGACCGGAGCGAGGACACGGCCGCCTTGATGCCGGCGAGCGGGGTGCGCAGATCGTGGCTGACGGCGGCGAGCAGGGCGGTGCGGATGCGGTTGCCCTCAGCGAGCGCACGGGCCTGGCCGGCCTCCTCGCGCAGACGCCGGCGGTCCAGGACGACGGCGGCCTGCGCGGCGAACGCGGCCAGCACCCGGCGGTCCTCGGCGGGCAGCACCCGGCCGGTCAGTGCCAGCGCCATGTGGTCGCCGACCGGCATGTCCACATCGGCGTCCTCGGGCCGGTCGACGGGGCCGCCGGTGCCGACCCGGCCGACGCACGTCCACGGGTCGACGTCACTCTGGCGTTCGAGGAGGGCGGCCGCTTCCATGCCGAAGGTCTCCCGCACCCGTTCCAGCAGCGCCTCCAGGCTGGTCTCGCCGCGCAGCACGTTGCCCGCGAGGAAGGACAGGATCTCGGACTCGGCGCGCAGCCGGGCCGCCTGGTGGGTGCGGCGGGCCGCTAGGTCCACCACGGACGCCACCGACACCGCGACCCCCACGAAGATCACCAGGGCGACGATGTTCTTCGGGTCCGCGATGGTCAGCCGGTGCAGCGGGGGTGCGTAGAAGTAGTTCAGCAGGAAGGAGCCGAAGGCCGCCGAGGCGAGCGCCGGGTACAGCCCGCCGAGGAGGGCCGCCGCCACGGTCGCGGCGAGGAACAGCAGCATGTCGTTGGCGAGGCCGAGCTGGAAGCCGCTGAGCAGCAGGGCGAGCAGCGCGGGGCCGAGCAGCCCGACCAGCCAGCCCCAGACGATGCGGGCCCGCCCGAGCCGCGCCCCGCGCGGCACCGGCAGCCCGCGTCCCTTCGCGACCTCCTCGTGGGTGACGATGTGCACGTCGAGGTCGGGTCCGGAGTCCCGGGCGACCGTCGCGCCGACGCCGGGTCCGAGGACGTACTGCCAGCGTTTGCGGCGCGAGGATCCCAGCACGATCTGGGTGGCGTTCACGCCGCGCGCGAAGTCGAGCAGCGCCGCCGGTATGTCGTCGCCGACCACGTGGTGGAACGTTCCGCCGAGGTCCTCGACCAGGGTGCGCTGCAGCGCCAGCTCCTTCGGCGAGGCCGAGGTGAGCCCGTCGCTGCGCGCTATGTAGACGGCCAGCACCTCTCCGCCGGCGCCCTTCTCCGCGAGCCGGGCCGCCCGCCGGATCAGCGTCCGCCCCTCCGGGCCACCGGTCAGCCCGACGACGATCCGCTCCCGCGAGCCCCAGATCGCCGACACCCGGTGCTCGCTGCGGTACCGCTGCAGATGCTCGTCCACCCGGTCCGCGACCCACAGCAGCGCCAGCTCGCGCAGGGCGGTGAGGTTGCCGGGGCGGAAGTAGTTCGACAGGGCCGCGTCGACCTTGTCCGGCTGGTAGATGTTCCCGTGCGCCATCCGCCGGCGCAGCGCCTCGGGCGACATGTCGACCAGCTCGATCTGGTCGGCCCTGCGCACCACCTCGTCGGGCACGGTCTCGCGCTGCCGTACGCCGGTGATCGACTCGACGACGTCGCCCAGTGACTCCAGGTGCTGGATGTTGACGGTGGAGATCACGTCGATCCCCGCCGCCAGCAGTTCCTCGACGTCCTGCCACCGCTTGGCGTTGCGCGAGCCGGGCACGTTGGTGTGCGCCAGCTCGTCCACCAGGGCCACCCGCGGGCGGCGGGCCAGCACCGCGTCCACGTCCATCTCGGTGAAGACCGCGCCGCGGTGCTCCAGCGAGCGGCGCGGGACCTGCTCCAGGCCGTGCAGCAGGGCCTCGGTGCGCGGCCGTCCGTGATGCTCGACGACGGCCACCACGCAGTCCGTGCCCCGCTCCACCCGGCGGTGCGCCTCGGCCAGCATCGCGTACGTCTTCCCGACGCCCGGTGCCGCACCGAGATGAATCCGCAGCCTGCCGCGTGCCATGGCCTCATTGTCTTCCGGTCACTTACGCCTACGCAGCGTCGACCTTACGGCCAACAATCCCGCCGAAGCGGCCGGGGTACGACCATCAGCCGGCTCTTTGACACAACCCTGACGCGGGGGACACGGCGCTGGCTTGGCGGGGGCGGGTGGCGGGGGGCACGGCGGGAACCACCGGCGGGCACGGCGGGGGCCTCTGGCAGGCACGACGGGGACCACCGGGCATGGCGAAGACCGCTCCTGCGCACGGCGGGCCGCTCCAGGGCACGGCGGGGGCCGCTCCATGCATGGCGGGGGCAGTCGACGGACACCGACGAAGGGCGCCCCCGGCACGGCGGAAGCCGCCCGCAGGAGTGATGAATGCTGCTGCGGGCACGGCGAAAGCGGTTCCCGTACGACTGAAGCCCCCCAGGCACAGCGGAAGTCGCCGGCGGAACATGGCGAAGACCATCGCCGCGTGGCGAAGACCGACCCCGGCACGACGGAGACCGTCCGAGGGCACGACGAACGGCGCTCCGGCACCACAGAAGCCACCCGCAGTCCGGCGAAGGCCGCTCCGGGACGGTGAAGACCACCCAGGGCGCGCCGGAGACCGACCCGGGGCATGGCGACGGGGGCCGTCAGCATTGCGCAAGCCGCCCGCAGGCGTGCAAAGGCAGCTCCCGGGCACGGCGACAACCGGTCTCCGCACGGCGAAGGCCACACCCTCACGTGGCGGAGTCGGCGCTCCGGCACGGCGGAGGAAACCCGCAGCCGCGGCGAAGAGCGCACCCCAAGCTCGGCAGAAGCCCAGACCCGCACGACGGAAGCCACCCGCCTGCACGACTGCCGCCCCTGGGCAAGGCGAGAGCCACACCTACGCAAGGCGAAGACCCCACCCGGCACGGCGGAGGCCGCATCCAGCGCCATGGAAGCCGTCCGCAGGCGTGGCGAAGGGCGCCCTCCGGCACGGGGGAAGCCGTCGGCCCGCACGGCGGAAGCTGCCCACCTGCACGCCGTCCCCCGACACGACGGAAAATGCCCCCGCGCACCGCGCAGCCCGCCCCCCGGGTACGGCGGAAGCCGCCTGACGGTACGGGGAAGCCGCCCCCACCGGCGGGAGCCACCCGCCCTCGGCACGGCGGAAACCGCCCCCACCCACGGCGGGAGCCACCCGGCGCGCCGCGAAGGCCGCCCCACCCACGGCGGGAGCCACCCGGCGCGCCGCGAAGGCCGCCCCCGCCCACGGCGGAGGCCACCCCCGCACGGCGAAGGGCCGCATCCCTGTGGGATGCGGCCCTCGACTCGTGTGCGTGCCTGTGTGTCAGCGGACCTCGGTGATTTCCGGGCCGCGCTGGAGCTGGCCCATGCCGCCGGAGAAGCGGGAGCCGGCCTGTTCGTCCTGCTGGACGCCCTCGGGGACCATCTGCGCGTCGTTGGGCAGCTTGAGGACGATCGGGTCGCGGGGAGCCATCGGGCCCTCGCCGCGCACCACGACCGTGTCCCGGAAGATCTGCTCCAGCAGCCCGGCGGCCTGCGGCTGCACCGCGCCCTGCCCGGAGATCACGCCGCGCAGGAACCAGCGGGGACCGTCCACGCCGACGAACCGCACCACCTGGTAGCCGCCGGTGCCGTCCGGCAGCTGCACCGGCACCTGGGCGCGCAGCTCCCAGCCCAGCGGACCCTCGACCTCGTCGACGATGCCGCCCTGCTGGGTGATGCCGGCCGCGATCTCCTCGCGGACCTCGCCCCAGATGCCCTCACGCTTGGGGGCCGCGAAGGCCTGCAGCTGGATGGCGCTGTCCCGCAGTACGACGGTCGCCGCGACGATCGCGTCGCCCGCGACCTCGACCCGCAGCTCCATGCCGTCGACGCCCGGCACGAACAGTCCGCCCAGGTCCACCCGGCCCTCGGCCGGGTCGCGGACCTCACTGCTGTCCCACGGGCCGTCGGGCCGGGGTCCCGGCTCCAGCCGCACCCGCTCCCGCGTGCCCTCGTCCGCCTCAGTGTCGACGCTGTCGACGACCTGCTCGGCCTCGCCGGCCGCGTCCTCGGCGGCACCCTTCTTCTTGCGACGTCCGAACACGTCACTGTCCTTCCCGGTCGGATACGACCGAAGCGTATCGATTCCCACCCGTCGTGCCGCCCAGGGCGGCCTGACCGCTTGTGCCGCTTCCGCCGTCCACCGCGGCATGGCCGCCGGTGGAACCGAAGCCCCCCTCGGCCCGCGCGGACGCGGGAAGCTCCGCGACCTCCTGGAAGCGGACCTTCTCGACCTGCTGGACGACCAGTTGGGCAATCCGGTCGAAGCGCTCGAACCGCACGGACTCGCGCGGGTCGAGATTCACCACGATCACCTTGATCTCCCCACGGTACCCGGCATCAACCGTCCCCGGGGCATTCACGAGGGCGACACCGCACCGCGCGGCCAGCCCGGACCGCGGGTGCACGAAGGCCGCGTACCCCTCCGGGAGCGCGATGGACACCCCGGTGGGCAGTACGGCCCGCTCGCCGGGCGCCAGCTCGCACGGCTCGGTGGTGCGCAGATCCGCTCCGGCGTCCCCCGGCCGCGCGTACGCCGGCAGCGGTACGTCGGGGTCGACGCGGCGGATCAGGACGTTCAGCGGTGCGCGGCTCACGGGTTCACCTCGAAGGCGCGGGCCCGGCGGATCTGGTCCGGGTCGTTCATGGCGGCCTGGATCTCTTCCTCGCGGCCGTGGTTGACGAAGTGCTCGACCTTGACCTCGATGAAGAGGGCGTCCGCGCGGACGGCGACCGGCCCGTCGGGACCGCCGACGCGTCCGGTGGCGGTGCAGTAGATCTTGCGCCCGGCCACCGCGGTCACCTCCGCCTCCAGGTGGAGGGTGGTGCCGACCGGCACGGGCCGTACGAAGTCGGTCTCCAGCCGGCCGGTGACGGCGATGGTGCGCAGCAGCCAGTTCAGCGAGCCCAGCGTCTCGTCCAGCGCGGTCGCCAGGATCCCGCCGTGGGCGAGGCCGGGGGCGCCCTGGTGCTCGGGGCGGACCGTGAACTCGGCGGTGATCGACACGCCGTCGCCGGCCCGCGCCTGGAGATGCAGTCCGTGCGGCTGCTCACCGCCGCAGCCGAAACACCGGCCGTAGTGCGCGCCGAGAAGCTCCCCGGGCGCGGGGGCGTCGGGGTGCCGCACCGGCTTGACGGCGTCGAGAGGAGGCTGGAGAGCCGCGGATGTACCACTCACAGCCGCAGACCTTACCCGCGCGTCGGCCCCCCGCCGACACCGTGCCAAGCTTGGTTCCATGCAGCTCTCCGCCACCTCGTACGACGAACGCCTCACCGCCCCCCGCTCGTGGTGGCTGATCAGCTTCCTCGTGGGGCTCTCGATGGCCCTGATCGTCCTGCCGTTCGGCACCCTGCCGATGCTGGGCGGCCTGGTCGGCGGCACGGCGGTCGCGGCGGTCGCGGCCAGCAGCTACGGCTCGCTGCGCATCCGCGTGGTGAACGGTCTGCTGGTCGCGGGCGAGGCGAAGATCCCGGTGACCGCGCTGGGTGAGGCGCACGTGCTGGACCCGGAGGAGGCCCGGGCCTGGCGTACGTACAAGGCCGACACCCGCGCGTTCCTGCTGCTGCGGGCCTACATCCCGACGGCGCTGCGGGTGGAGGTCACCGACCCCGAGGACCCGACGCCGTATCTGTACCTGTCCACGCGGGAGCCGGAGCGGCTGGCGGCGGCCATCGCCGCGGCCCGGACGGCCGCAGCCTCCTGACGGGCGCACGCCCCTGCGCGGGGGAGCCGGTCGGGCACGAGCGCACGCCCCCGCGCGGGGACCGGTCCTCGCCCGGGCCCGGCCGTCAGCGGCCGGGTTCTCCCGGGTCTTCGTCCGGCTTGCGGGGGTCGTCGCCCACCGGCAGCGGATGGGCCGGCTGTTCCAGCGGTGGCAGTTCGGACAGCGCGTCCCACGGGACCTGCACCTTGCGCAGGTCGTCCCGGATCCGCGCGGCGAGGTTGCGGGTGTCGCGCCGGTTCATGACCGCGCCGACGGCCGCGCCCACCATGAACGGCATCAGGTTCGGCAGGTTGCGGACCATGCGCTTCATGATCCGCTGGCGCAGCTGTTTCTTCATCGGGCCGCCGAACGCGGCGTTGAGCGTGGCCGGCTTGCGCGGATCGATCCCGCGCTCGTCGGTCCAGGACCTCAGATAGGCGCTGCTGCGCTCCTTGAGATTGCCGGGCGGGCGCACGCCGTACACCTCGTGCAGTTCGGCGATGAGCTTCAGCTCGATCGCCGCGACGCCGGTGATCTCTGCGGCCAGTTCGGTCGGCATCGCCGGCGGCACCGGCAGCATCGCGGCGGCGCCGACGCCCGCCCCGACGGTCGCGGAGGCCTTCGAGGCGCCCGCCACGAGCTTGTCGGCGAGCTGCTCGGGCCCGAGGCCCGGGAACTGTCTGCGCAGCGTCGCGAGGTCCCGCACGGGGATCCGCGGCGCCATCTCGATGAGCCGGTCGGCGAGATACCCGAGACCCGCGCGGGCACGCTCGCCGCCCTTGCGAGCACCCTCTCGGGCCAGCTCCCCGGCCTTGGCCCGGAACGTCGCCAGGCGGCGCCGGGCGACGGGCGTGGGGCTCTGTGCCGGCACCGGGAAGGCGTCCCGGTCGCCGGCCGGTTCGAGCGAGGCCGACCCCGTGGGGACCGGTCCCGTCGAGGGTGAGCCTCGCTCGTCGTCACGCGCGCCGTGGGGGCCGTCGGACGGCCCCGGGTCCGCTCCCCGGGGGAAGCGGCGCTTCCAGGGTGGGGTCGAGCCAGTCACGGCCGACCCCTCCTCAGTCGCAGTCGCGGCAGATCGGCTGGCCGTTCTTCTCGCGGGCCAGCTGGCTGCGGTGGTGTACGAGGAAGCAGCTCATGCAGGTGAACTCGTCCTGCTGCTTCGGCAGCACACGGACGGCCAGTTCCTCGTTCGAGAGGTCGGCGCCGGGCAGCTCGAGGCCTTCTGCGGCCTCGAACTCGTCGACGTCGACGGACGACGCGGACTTGTCGTTCCGCCGGGCCTTCAGTTCTTCGAGGCTGTCCGAGTCGACGTCATCGTCGGTCTTGCGTGGAGTGTCGTAATCGGTTGCCATGGTCGCTCTCCCCCTCCGGGTGTCTGCGGTGTCTCCAGCGCACGTAACGCGTGAGAGGCCGGACTTGTGCCCGACCCGAGGCGGAGATTTTGCCTCACATCAAGGTCTGTTACTCAATCGACACCCAACCGGACCCCTCACGAGTGATCGGGTTGGACGGCGATCGGGACCGTACACGGTCCCAATGCTGCACTTCAAAGGCGTCTCACCGTGTACTTCCCGTGATCAAGCCGCCAGAAAACCCGGATTTTCCCGGCTTTCCAAGGCCTCGTGAGATCACGGAGAGTAGATGGCCTGAAAATCGTCCTTGTGATCGATCACACACAGGGCACTTGGACGGGTGCCCCGAAAATTCCGCGCAAAGCGAACATTCCCCGGGTGTGTCGACCCATGATCTCAGAGGGGCAGGGTGACCCGCATCACGAGCCCTCCGCCCTCGCGCGGCTGGGCCGCGATGTGCCCGCCGTGCGCCCGGGCCACGGACCGCGCGATGGACAGGCCGAGGCCGACGCCCTTGTCGCTGCCCGTGCGCTCGGTGCGCAGCCGCCGGAACGGCTCGAAGAGGTTGTCGATCTCGTACGCCGGCACGACCGGGCCGGTGTTGGAGACCACCAGCACCGCCTGACCGTGCTGGACCTCGGTGGTGACTTCGACCCAGCCGCCCTCCGGCACGTTGTACCGGACCGCGTTCTGCACCAGGTTCAGGGCGATCCGCTCCAGCAGGACGCCGTTGCCCTGGACCACCGCGGGCTCGCGCTTGCCGCGGATCACCACGCCCTTGGCCTCCGCCTCGGCGTGCACCTGGTCGATGGCCTGCGAGGCGACCTCGGCGAGGTCGACCGGTTTGCGCTCGATGATCTGGTTGTCGCTGCGGGCGAGCAGCAGCAGGCCCTCCACCAGCTGTTCGCTGCGCTCGTTGGTGGCGAGCAGTGTCTTGCCGAGCTGCTGGAGTTCCACCGGCGCGTCCGGGTCCGACAGGTGCACCTCCAGCAGGGTGCGGTTGATCGCCAGCGGGGTGCGCAGCTCGTGGGAGGCGTTGCCGACGAAGCGCTGCTGGGCGGTGAACGCCCGCTGCAGGCGCTCCAGCATGTCGTCGAAGGTGTCGGCCAGCTCCTTCAGCTCGTCGTCCGGGCCGTCCAGCTCGATCCGGCGGGACAGGTCCGAGCCGGCCACCGCGCGGGCGGTGCGGGTGATCCGGCCGAGCGGCGAGAGCACCCGCCCGGCCATGGCGTAGCCGAACGCGAAGGCGATCACGGCGAGGCCGAGGAGGGCGAGGAGGGAGCGGCTGAGGAGGTTGTCCAGGGCGTGCCGGCGCTGCTCGTTGACGCAGGCGTTCATGGCCTCGTTGAAGGTGCTCGGCGAGGCCTGGTCCGGCAGGTTGCACGTTTCGCTCGTGACTTTGCCCTGCACGATCTGGAAGGGCAGGTCGCTGCCGACGTTCAGCGCCTGCGCCGCCAGCAGATAGATGATCGACAGCAGCAGGATGCCGGCGATCAAGAACATGCCGCCGTACAGCAGCGTGAGCCGTATCCGGATGGTCGGGCGCAGCCAGGGGAACGGCGGTTCGGGCTTGCGCGGGTCCCAGGTGGGTTTCGGCGGCGCCTGAGGAGGCGCTGGAGTAGCGGCCACGGGATCAGATCCGGTAGCCCGAGCCGGGGACGGTGACGATGACGGGCGGCTCGCCCAGCTTGCGGCGCAGGGTCATCACGGTCACGCGGACCACGTTGGTGAACGGGTCGGTGTTCTCGTCCCAGGCCTTCTCCAGCAGCTGCTCGGCGGAGACGACCGCGCCCTCGCTGCGCATCAGCACCTCCAGGACGGCGAACTCCTTGGGCGCGAGCTGCACCTCGCGGCCGTCGCGGAAGACCTCGCGGCGGTTGGGGTCGAGCTTGATCCCGGCGCGCTCCAGGACCGGCGGCAGCGGCACGCTGGTGCGCCGGCCGAGGGCGCGCACGCGGGCGATCAGCTCGCTGAACGCGAAGGGCTTGGGCAGATAGTCGTCGGCGCCGAGCTCCAGGCCCTCGACACGGTCGCTGACGTCGCCGGAGGCCGTGAGCATCAGCACGCGCGTGGGCATGCCGAGTTCGACGATCTTGCGGCAGACGTCGTCGCCGTGCACGAGCGGGAGGTCGCGGTCGAGGACGACCACGTCGTAGTCGTTGACGCCGATGCGTTCCAGGGCGGCCGCACCGTCGTACACGACGTCGACGGCCATGGCCTCCCGGCGCAGTCCGGTGGCCACGGCATCGGCGAGCAGCTGCTCGTCCTCGACGACGAGTACGCGCACGTCGCTTGTCCTTCCTGTGTCCGCCCGCGCGGTGCCATGGGCAGGCGTGGGCAGGGTCTGGGTGGGTGTGTGGACCTCCATCCTGCCCTTTTCCGCCATAAGTCGGCGGTAAGCCGGTGGGGCGGGGGCCGGGCGGGGCGGCGCGGGGCGGGCGCGAAGGCCTGGGAAACGCTGGGGCGAAGCCCTGGCGAACGGCCGTCGGCGGGCCGGTGAGATCACGCCTGGGACCCCGGGAATGCCAGATTTTCTCCGGGGGTTGAGGTTTCTGCGGAAGGGAGCGGGGGGAGGACGGTTTACACCCCGCGATCACGCTCTGCTTGTGCCGCAGCACCATGCGGTACGCCGCGGTCCGCTTCACGCAGAGTGGGCGTGGGTGTCCGGCGCCGTCGCCGCCCAGCAGGGCAGCGCTGGGCACTCATGGGAGACGTGATCGCCCCTTCCGAACGGCACACCCCCGTGCCACCGACCCACGACCCTGGACGAGGGGGCGCAGCATGGACGCATTCACGGCAGGACTTCTGCAGCGCATAAGGGCGACCGAGTCCGACCTGACGCGGGCTCGTGACGAGGGCGACGACTTCCTCGTCGAGGTGGAGCAGGGCGAGCTCGACGACCTGCGCCGTCTCGCCGCCGAGCATGGTGTGGAAGTCGGCGCGTACAGCGTCTGACCGGGCCTTACGGATGAGGCGGGCCCCGGCGAACCCATCGCCGGGGCCCGCCTCGCGTATGTCCGCTCGTCCCAGGGGCGCCACCCACGCACGGGCGGCGTGAGATCCGCCCGCGCGCCGCCGGGCGCCCTCCGGCCGCCCCGTGGGTGTGGGCTCAGTCGTGCCAGGCGCCGAAGTCCTCCAGCAGCCGCTGGAGGGGTTCGAAGACGCCGGGGGTGGCGGCGACCGTGAGTTCCCTGGACGGGCGCTGTCCGGGCCGTCCGCCGGTCAGCGCGCCCGCCTCGCGGGCGATCAGGTCTCCGGCGGCGAGGTCCCAAGGGTGCAGCCCGCGCTCGTAGTAGCCGTCGAGGCGGCCCGCGGCGACGTCGCACAGGTCGACCGCGGCGGAGCCGCTGCGCCGGATGTCGCGCAGCCGCGGGATCAGCCGCTGGGCGATGTCGGCCTGGTGGGCGCGGACGTCGGCGACGTAGTTGAAGCCGGTGGAGACCAGCGCCTGGTCCAGCGGGGGCGCCGGGCGGCAGCGCAGCTCCCGCTCGCCGTCCCAGGAGCCGGTGGCGCGGGCGCCGCCGCCGCGCACCGCGCTGTAGGTCTCGCCGCGCATCGGCGCCGCGACGACGCCGACGACGGTCTCGCCGTCCTGCTCGGCCGCGATGGAGACCGCCCAGGTGGGCAGCCCGTAGAGGTAGTTCACGGTGCCGTCGAGCGGGTCGATCACCCAGCGGATGCCGCTGGTGCCGTCGGTCGAGGCGCCCTCCTCGCCGAGGAAGCCGTCGTCGGGGCGGCGCTCGGCGAGGAAACCGGTGATCAGCTTCTCGGCGGCGATGTCCATCTCGGTCACCACGTCGATGGGGCTCGACTTGGTGGCGGCCACGCCGAGGTCCGCCGGGCGGCCGTCGCGCAGCAGCTCACCGGCCCGGCGGGCGGCCTCCCGGGCGAGCGCGAGCAGTTCCGTGTGCAGGGGGTCGGTCACGGTGCTCCTCACGCGTAGGGGCTGTCGGCGCCCGCGGCGGCGGGGCGGGGGGTGCGGGCCGGGCAGCAGCCGACCGGGCACAGGTGGTGGCTGGGGCCGAGCGCCCCGAGGGCGCAGGGCGTCACCTGCTGTCCGCGCTCGACGGCGGCCCGCTCCAGGATCAGGTCGCGGATCGCGGCGGCGAACCGCGGGTCCGCGCCGACGGTCGCGGAGCGGCGCACCGGCAGGCCCAGCTCCCCGGCCTTGGCCGTGGCCTCGGTGTCGAGGTCGTACAGGACCTCCATGTGGTCGGAGACGAACCCGATGGGGGCCATCACGACGGCCGGGACGCCGGCGGCGTGCCGCTCCTCCAGGTGGTCGCAGATGTCGGGCTCCAGCCATGGGATGTGGGGGGCGCCGGAGCGGGACTGGTAGACGAGCTGCCAGGGGTGGTCGACGCCGGTGCGCTCGCGGACGGCGTCGGCGATCAGCCGGGCGACGTCCAGATGCTGCCGGACGTACGCGCCGCCGTCGCCGTGCTCCTCGGCCGGGCCGGAGGTGTCGGCCGCGGACGTCGGGATGGAGTGGGTGGTGAAGGCGATGTGGGCGCCGTCGCGGACGTCCTCGGGGAGGTCGGCGAGAGAGCGCAGGACGCCGTCGATCATGGGTTCCACGAAGCCCGGGTGGTTGAAGTAATGCCGCAGCTTGTCGATCTGCGGCAGTTCCAGGCCCTCGGCCTGGAGGGTGGCGAGCGCGTCGGCCAGGTTCTCGCGGTACTGCCGGCAGCCCGAGTAGGAGGCGTAGGCGCTGGTGGCGAGGACGAGGATGCGGCGGCGGCCGTCGCGGACCATCTCGCGCAGGGTGTCGGTGAGGTACGGCGCCCAGTTGCGGTTGCCCCAGTAGACCGGCAGGTGCAGGCCGTGGTCGGCGAAATCCTTGCGCAGGGCGTCCAGCAGGGCGCGGTTCTGGTCGTTGATCGGGCTGACCCCGCCGAACAGGAAGTAGTGCTGACCGACTTCCTTCAGGCGTTCCTTGGGGATGCCGCGCCCACGCGTCACGTTCTCCAGGAACGGAACCACGTCATCCGGTCCTTCGGGGCCGCCGAAGGAGAGCAGGAGCAGGGCGTCGTAGGGGGTGGGATCGAGCGCGTCTGGCATGAGTCGATCCTGCCACCCGCCACTGACAGTGGGGCACAGGCGGGGTGGCGGACGCCGCGGGAGCCGGTCGCGGGAGGTGCGTTAGGGTGACCTAACTCGTAAGCTGTATCGACCATCTTCATGCCTTACGGACGCGTCCGTGCCGTGACGCCGCGCTACGTCGCCGTACGCCGTCGTCGTGTCGTCGTGTGCGTCATGCGTCGTCATACGTCGTCGTGTGTCGTCGCGCGTCGCGGCGTACACCGTCGTACGACCGCGTCCGCCGTGTCCGCCTGACCGAGCCGCCGGAGAGCCTGTGCCCAGCCCTTACCGCGCCCTGTTCGCCGCCCCCGGCTCCAAGGCGTTCTCCGCCGCCGGCTTCCTCGGCCGGATGCCGCTGTCCATGATGGGCATCGGCGTCGTCACGATGATCTCCCAGCTGACCGGGCGGTACGGCCTGGCGGGCGCGCTGTCGGCGACGATCGCGCTGGCCGCGGCGGTGGTGGGCCCGCAGGTGTCCCGGCTGGTGGACCAGTACGGACAGCGGCGGGTGCTGCGTCCGGCGACGCTGCTGTCGCTCGCCGCGGGCACCCTGCTGCTGTTCGCCGCGCACTACCGGTGGCCGGACTGGGTGCTGTTCGTCGCCTGTGTCGGCATCGGCTGCGTGCCGAGCGTCGGCGCGATGATCCGGGCCCGGTGGGCGGCGGTGTACCGGGGCACCCCGCAGCTGCACACCGCGTACTCGTTCGAGTCCGTGGTGGACGAGATCTGCTTCATCTTCGGCCCGATCATCTCGATCGGTCTGTCGACGGCCTGGTTCCCGGAGGCCGGCCCGCTGCTGGCCGGCTGCTTCCTCGCGGTGGGCGTGTTCTGGCTGACCGCGCAGCGCGCCACCGAGCCCGAGCCGCATCCGCGCGCGGAGCACGGCGGCGGCCGCAGCGCGCTGCGCTCCCCCGGACTGCAGGTCCTGGTCACCACCTTCGTGGCGACCGGCGCCATCTTCGGAGCCGTGGACGTGGTCACGGTGGCCTTCGCCGACGAGCAGGGGCACAAGGCCGCCGCGAGCCTCGTCCTCGCGCTGTACGCGGCGGGCTCCTGTGCGGCGGGCGCCGTGTTCGGGCTGCTGCGCTTCAAGGGGGCGCCCGAACCGCGCTGGCTGCTGGGCGTCTGTGCGATGGCCGTGAGTATGATCCCCCTCCTACTGGTCGGAAACCTGCCGTTTCTGGCCGTGGCGCTCTTCGTCGCGGGCCTGTCCATCGCTCCCACGATGATCACGACGATGTCCCTCATCGAAGAGCACGTACCACGCGCGCAGTTGACCGAGGGCATGACCTGGGTGAGCACCGGTCTCGCGGTGGGGGTCGCACTCGGCTCCTCGGTGGCCGGCTGGGTGATCGACGCGGCCGGCGCGCGCGCCGGGTACGGGGTTCCGGCCGTGTCCGGGGCCGTCGCGGTCGCGGTCGGTTTCCTCGGTTACCGCCGGCTCAAGCGGCCGGCTCCGGGTCGGGGAGGCACCGTTGAGCAGCACAGCGAGCGGGAAGAACGGCACGTGGCGTAACTGGGGCGGCAACGTCACGGCACGCCCCGCGCGGGAGGTCACTCCGGCGTCCGTGGAGGAGCTGGCGGCGGCGGTGCGCGCGGCCGCCGAGGACGGCCTGCGGGTGAAGGCCGTCGGCTCCGGACACTCCTTCACGTCCATCGCCGCCACCGACGGCGTGCTGATACGGCCCCCGCTGCTGGCCGGGATCCGCAGGATCGACCGCGCGGCCGGCACCGTCACGGTCGAGGCGGGCACCCCGCTCAAGCGGCTCAACGTGGCCCTGGCCCGCGAGGGACTGTCGCTGACCAACATGGGCGACATCATGGAGCAGACCGTCTCCGGGGCCACCAGCACCGGCACCCACGGCACCGGCCGCGACTCCGGTTCGATCGCCGCCCAGATCAAGGCCCTGGAGCTGGTCACGGCCGACGGCTCGGTGCTCACCTGCTCCGGGACGGAGAACCCGGAGATCTTCGCGGCGGCCCGGATCGGCCTGGGCGCCCTGGGTGTCGTCACCGCTCTCACCTTCGCCGTCGAGCCCGTTTTCCTGCTCCACGCGCGCGAGGAGCCGATGCCGCTGGCCCGGGTGCTCGCCGAGTTCGAGCAACTGTGGGCCGAGAACGAACACTTCGAGTTCTACTGGTTCCCCCACACGGGCAACACGAACACCAAGCGCAACAACCGCAGCGCCGGCCCGGAGCAGCCGGTGAGCCGGGTCAAGGGCTGGTTCGAGGACGAGTTCCTGTCCAACGGCGTCTTCCAGGCGGCCAACTGGGTCGGCCGCGCGGCCCCGGCCACCATCCCCGCCATCGCCCGGATCTCCAGCAGGGCGCTGTCCGCGCGGAGCTACACCGACATCCCCTACAAGGTCTTCACCTCCCCGCGCCGGGTGCGCTTCGTGGAGATGGAGTACGCCGTCCCGCGCGAGGCCGTGGTGGACGTCCTGCGCGAGCTGAAGGCGATGGTCGACCGCTCCCGGCTGCGGATCAGCTTCCCGGTCGAGGTGCGCACCGCCCCGGCCGACGACATCCCCCTGTCCACGGCGTCCGGCCGGGACAGCGCGTACGTCGCCGTCCACATGTTCCGCGGCACGCCCTACCAGCGGTACTTCACCGCCGCCGAGCGGATCTTCACCGCGTACGAGGGGCGGCCGCACTGGGGCAAGCTGCACACGCGCGACGCGGAGTACCTCGCCGGTGTCTATCCGCGGTTCGCCGAGTTCACGGCGCTCCGGGACCGGCTGGACCCGGAACGGCGGTTCCAGAACGACTACTTGCGCCGGGTGCTGGGCGAGTGACGGACGGGGCCGTCACTTGCACCGGACGTCACCGGCCCCTGACCCGCGCGCGGTGAAAGGGGCCCCGCGGCGAACTCGCCGGGGGCGGGCGGCGCTTGCTCGCGCGCCCCTCTCCGCTCCCGTGCCCCACGCGGTGCGGCGGCGGCCGTCACGCCCGGGGTCCGACTCGGGGGCGACATCGGGCCTTTCCCGCTTTTCCGGGCCTTGCCCGCCTTACCCGCACCAGCTCGACGTCTCGCACGAGATGGGGACGTACGGTCGAAACGGTGAACTTCGATTCCGGCGATTCCGTGAAGTACGCCACGTTTTCGATCAAGAAAATTGGCCAGGAATGGCCAAGTCCCGCGTTCGGCACGAAGTTCGGCGGCGCGCCAATCCACGCACGTGGCCCAAATGGAGTACTGTTGCGAGCCCTGGGTCCGGTCTCCCGCCAGGGTGTCCGGGGCCGTGAAGGACCGCCGGGAGGGGGCTTGTTGCACAGGGTGACGGATTTGGTCACTTAGCGTGGCGAATAGGTAACCGTGCCATAACGGCGATCCAGGGCCGGCGCCCGACACGCCGGGCAACTCGGCAAGGTTGTGGCAGGCTGCACCCGGGCAGGCCACACTCGACTAGCGGAAGCAGCGACGCACGTGACGTCGGCAGGCACCACCCGGGAGGTCCCCATGCCCGAACTGCGTGTCGTGGCCGTCTCCAATGACGGCACACGGCTGGTGCTGAAGGCTGCGGACAGCACGGAGTACACGCTTCCGATCGACGAACGGCTCCGCGCCGCCGTGCGCGGCGACCGTCCCCGCCTCGGCCAGATCGAGATCGAGGTGGAGAGCCATCTCCGCCCCCGTGACATCCAGGCGCGTATACGCGCGGGTGCGACCGCGGAAGAGGTCGCCCAGATGGCCGGCATCCCGGTCGACCGCGTGCGCCGCTTCGAGGGTCCCGTGCTGGCCGAGCGCGCCTTCATGGCCGAACGGGCCCGCAAGACCCCGGTCCGCCGCCCCGGCGAGAACTCCGGCCCGCTCCTCGGCGAGGCCGTCCAGGAGCGGCTGCTGCTGCGCGGCGCCGAGAAGGACACCGTCCAGTGGGACTCCTGGCGCCGCGACGACGGCACCTGGGAGGTGCTGCTGGTCTACCGCGTCGCGGGCGAACCGCACTCGGCGAGCTGGACGTACGACCCGCCCCGGCGGCTCGTCCAGGCCGTCGACGACGAGGCGCGCTCGCTGATCGGGGAGTCCGACGACCTCGGCGCGCCCGAACCCAGCCTGCCGTTCGTGCCGCGGATCGCCCGCCTGCCGCGCGACCGCACCCTGGCCGGGTCCCTCGACCGGGACCGCGAGCGGCCGAGCCTGCCCGCCCCGGCGCCCGAACCGGTGGAGGACAGCGTCGGCGAGCGGGACTCGCTGACCAGCCTGCTGGAGGCCGTGCCGAGCTTCAGAGGTGACCTGGTGGTGCCCGAGCGGGCCACCGATCCCTCCGACGAACCCGACGACGAGCCCGCGGTGGAGGAGCCGCCGGCGCCCGCCGCCTCGGCCGGTTCCGCCTACGCCGACGTCCTCATGCCCCGGTCCGTGGGCAGCCACCGCGACCGCCTCATCGGCGC
Source organism: Streptomyces sp. NPDC052687 (assembly GCF_040678395.1). NCBI lineage: Bacteria > Bacillati > Actinomycetota > Actinomycetes > Kitasatosporales > Streptomycetaceae > Streptomyces > Streptomyces sp. NPDC052687. The sequence goes on along the minus strand of NZ_JBFATR010000011.1, from coordinate 127,633 downwards.
CACCGACCGCCAGGCCGAGGCCGACGGCGTCCGCCCGGGCCGCCGGGCGGCCGTCCCCAGCTGGGACGAGATCGTCTTCGGCACGCGACGCAAGAAGCAGGAGTAGCACGGCCGTACACGCATCGGGCCCGCGCCGGGGACGGCGCGGGCCCGGTCGTGTTGCGGGCGGGCGTCGAAGGGGCGGCGGCGTGTACGGCCGAGCCGTCAGCCGCTTGCCGCCGCCTCACCCGTCCGTGGCTCAAGAGGGCTCCTGGCGCCGGGAGTCCGGAGTCGGTCGGGAACCTCTCGCCGCACGCGCGCGGGAAGCCCCGGCCGGTCCGGACCGCCTTCCGCACCGCCCGGCGCACCGAGGCCACCCGGCGCGCGGAGACCGCCCGCGGCGCTCGGGCATGACGCGCGCCCCCTCGCGCTGCCGCGCATCCGCCCGCACCTGCCTGCGCCTGCCCGTACCTGCCTGCACCCACCCGCACTTGCCCGCCCGGCGCCACTCCCCCTCGCTCTCCCCTCCCCCGGCCCCTCGCGTCTGCGCGCTACTGCGGGTCCGGGCCCACCGCCACCGGTCGCTCCGGGTCCGCGGACCACTCCGACCAGGAACCCACGTACAGGGCCGCCGGGATGCCCGCCACGGCGAGGGCCAGGACCTCGTGGGCGCCGGAGACGCCCGAGCCGCAGTACACGCCGACCTCGGTGTCCTCGGAGGCGCCCAGCGCCTTGAAGCGGGCCCGCAGGTCCTCGGCGGGCAGAAAGCGGCCGTCGGCGGTCACGTTCTCGGTGGTGGGGGCGGACACCGCGCCCGGGATGTGGCCGCCGACCCGGTCGATGGGCTCGACGTCACCGCGGTACCGCTCCGCCGCGCGGGCGTCGAACAGGACTCCGGAGCGGGCGAGCGCGGCGGCGCCGTCGGCGTCCAGCAGGCCGGTGCCGGGGACCGGCCGGAAATCGCCCCCCTCGGGGGAAGGGGTGTCCTGGGACAACGGGCCCTGCCAGGACGGCAACCCGCCGTCCAGGACCCGCACGTCCGGGTGACCCGTCCAGCGCAGCATCCACCAGGCACGGGCGGCGGCCCAGCCCTGACCACCGTCGTAGACGACGACCGGCCGCCCGGAGGACACACCCGCGCGGCGCATCGCCGCGCCGAACTCCGCGAGACCGGGCAGCGGATGACGGCCGCGCTCCCCCGGCTCCCCGGCCAGCTCCCGGTCCAGGTCGACGTAGACGGCCCCCGGAATGTGCCCGGCCTCGTACGCGGCCCGGCCGTCGAAGGGCGGCTCGCCCGCCGTCCTGGCCAGACTGAGCTGCCAGCGGACGTCGAGCAGGACAGGCGGCTTCTCCCCCGCCAGTTCAGCGGCCAGGGCGGATGCGGAAATGATGGCGTTCATGCCGACCATCCTCGCGTACGGGGTGGCCGACGCGTCCATGTCCGGCTACTCTGCTCCGCCAAGCAGCCACGATCACGGCGCGTACGGGATCGGGCACGTGCAGTGGCGCCCCGGGTACCACCGATCGACATCCGTGGGCCATCCCCCCGAAACGGGCGGGAAATCATAGATCGGGCATTCTCCGGTGACCGGACGAGATGCGGCGCGCCCGGAGCGCGTGACACCCGGGGTGGTGCGAGCATCGGCTCGTGGGTCCGGAGAGCGGAAGCGACGCGGCGCCGCGAGGGGCCGAGGAGAGAGTGACGATGACCGAGGCACGGGGCCCGGCCGGCCGGGCCGGCGATCACGCCCGGTACGCGCCCGGCACGCCCTGCTGGGTGAGCCTGATGGTGCACGGGGTGGCGGCGACCCAGGAGTTCTACGGCGCCCTGTTCGGCTGGGAGTTCCGCCCCGGGCCCGGGCAGCTCGGCCCCTCTGTGCGGGCCCTGCTGGACGGCCGTGAGGTGGCGGGCATCGGGCAGCTGCCGCCGGACCGGCATCTCCCGGTCGCCTGGACGCCGTATCTCGCCTCCGACGACGCCGGGCAGACGGCGGAGACCGCGCGGCTGTGCGGCGGCACGATCGGCGTGGGCCCGCTCGACGCCGGGGAGGCCGGGCGGCTGGCGATCGGCTCCGACCCTTCCGGCGCCGTGTTCGGGATCTGGCAGGCGGCGGCGCACCAGGGCACGGCCCTGTCGGGGGTGCCCGGCACCCCCGCCTGGAACGAGCTGCTGACCTACGAGTCGGCGACCGTCGCCAAGTTCTACAAGAGCGTCTTCGGCCACGAGGAGGAGCCGGTGGTGAGCGCCGACGCCGACTACGTGACGCTCTGCGTCGGCGGCCGGCCGGTCGCGGGCATCCACGGCCTGGGCAGCGCCCTGCCCCGGGACCGGGGTCCGCACTGGCTGACGTACTTCGAGGTCGCGGACGCCGACGAGGCCGTCGAGCAGCTGGTCGGGCTGGGCGGGCACGTCCTGAAGGGGGCCGAGGACGGCGAGCGGGGCCGGGTGGCCACGGTGGCCGACCCCGAGGGCGCGCGGTTCTGCCTGTTGCAGCGCGCCCGCTGACGCGGCCCTGCCCCTCGGGTCAGGCGTGCGGCACCGGCAGGACGTCCGGGGACAGCGCCGCCGCGCGGGCCGTCGCTGCCGTCATCCGGCGGCGGTGGTGGCGGCGGCACAGCACCTCGTAGCCGACGGCCTCCGACTGGTTCACGTCGCCGACGACGACCTGGGCGCCCTCGACGACCATCTCCCCGCCTATCGTGCGGGCGTTGTGCGTCGCGCGGGCACCGCACCAGCACAGGGCCTCGACCTGGAGCACCTCCACGCGGTCGGCCAGCTCCACCAGGCGCTGGGAGCCGGGGAAGAGCTTGGTGCGGAAGTCGGTGGTGATGCCGAAGGCGTACACGTCGAGCCCCAGGTCGTCGACCACGCGCGCGAGTTGGTCGATCTGCTCCGGCGCGAGGAACTGCGCCTCGTCCGCGATCACGTAGTCCGCGCGGCCGCCGTGCGAGAGGTGGTCGACCAGGTAGGCGTAGAGGTCCATGCCGTCCTCGACCTCGACCGCGTCGGTAACCAGGCCGAGCCGGGAGGACAGCTTGCCCTCGCCCGCGCGGTCGTCGCGCGTGAAGATCATGCCCTGGAGGCCGCGCGCGGAGCGGTTGTGCTCGATCTGGAGAGCCAGCGTCGACTTCCCGCAGTCCATCGTTCCGGAGAAGAAGACCAGCTCGGGCATGGGAGGGTGAGCACCTTTCGGCGAGATCGTCATGGTGGGCGCCTCAGCCCTTCAGGAGCGTACTTCGAGCAGCGGGACCAGCTGCTCCGCCGGGGTCAGCGAGCCGTGGTTGCCGACCATCGCCGACTCGTTGGGCTCCCGCTCCGAGGCGATGATCAGAACGTCGTCCCGCGCGGCCGCGACGACGTCGCCGATGCGCCCGTACACCCGTTCGTCGACCTGTGGCCCGAACCAGCCGGCGGCGATCGCCTCGTCCCGCGAGGCCACCCAGAACTGCTCGCCGAGCACCTCGCGCCAGCAGGTCAGGACGTCGTTCTCGGCGCCCGGGACCGCGTAGACGTGCCGGGCGCGGCCCTCGCCGCCCAGCAGGGCGACCCCCGCGCGCAGCTCCCAGTCCTCGTCGAAGTCGATGCGGTGCTGTTCGTCGAAGGGCACGTCGACCATGCCGTGGTCGGCGGTGACGTACAGCGCGCTGCGCGGCGGCAGCTGCTCGGCGAGGCGCTGGACCAGGCGGTCGACGCACATCAGCTGGCCGCGCCAGGTGTCGGAGTCGACGCCGAAGCGGTGGCCGGCGCCGTCGACCTCGGCGTAGTACGTGTAGACCAGGCTGCGGTCGCCGGCGGCCAGCTGCTCGGCCGCGAGGTCCATGCGCTCCTCGCCGGACAGCCGCCCGTGGAAGGTGCCGCCGCTGAGCGCGACCTTGGTCAGCGGGGTGTTCGCGAACGCCGGGGAGGAGACCTGCGCGGCGTGCACGCCCGCGCGGTCGGCCAGGTCGAAGACGGTGGGGTACGGCTGCCAGGCGCTCGGCTCGGTCCACGGCTGCCAGCGCAGCTGGTTCATCAGCGTGCCGGTGGCCGGATCCCGCACGGTGTAGCCGGGCAGGCCGTGGGCGCCCGGCGGCAGGCCGGTGCCGACGGAGGCCAGGGAGGTGGCCGTCGTCGCCGGGTAGCCGGTGGTCAGCGGGCGGCCGGTGCCGCCGCGCGACGAGGCGAGGAGCGAGGTGAGGAACGGGGCCTCGTCCGGGTGTGCCCTCAGCTGTTCCCAGCCGAGGCCGTCGATCAGGAACACGCAGTTCCGGTCGGCGGGGGTCAGCTCGGGGATGGCGGCCGTCATGCCGGGCACGCCCAGGCCGGCGGCCAGCGTGGGCAGCAGGTCGGCGAGCGAGCCGGTGCCGTACTCGGGCAGCGGGGCGGAGTCGACGGCGAGGGGTTCCGGATGGGGGTCCCAGGCGGCGGGCGGCTGCACCATCAGCGCGTCGGGTCCGCGGTCGCCTCGGAGATGGCCTGCGCGAAGGCGAGCGCCTGGCGCACGGTCTCCGGGCCGTCCCCGGCCTCGCTGACGCGCAGGCTGAGGTCGTCCGCCGTCGAGCTGCCGGTGTAGCCGTGGTCGGCGTCGCAGTTCGGGTCGCCGCAGGCGGCGGGCTCCAGGTCGATCCGGGAGACGGCGCCCCAGCCGATGGTGAGCACCACCTCGCGCGGGAGGGTGCCCGGCGTGTACGCCTCCGGGTTGGACACCACGCGGCTGACCACGACGGACGAGATCCGGCCGAGCTTCACCGACTCCGTGGAGGTGGTGGCGTACGGCGTCGGGGACGTGCTGTCGGCGGCCTGCTCGTCGGTGTGGCTGACGATGAAGCGGGTATCGGTGAGCACGAGCACGGTGACGTGGCGGCGGACCTCGTTCTGGTCGAACGTCGTCTCCTGGTGGACCAGATACGACCGGATGGGCTCGCCGCCCACGGCGGCCTCCACCGCCTCGGCCACGAGGGCCGGGTAGTAGCCGCTGCGCTCGATCGCCGCACGCAGCCCCTGGGTCGTCGTACTGGTCTTGGCCATGCCGTCCATCCTACGGTGGCGCACTGACTGCGAGGCACCGCTCGGCGGGCTCCGGGTCCGTCGGGAACGTCTCAGTAGGCGGGGAGCGTGCGGGGTCCCAGGTCGTCGCGGGCGGGGGGCGGGGCCAGGCGTACGGAGGCGCCGAGCACGCTCACGCCCTCGGTGGCGACGACGACCGGTTCCAGGGTGACCGCGACCACCTCGGGGTGGTCGTCGACCAGCCGGGAGACCCGCAGCAGCAGCTCCTCCAGGGCCGGGGTGTCGACCGGTGCCGAGCCGCGCCAGCCGAACAGGAGCGGGGCGGTCCGGATGGAGCGGATCAGGGAGGTGGCCTCGCGGTCGGTGACCGGAATCAGCCGGTGCGCCATGTCGCCGAGCAGCTGGGAGGCCGCCCCGGCGAGACCGAAGGAGAGCACCGCTCCGGCGGCGGGGTCGATCACGGCCCGTACGACGGTGTCCACGCCGCGCGGTGCCATGCCCTGCACCACCGGGCGCAGCTCCTCGGGCGTGCCGAACAGAGCGGTCAACTCGGCGTAGGCCCGTCGCAGTTGTTCCTCGTCGGCGAGGTCGAGGCGTACGCCGCCCAGGTCCGCGCGGTGCCGCAGGTGCGGGGCGGTGGCCTTGAGGGCGACCGGGTAGCCGAGGGCGCGGGCGGCGGTGACGGCGTCCTCGGGGGTGGGGGCGGGCAGGGCACGGCGGACCCGGATGCCGTAGCGGCCCAGCAGCTCGCAGGTGTCCTCGGCGCCGAGGGTGAGGCCCTGTCCGCGCGTGAGGAGGCCGTCGATCAGCCGGGCGGCGCCCTTCTCGTCGATGTCCTCGTACTCGGGCACCTTGCCGGGGTCGGCGGCCTCGCGGCGCCAGCCGGCGTACCTGACGGCCTCGGCGAGGGCGCGGACGGCGCGTTCGGCGGCCGGGTAGGCGGGGATGAGGCGGGTGCCGCCGGGCGGCTGGGCGGCGGGCAGCGGGTCGGGTCCGGCGTCCGGTGCGGTGGCGCCGGGTGTGGCGGCACGCGCGCGGGGGGCCGTGCTGGTGGCGGCCGACAGGGCTTCCGCGAGGCCGCCGAGTTCCACGTGCACGACCAGCACCGGCTTTGTCGGTGCCCGCTCGGCGGCGGAGCGCAGTGCCTCGGCCAGCGCCGCGTCCCCGGCGGACTCCTCGCCGATCGCCGGTATCGCCGTGACGACGACGGCGTCGCAGGTGTCGTCGGCCAGCGCCCGGGCGAGCGCCGCGCGGAAGTCCTCCGGGCCGGCGGCGGTCGTCAGGTCCAGGGGCGGCATGGGCCGCAGGCCCTCGGAGAGGCAGGCGTCGTAGGTGAGCACGCCGAGCGACTCGGAGTTGCCGAGGATGGCCACGCGTGGTCCGCGCGGGAGCGGCTGGCGGGCGAGCAGGAGGCCGGTGTCCACCAGTTCGGTGATGGTGTTCACGCGGATCACGCCGGCCTGCCGCAGCAGCGCGGACACGGTGGCGTGCGGCAGCCGGGTGGCGCGGACCGCGTGGCCCTGGGGGGCGGATCCGGCGCTCTGGACCACGACGAGGGGCTTGGCCGCCGCCGTACGGCGTGCCAGGCGGGTGAACTTGCGGGGGTTGCCGATCGACTCCAGGTACATCAGGACGACGTCGGTGTCCGGGTCGTCGTACCAGTACTGCAGGACGTCGTTGCCGGAGACGTCCGCGCGGTTGCCCGACGAGACGAAGGTGGACACGCCGGTGACTCCGGTGACGCCGCCGCCGCGCCGGTGGAGGCGGGACAGCAGGGCGATGCCGATGGCGCCGGACTGGGCGAACAGGCCGATCCGGCCGGGGCGGGGCGGCTCGGGGGCGAGGGAGGCGTTGAGCCGGACGTCCGGGGAGTTGTTGATGATCCCGAAGGCGTTGGGCCCGATGATCCGCATGCCGTACGCGCGCGCGTGCCGGACGAGTGCGCGCTGGCGTTCACGTCCGTCGGGGCCGCTCTCGGCGTATCCGGCGGAGATCACGACGAGCCCCTGGACGCCCTGCTCGCCGCACTCGGTGACGACCTCGGGGACCTGCTCGGCGGGAACGGCGATCACCGCGAGGTCGACGGGGCCGTCGATGTCGCGCACCGAGCGGTAGGCCGGCACGCCGTCCAGTTCCTTCTGCCCGTCGGGCAGGGCGCGGTTCACCGCGTGGAGGCGGCCGGTGAAGCCGGCGTCGCGGATGTTGCCGAGTACGGAGCGGCCCACTCCGCCGGGGGTGCGGCCCGCGCCGACGACGGCGACCGAGCCGGGGGCGAGCAGCCGCTGCACGGACCGGGCCTCGGCGCGCTGTTCGCGCGCGTACTGCACGGCCAGGGAGCGGTCGGTGGGTTCGAGGTCCAGTTCCAGGCGGACGACGCCGTCCTCGAAGCTGCGCTTCTGGGTGTACCCGGCGTCCGTGAACACCTTGATCATCTTGGTGTTGGCGGGCAGCACCTCGGCGGCGAAGCGGCGGATGCCGCGCTCGCGGGCGACGGCGGCGATGTGTTCCAGGAGGGCGGAGGCGACGCCGCGGCCCTGGTGGGCGTCCTGCACCAGGAAGGCGACCTCGGCCTCGTCGGCGGGTGCGGAGGCGGGCAGTCCGTTCCTCCCGATGCGGTCGTAGCGTACGGTGGCGATGAACTCGCCGCCGATCGTGGCCGCGAGTCCCACCCGGTCCACGAAGTCGTGGTGCGTGAAGCGGTGGACGTCCTTCGCGGACAGGCGCGGGTAGGGCGCGAAGAAGCGGTAGTACTTCGACTCGTCCGAGACCTGCTCGTAGAAGCTGACCAGGCGCTCGGCGTCGTCGACGGTGATGGGGCGGACGCGCGCGGTGCCGCCGTCGCGCAGCACCACGTCGGCTTCCCAGTGGGCGGGGTACTCGTGCCGGTCCGACGAGGTCTGCATGGGCCCCAGAGTACGGCTCGCGTCCGGCAACGGCGCGGGGCAGTCTGTGAGGACGGAAGCACGGACCGAGGCCGCGGTCCGGCGCCACCCGGTGGAGTCCGGCGTCCCCCGATGGACAGGGGGCACGTCCGCTCCGGGAGCATGCTTCGCGATATGGGAAACTGGTCTAGACAACCCTGAACACCGAAGGGCAGCAACACATGGCTGAGCGCCGCGTCAACGTCGGCTGGGCCGAGGGCCTCCACGCCCGCCCCGCCTCCATCTTCGTCCGAGCCGCCACGGCCGCAGGCGTGCCGGTGACGATCGCCAAGGCCGGCGGCAACCCGGTCAACGCGGCCTCCATGCTGGCCGTGCTCGGCCTGGGTGCCCAGGGCGGCGAGGAGATCGTCCTCGCCTCCGACGCCGAGGGCGCGGACGCCGCTCTGGACCGCCTGGCCAAGCTGGTCGCCGAGGGCCTGGAGGAGCTCCCCGAGACCGTCTGACGCCCGCGCGGCAGGCCGTCACTCGCAACGCGTCACCGCGTCGCCCCTTCCGGGCGGCGCGGTTTCGCTTTTCTCCGGCTGATGTACGGGCCGCCTTCGAATGCGGACGGACCGCCGCAGCGCGCACGGCAGATCACCGGCGCACCGAAATCGGATCGCCGGCATGCCTGAAGCCGATTACCCGCATACCTGAGGCGATTATCGGCATGCCGAAAAAGGGCAGGGAAAATACCCCGCCCGCCGGATATCCGTTCTTTGTATACGGCGCTCGTGTTAATGCCGCAGACCCGACATGTTTACGCCATGTTGCGAATTCCTCACACGCTCCGGGCGTTCGCCGCCCGGGCCGAACCGCAGCCGGTGCGCGGCGCTCGCGCGCTCGGTGTGCAGCGCGGTGATCGCCCGCGCGCGTTCGCTGTCGCCGCGCGCGACGGCGTCGACGATCGCCCCGTGCTCCGCCCACGCCTCCCCCGGGCCGGCCGGCGCCTCCACCGTGTACATCCAGGCGATCTTGTGCCGCAGCTGGGTCAGCGCCGAGGTGAGCGCGGGGCTGCCGGAGGCCTGCGCCAGCGTCTCGTGGAACCAGCCGTCCAGGGAGCGCAGGTCGTCGCTGTGGCCGCGGCGGGCGCGCTCCTGGCCCAGCCGGACCAGGCCGCGCAGCACCTTCAGGTGGGCCTCGGTGCGCCGCTGCGCCGCGCGGGAGGCGCCCAGCGGCTCCAGCAGCAGGCGCATCTCCAGCAGGTCGGCGGCCTCCTGCTCGGTCGGTTCGGCGACGCACGCGCCCGCGTGGCGCCGGGTCACGACGAAACCCTCGGCCTCCAGCGTGCGCAGCGCCTCCCGGACGGGTACGCGCGAGACGCCGTAGCGGCGGGCGAGCAGTTCCTCGGTGAGCCGGCTGCCGCGCTCGTAGACACCCGCGACGATGTCGTCCCGGATCGCCGTGCACACCGAGTGCGCCGGAATACGCATGACCGACCTCCGCCTTAATCCCCGTGAAACGTCGACGATTGACGTGTGTTCAGCGACTCTATGGCAATGAGGCGGAATTTCCGACGGCGGGTCGGAATCCATGGATATTTTTTGGACAAGGGGGCGGCCGAAACGCCGAAAGCCCCGGCGGGCGGGCCGGGGCTCGGAGCGTTTCGCGGGGCTGGGTCAGATGTTCACGCCGTGCGCGCGCAGGTACGCGACGGGGTCGATGTCCGAGCCGTACTCCGGGCTCGTACGGGCCTCGAAGTGCAGATGCGGGCCGGTGACGTTGCCGGTGGCGCCGGACAGGCCGATCTGCTGGCCCGGGGTCACGGTCTGGCCGACGGAGACGGCGATCGAGGACAGGTGGGCGTACTGGGTGTACGTGCCGTCGTGCATCCGGATGACCACCTGGTTGCCGTACGCCCCGCCCCAGCCGGCCTCGACGACCGTGCCGGCGCCGACGGCGTGGACGGAGGTGCCGGTCGCGGCGTGGAAGTCGACGCCGGTGTGGCTGCCGGAGGACCACAGGGAGCTGCCGGCCTGGTAGCCGGTGGAGACGTAGGAGCCGGAGATCGGCGGCACGAAGGTGTTCAGGCGCTTGCGCTCGGCCTCGCGGGCGGCGCGCTCCTTCTCCTCGCGGGCCTCGCGGGCGGCCTCCTCGGCGCGCTTGATCGCGGCGGCCTCGGCCGCGCGCTCGGCGGCGGCCCGCTCGGCGGCCTGCTGCTGCGCGGCGGCCTGGGCGTCGATCTGGTCGGCGACCTCGTCGCCGATGGTGAGGACCGGCAGCAGGCCGGTCTGCTCGGGCTCGGGCCCGGCGGCGAGCGCCGGGCTCGCCAGGGTGCCGAAGACGCCGGTGGTGGTGAGCGCCGCGACTCCCGCCGCGCGGGCGGTGGAGCGCTGCATCCGGCCGGGACGGCGATGCCTCCCGGTGGCGCGCGTGAACGCCATGAAGTGGCTGGTCCTTTCCTTCCCTCTCGCCTACCGGGTTAGCTGACGGGTTCGGAGCAGGAAGGTCTCCTACGGACCCCCTCGCGGATGCGCGGGCGCCCGATTCACCCCAGGGACTGCGTGGTTGGGTCCCCGGCTCCCCTGGCTCGCGCCGTACGGGGACTCGGCGATGACTGTCCGGTGCCGCGGGTGCGGCGCACTGCCTGACGAACAGCCCGGACGACGCTAAGACGGCCGGCTTGCAAAGCCCAAACCGATTCGGCGTTTTGTAGCGCATCCCACAGGCCAGACAGGCAACCTCCGCCCCAATTCGGACATCAAGGGGCCCTGGTGACGCTTCGGTCACCAGGGCCCCTCCGCGCGGATGTGCCGCGGCGCTCGGCGTGGGTGTGCCGCCGCGGCGTCTACTCGGCGGTCACGACGGTGACTTCGCCGATGCCCAGGGCCTCCACGGGCTCCTTGATCTGCGCCGCGTCGCCGACGAGGACGGTCACCAGACGGTCCACCGGGAAGGCGTTGACGACCGCGGCGGTGGCCTCGACGGTGCCGGTCGCGGCCAGCTGGCGGTACAGCGTCGCCTGGTAGTCGTCGGGCAGGTGCTGCTCGACCTGGTCGGCCAGCGTGCTCGCGACGGCCGCCGCCGTCTCGTACTTCAGCGGCGCCACACCGACCAGGTTCTGCACGGCGACGTCCCGCTCGGCGTCGGTCAGGCCCTCCGCGGCGAGCGTGCGCAGCACCGTCCAGAGGTCTTTGAGGGCCGGGCCGGTGTTCGGGGTGTCCACCGAGCCGCTGATGGCGAGCATCGAGGCGCCCGTGCCGTCCGGCGCGGACCGCAGCACCTGGCCGAACGCCCGCACGCCGTAGGTGTAGCCCTTCTCCTCGCGCAGCACGCGGTCCAGGCGGGAGGTGAGGGTGCCGCCGAGGCAGTACGTGCCGAGCACCTGCGCGGGCCACACGCGGTCGTGCCGGTCGGGGCCGATACGGCCGATGAGCAGCTGCGTCTGGACGGCGCCGGGGCGGTCGACGATGACCACGCGCCCGGTGTCGTCGGCGGTCACCGGCGGCACCGGCCGGGGCTCGCCGGGCGTGCCGGTCCAGGAGCCGAGGGTGTCGCCCAGCAGGTCGTCCAGGTCGATGCCGGTGAGGTCGCCGACCACCACGGCGGTGGCCGTGGCCGGGCGGACGTGCCGCTCGTAGAAGGAGCGCACGGCCGCCGAGTCGATCTTCGCGACCGTGTCCTCGGTGCCCTGGCGCGGGCGCGACATGCGCGAGGTCGCCGGGAACAGCTGCCGGGACAGCTCCTTGGCGGCCCGCCGGGAGGGATTGGCCAGCTCGTGCGGGATCTCGTCCAGGCGGTTGCGCACCAGCCGCTCGACCTCGCTCTCGGCGAAGGCGGGCGCCCGCAGCGCGTCGGCGAGCAGCCCGAGGCCCTTGGCCAGGCGGGAGGCCGGGACCTCCAGGCTGAGCCGCACGCCCGGGTGGTCGGCGTGCGCGTCGAGGGTGGCACCGCAGCGCTCCAGCTCGGCGGCGAAGTCCTCGGCGGAGTGCTTGTCGGTGCCCTCGGAGAAGGCACGCGCCATGATCGTGGCCACGCCGTCCAGGCCGGCGGGCTCGGCGTCCAGCGGGGCGTCGAGGAGGACCTCGACGGCGACGACCTTCTGACCGGGGCGGTGGCAGCGCAGCACCGTCAGGCCGTTGTCGAGGGTCCCGCGCGTGGGGGCCGGGAACGCCCACGGCCTGGCCTCGCCCGGCTGCGGCTGGGGGTGGAAGTCCATGGTGGTCAGCTCGGTCACTTGGCCGCCTCCTCGGTGGCGTCGGCGGCTTCCACGGTCGCCGCGGATTCCGGGTCCTCGGTGCCCTCGACTTCCTCGGGCTGTTCTGGGGTGATCGGCTCGTAGACGAGCACCGCGCGGTTGTCGGGCCGCAGGCGGGCCTTGGCGATCTCCTGGACCTCCTCGGGCGTCACCTCCAGCACCCGCTGCACGGCGGTGAGGGCGAGCTGCGGGTCGCCGAACAGCACGGCGTACCGGCACAGTTCGTCGGCGCGGCCGGCGACCGTGCCGAGCCGGTCCAGCCACTCGCGCTCCAACTGGGCCTGGGCGCGCTCCATCTCCTCGGCGGTGGGGCCCTCCTCGGCGAACCGGGCCAGCTCCTCGTCGATGGCGGTCTCGATGACCGGCACCTCCACGTCGCCGGAGGTCTTCACGTCCAGCCAGCCCAGGGAGGGTGCCCCGGCCAGCCGGAGCAGTCCGAAGCCGGCCGCGACGGCCGTACGGTCCCGGCGGACCAGCCGGTTGTACAGGCGGGAGGACTCGCCGCCGCCGAGGATGGTCAGCGCCAGGTCGGCCGCGTCGCACGCGCGCGTGCCGTCGTGCGGGAGCCGGTAGGCGGCCATCAGGGCGCGCGCGGGGACCTCCTCCTCGACGACCTCGCGCAGCTGCTCACCGATGATGTCGGGCAGCGTGCCGTCACGCGGGGCGGGCTTGCCGTCGTGGGAGGGGATGGAGCCGAAGTACTTCTCGATCCAGGCGAGGGTCTGCTCGGGGTCGATGTCGCCGACGACCGACAGGACCGCGTTGTTGGGCGCGTAGTAGGTGCGGAAGAACTCCCGCGCGTCCTCCAGGGTCGCCGCGTCCAGGTCGGCCATCGAGCCGATCGGCGTGTGGTGGTACGGGTGGCCCTCCGGGTACGCCAGGGCGGTCAGCTTCTCGAAGGCGGTGCCGTAGGGGACGTTGTCGTAGCGCTGGCGGCGCTCGTTCTTGACGACGTCCCGCTGGTTCTCCATGGACTCCTCGTCCAGGGCGGCCAGCAGGGAGCCCATACGGTCGGCCTCCAGCCAGAGGGCGAGCTCCAGCTGGTGGGCGGGCATGGTCTCGAAGTAGTTGGTGCGCTCGAAGCTGGTGGTGCCGTTCAGCGAGCCGCCGGCGCCCTGCACCAGCTCGAAGTGACCGTTGCCCTTCACCTGGGCGGAGCCCTGGAACATCAGGTGCTCGAAAAGGTGAGCCAGGCCGGTACGCCCCTTGACTTCGTGGCGGGAGCCGACGTCGTACCAGAGGCACACCGCCGCGACCGGGGTCAGGTGATCCTCGGAGAGCACCACGCGCAGGCCGTTGGCCAGGCGGTGCTCGGTCGCTTTCAGGCCGCCGGAGCCTGCCTCGGCTGTGGCCGTGTGACCCATGGGCATGTACGTCCCTTCGATCGCGGATGCGGTGGCTGAGACCGCTCTGTTCGTGCCGGTCCTGCCACTGTATGCAAGCGCGCGGACGGTCCGCGAAGTTCCCGGACGCCGTACGCCGAGAGCGAGAAACGGTCAGCCGGGGACAGAGCGTGACCTGCGGGCCGGGAGCCGGGCGGGTGAGGGCGGGCGCCGGGGGGCGGGCGGGACCCGGCGGAGGGCGGGATCCGGGCTCGGCGAGGGCGGGCCGAACCGAGGGGCGGGGCCCGCGCCCGGCAACGGCCGAATCGCAGAGCTGGGTCTACCGCGCGGCGAGGGCCGGAGCGAGGGCCGGGGCCTGTGTGCGGCGAGGGTCGAGCCGAGGGGCTTGAGTCTGCGCGCGGCGAGAGACGAGCCGAGGACCCTGAGTCTGCGCGCGGCGAGAGACGAGCCGAGGACCCTGAGTCTGCGCGCGGCGAGAGACGAGCCGAGAACCCTGAACCTGCGCGCGGCGAGAGACGAGCCGAGAACCCTGAACCTGCGCGCGGCGAGAGACGAGCCGAGAACCCTGAACCTGCGCGCGGCGAGAGACGGAACGAAGGACCGGGGCCTGCGCGCGGCAGGGACGGACCGGAGGGCGTAGCCTCCCCGGAGCGGGTGGCCGGACCGCGGGGCGTAACCTGCGCCCAGCGGGGGCCCGTCCGACGGCCGTGGCCTTCCGCGGCGCGAGGGGCCGGGCGGCCGACGGGCGTAGCCTGCCCGCAGCGGAGGGCCGGACGGCCGACGCCGGGTCCCGCTCCGCGTTGTCAGTGCCGCGGTCCACAATGGTCCGCGTCAGATCCCGTTCACCACGCTTCAGCAAGGAGCCAGGCAGCGATGGCCCGCCGCAGCACGAAGACCCCGCCGCCCGACGACTCGTACGAGGAGCGGATCCTCGACATCGACGTCGTCGACGAGATGCAGGGCTCCTTCCTCGAGTACGCGTACTCGGTCATCTACTCCCGAGCCCTGCCGGACGCGCGCGACGGCCTGAAGCCGGTGCACCGCCGCATCGTCTACCAGATGAACGAGATGGGCCTGCGCCCGGAGCGCGGCTATGTGAAGTGCGCCCGCGTGGTCGGCGAGGTCATGGGCAAGCTGCACCCGCACGGCGACGCGTCGATCTACGACGCCCTGGTCCGCATGGCGCAGCCGTTCTCGATGCGCGTGCCGCTGGTGGACGGCCACGGCAACTTCGGCTCGCTGGGCAACGACGACCCGCCGGCCGCCATGCGGTACACGGAGTGCCGGATGGCCGCGGCGACGGGTCTGATGACCGAGTCCATCGACGAGGACACGGTCGACTTCGCGCCGAACTACGACGGCCAGGAGCGCGAGCCGGTCGCGCTGCCCGCCGCGTTCCCGAACCTGCTGGTGAACGGCGCCTCCGGCATCGCGGTCGGCATGGCCACGAACATGCCGCCGCACAACCTGAGCGAGGTCATCGCGGCGGCCCGCCACCTGATCCGGCACCCGAACGCCGATCTCGACGCCCTGATGAAGCACGTCCCGGGCCCCGACCTGCCCACCGGCGGCCGGATCGTCGGCCTGTCCGGGATCCGCGACGCCTACGAGACGGGCCGCGGCACCTTCAAGATGCGCGCGACGGTCTCGGTGGAGAACGTCACGGCCCGCCGCAAGGGACTGGTCGTCACCGAGCTGCCCTTCACGGTCGGCCCCGAGAAGGTCATCGCCAAGATCAAGGACCTGGTCGGCGCGAAGAAGCTCCAGGGCATCGCCGACGTCAAGGACCTCACCGACCGCGAGCACGGGCTGCGCCTGGTCATCGAGATCAAGAACGGCTTCGTGCCGGAGGCGGTCCTGGAGCAGCTGTACAAGCTGACGCCGATGGAGGAGTCCTTCGGCATCAACAACGTCGCGCTGGTGGACGGCCAGCCGCTGACGCTGGGCCTGAAGGAGCTGCTGGAGGTCTACCTCGACCACCGCTTCGAGGTCGTGCGCCGCCGCTCGGAGTTCCGCCGCGGCAAGCGGCGCGACCGTCTGCACCTGGTCGAGGGCCTGCTGACGGCGCTGGTCGACATCGACGAGGTCATCCGGCTGATCCGCTCCAGCGAGAACTCGGCGCAGGCCAAGGAGCGCCTGATGGAGCGCTTCTCGCTGAGCGAGACGCAGACCCAGTACATCCTGGACACGCCGCTGCGCCGCCTCACCAAGTACGACCGGATCGAGCTGGAGGCGGAGAAGGAGCGGCTCAACGCGGAGATCGAGGAGCTGACCCGGATCCTGGAGTCGGACGCGGAGCTGCGCAAGCTGGTCTCCTCGGAACTCGCCGCGGTCGCCAAGAAGTTCGGCACCCCGCGCCGTACGGTCCTGCTGGAGTCCGCGGCGACCACGGCCGCCACCGTGCCGCTGCAGGTCGCGGACGACCCGTGCCGGGTGCTGCTGTCCTCGACCGGCCTGCTGGCCCGTACGGCGAACGCGGAGCCGTTCGCGCAGGACGCCGACGCCCGGCGCGCCAAGCACGACGTGATCGTCTCCGCGGTGCCGGCCACGGCACGCGGCGAGGTGGGCGCGGTGACGTCGTACGGCCGGCTGCTGCGGATCAACGTCGTCGACCTCCCCCAGCTGCCGGACACCGCGACGGCGCCGACGCTGTCGGGCGGCGCGCCGCTGGCGGAGTTCGTGTCGCTGGAGGACGACGAGACGGTGGTCTGCCTGACCACGCTCGACGAGTCCTCCCCCGGCCTGGCGCTCGGCACGGAACAGGGCGTCGTCAAGCGGGTCGTGCCGGACTACCCGGCCAACAAGGACGAGCTGGAGGTGATCACCCTCAAGGAGGGTGACCGGATCGTCGGCGCGGTGGAGCTGCGCACCGGTGAGGAGGACCTGGTCTTCATCACGGACGACGCCCAGCTGCTGCGCTACCAGGCGTCCCAGGTCCGCCCGCAGGGGCGGCCGGCGGGCGGCATGACCGGCATCAAGCTCGCCGAGGGCGCCAAGGTCATCTCGTTCACGGCGGTCGACCCGGCGTCGGACGCGCTCGTCTTCACGGTGGCCGGCTCGCGCGGCACGCTGGACGACTCGGTCCAGACGACCGCCAAGCTGACCCCGTTCGACCAGTTCCCGCGCAAGGGCCGCGCCACGGGCGGTGTGCGCTGCCAGCGGTTCCTGAAGGGCGAGGACTGCCTGTCCTTCGCCTGGGCCGGCCCGGCGCCCGCCCGTGCCGCGCAGAAGAACGGCACCCCGGCCGAACTCCCGGAGCTCGACCCGCGCCGCGACGGCTCGGGCGTGTCGCTGGCCAAGACGATCGCGGCGGTGGCGGGGCCGGTGTAGCGGCGGGGCTGCGTCGCGGCGGGCCGCCGGTCGCCTCGGGCTGCCGGCCCGCCCGGACCGCCGGTCCGGTGGCGACCGCCGCGGTCCGGTGGCGACCCCCGTCCGCCGGACCCCGGGGCCGGGGCCCAGCCGGGCAGGCTTGCGTCTGCCTAGGGCGCCTGGTCGTGGTCCGGGTCGAAGCCTGGGTGAGTCTCCGGGGCGAACCCAGGGTCGATCTCCGGAGCGAAGTCAGGGTCGATCTCCGGAGCGAAGTCAGGGCCGGTCTCCGGGTCGGAACCCGGCCCGGACTCCGGGTCGGGCCCCGGCTCCTCCGGGTCCTGGACGTAGCGCAGGACGCCCCACATGCCGTGCTCGTCGGCGGTGTGCGGGGCGTCGCTCCGGCACGCCTCCAGCTCCTTGCCGAGGAGTGGGGTGTCGATGCCGGAGCCGATCAGGACGAGCTGGGTCAGCCGCTCGGCGCCGGGTTCCCACGGCTCCGGGTAGAACCGCAGGAAGCGTCCGACGGCGTGGACGGAGTAGCGGTTGGCGGGGTCGTGGGCGCCGAAGTCGACGTAGCCCTTGATCCGGTACAGCCCCTCCGGCCGGCTGTCGAGGAACCGCATGAGCCGGCGCGGATCGACGGGGCGGTCGGAGACGAAGGACAGGCTGTCGTAGCCGCTGTGGAGGTGCCCGGCGTGGCCGTGGGCCTCGTCGTCAGGACCGGAGTGCTCTTCCTCGTGCAGGTCGTCGAAGGACAGCTGCCCGACGCGCTCCTCGCTCGGCCGGCAGTCGAACAGGAACTCGGGATCGATCCGTCCGTAGGTCGCGGGCACGACGGCCGCCCCGTCGGTGAGGCCGCGGACCAGGCCGAGGACGCGTTCGGCGTCGGGCGCGCGGTCGAGCTTGTTGACCACCACCAGGTCGGCGATGGCCAGGTGCCGGTCGATCTCCGGATGCCTGGCGCGGGTCGCGTCGAACTCCGCGGCGTCGACGACCTCGACGAGACCGCCGTAGACCACTCGCCGGTTCTCGCTCGCCAGCACCATGCGGACCAGTTCCTGCGGCTCGGCGAGTCCGCTGGCCTCGATCACGATGACGTCGATGCCGGTCTCCGGGCGGGCGAGCCGGTCGAGGTAGACGTCGAGTTCGCTCGCGTCGACCGCGCAGCACAGGCATCCGTTGCCGAGTGAGACCGTGGAGTCGCCGAGCGCGCCGGCCACGGCCATCGCGTCGATCTCGATGGCGCCGAAGTCGTTCACCACGGCGCCGATCCGGCTGCCTCCGCTGCGGTGCAGCAGGTGGTTGAGGAGTGTCGTCTTGCCGGAACCCAGGAATCCGGCGAGGACGACGACCGGGATCTGCGGCTGCGGCTTCGGGCTCTGCCCCAACGTGCGACCTCTCTGACACCGACGCGCGCCGCGGCTCCCGGCCGGCGCGCAGACGAGAACGGACTGCGGCCCTCAGAATACGAGCCCGCCCGCCCCACCGATCACCCGCGCGGTAGACCTTGCCGACAGGGACGAAACCACTCAGGAACGACTGACCGGCCGAAAATCACATGATCTCCGCATGTGCTGTCCAGGCAGCTCAGACCAGGCGTCGCACATCCTGATACACCAGGACAACACTGTGACGGGAGGCATGTGATGACCAAGTCAGGTTAGGCTCACCTCTGTGAGTACGTGCGCGACCGTCTCCCGGAGCCTCGACGAGCCGATTTCCGGTACCGCGGCCACCGCCAGGACCTGGCTGCTGGTGGAGCAGCCGGGCCCGTGGGGCGCCAGGGCGCTCACCTCGAGCCACCTGGACCCCGCGCTGGGCCGCGCCCTGGAAGCCGCCGCGAAACACACCGGCGTGCGCATCGCGCTCATCCGCCGCCCCGGCCGCCACGCGGACTCCCGTATGCCCGCCGTACGCCGGGTGTACGTGGCCCACACCGTGCCCGGCAACGCCTGGCTGCACACCGCCACGATCACCGACCCCCGCCGGCTCCTGGACCTGGACTTCGCCGCCCTCGGCCGGGGCGACCACCACTCCTTCGGCACCGTGCTCCAGGGGCGGCCCCACACCGGCGCCCCGCTCGCCCTCGTCTGCACCAACGGCAAGCGCGACCGCTGCTGCGCCCTGCTGGGCCGCCCCCTCGCCGCCGAGCTGGCCTCGTCCGGTGTGGAGGGCGTCTGGGAGGTCACCCATCTGGGCGGACACCGCTTCTCGCCGACGCTGCTCGTCCTGCCGTACGGCTACGCGTACGGCCGGGCCGAGGCCCACGGTGTCAAGGAGGTCCTGCACGCCGTCCAGGAGGGCCGGATCGTCGTCGACGGCTGCCGGGGCAGCTCCGCGTGGGAGCGGCCCGGCCAGGCGGCCGAGCTGGCCGTGCGCAGGGAGGCGGGCGAGTACGCGGTGGACGCCCTGAGCGTCGTACGCACCGAGAACGCCGTACGGACGCACGGCGCGGCCGCGCGCTGGGAGGTGACCGTCGCCCACGTGGACGGCCGCTGCTGGCGCGTCCTCGTCGCCCAGGGGGCGTCCGAGCCGCCCCGCCCCGAGAGCTGCGGCACCTCGGTCCTGGGCGCCCCCGCGCGGATGGACGTCCTGGCGGTGCGCGAACTGACCCCGGCGGCCCTGGCCGGCTGACGCCCCAGCGCGGTCGCGACGCCCACGGCCAGATCACACCCACGGCCAGGTACACGGTCACCATCACGGTCACGGCACCGTCACGGGCACCACCCGAGGCGCGACCACGGCCACGGCCACGGTCTCCGGGAGATCCCCGCCACTCCCCCTACGGCCAGGCCCAGCCGCCCACGTACCGTCGTGGGTATGAGCCCCACCTCCCCCGCCCGCCGCCTGCGTCTCGGTCTGCCGCGCCGGATGTTCTCGCAGGTGCTGCTGATGCAGGTGGCGATCGCCGCGGGAGTCGCGGTGCTCGCCACCGGGCTGTTCCTCGCGCCACTCAGCGATCAGCTGGACGACCAGGCGATGCGCCGCGCGCTGGCGATCGCGCAGACCACGGCGGCCCAGCCGCGGCTCGCCGAAAACGTCGTCGGCACCCCGCCGAGCCCGGACGGGCCCGTGCAGCGGGAGGCGGAGCGGATCCGGCAGGCCACCCGTGCAGAGTACGTCGTGATCATGGACACGCGCGGGGTGCGCTGGTCGCACACCGAGCCCGCGGAGATCGGCCGGCATGTCTCCACCGACCCCAGCCAGGCGCTGGCCGGCCGGGAGGTCATGGAGATCGACGAGGGCACCCTGGGCCGTTCCGCGCGGGGCAAGGTGCCGTTGCGCGACGGCGACGGGGACATCGTGGGGGCGGTGTCGGTCGGTATCGCCTACGACAGTGTCCGCGCGCGGCTCGTCCACGCGATCCCGGAGCTTCTCGCGTACGCGGGCGGCGCCCTCGCCGTGGGCGCGCTGGCCGCCTGGCTGATCTCCCGCCGGGTGCAGCGCCAGACGCGGGACCTCGCCTTCTCCGACATCGCGGCCCTGCTGGCGGAGCGGGAAGCCATGCTGCACGGCATCCGCGAGGGCGTCGTCGCCCTGGACCGCGCGGGGCGGCTCCGCCTGCTCAACGACGAGGCGCAGCGCCTGCTCGGCATCGGCGGTGAGGCCGTGGGACGCTTCCCCGACGAAGCGCTGGGCGAGGGCCGTACGGCCGATGTGCTGGCCGGCCGGGTGACCGGCACGGACCTGCTCACCGTGCGCGGGCAGCGGGTGCTGGTCGCCAACCGGATGCCCACCGACGACGGGGGCGCGGTCGCCACCCTGCGCGACCGCACCGAGCTGGAGCAGCTGGGGCGCGAACTGGACTCCACGCGCGGTCTGATCGACGCCCTGCGCGCCCAGGACCACGAGCACGCCAACCGGATGCACACCCTGCTCGGACTGCTCGAACTGGAGATGTACGACGACGCCGTCGAGTTCGTCGGCGAGGTGGTCGGCGATCACCGGGCCACGGCGGAGCAGATCACCGAGAAGATCGAGGATCCGCTGCTCGCCGCCCTGCTGGTCGGCAAGGCGACCGTCGCCGCCGAGCGCGGGGTCGCGCTGCGGCTCTCCGGCCGGACCCGGCTGCCGGACCGGCTGGTCGACGCCCGCGGGCTGGTCACGATCGTCGGGAACCTGGTAGACAACGCGCTCGACGCCGTGGCAGGCACCCCGCACGCGCGCGTGGAGGTCGAATTGCAGGCCGAGGGACGCACCGCCGTGCTCGCGGTACGGGACACGGGGCCCGGCATCCCCGAGGAGCGGCGGGAACTGGTCTTCACCGAGGGCTGGTCGACGAAGGAACCGCCCGCCCACCGCAAGCGCGGCATCGGGCTGTCCCTGGTGCGCCGGCTGGCCGAACGGCAGGGCGGCACCGTGACGGTGGGCGAGGCGCCGGGCGGGGGCGCGGAGTTCACCGTCGTCCTGCCGGAGGCACTGGCGGGGCCGGGGGCTGAGCCGAGGGCTGAGGCCGGGGCCGGGGCCGGGGCTGAGACCGGTGCCGGTGCCAGTGCCGGTGCCGGTGCTGGGGCCGAGGCTGGAGCCGGGGCCGAGACCGGGGGTGCCCTGGGCCGGCCGGACGCGCAGAGCGCACCCGGTTCCACCACCGCACCCGGTTCCACCACCGCACCGGGCGCCACCACCGCACCGAGCCCCACCGCCGTGCCGTCCGCCGCGCGGCCCGCCGAGGAGGAGACGCGATGATCGAGGTCCTGGTCGTGGACGACGACACCAGGGTCGCCCGGGTGAACGCCGCCTACGTCGAGAAGGTGCCGGGCTTCCACGTCGCCGGGCAGGCGCACCAGGCGGCGGAGGCGCTGCGGCTGCTGGAGACGCTGCCGCGCGTGGACCTCGTGCTGCTGGACCACTACCTGCCCGACGGCACGGGCCTCGCGGTGGTCCAGGAGATGCGCCGGCGCGGCCACCAGACCGACGTGATCATGGTGACTGCCGCGCGGGACGTGTCGACGGTGCAGGCGGCGATGCGGCACGGCGCGCTGCAGTACCTGGTCAAGCCGTTCGCCTTCGCGGGCCTGCGCGCCAAGCTGGAGGCGTACGCGCAGCTGCGCCGCACCCTCGACGGCGGCGGCGAGGCCGAACAGGCCGAGGTGGACCGGATCTTCGGCGCGCTGTCCGCGCCCTCGGAGCCGGATCTGCCGAAGGGGCACTCCCCCACCACGGCCGAGCTGGTACGGCAGTGCCTGATGAGCGCGGACGGGCCGCTGTCGGCCCAGGAGATCGCCGAGCGGACGGGGGTGAGCCGGCAGACCGCCCAGCGCTATCTGAAGCTCCTGGAGCGCACGGGACGGGCCACGCTGACCCTGAAGTACGGCGACGCGGGCCGCCCGGAACACCGTTACGTGTGGGCGACCCGCGCCTGAGGCACGACTCCCGGGGCGGGGGAAGAACCGTGCCCTGCCATGGGTACGGAAACGGTCCGCCGTCTTCTCGACGCCCGCCGGAGCTATGGCGCAGGCCTCTCGACGCCCGCCGGCGTGGCGCCGGCGGGCGTCCGAGGGGGCGCTACGCCGCTCCCGCCCCCGTCAGCGACCGCACCTCCGTCTCCGCGTGCCGGGCCCGGTCCGGCTCCTCGGCCGAGGTGACGGTGCCGAGCCAGCCCGCGAGGAAGCCCAGCGGGATGGAGACGAGGCCCGGGTTCTGCAACGGGAACACCTGGAAGTCGAGGTGCGGGAAGAGCGCGTCGGGGCCGCCCGACACGACGGGCGACAGCAGCACCAGCACCACGGCCGGGATCAGCCCGCCGTAGACGGCCCACACGGCGCCGCGGGTGGTGAAGTCCCGCCAGAACAGCGAGTAGAGCAGCACCGGAAGGTTCGCGGAGGCGGCGACGGCGAAGGCGAGGCCCACCAGGAAGGCGACGTTGAGGTCGCGGGCGAGCAGTCCGAGGGCGATCGCGACGGCGCCGACGCCGGCCGCAGCGACCCGCGCGACGGCCACCTCGCCACGCGGCGCGGACCGCTCGCGGCGCAGCGAGGCGTACAGGTCGTGGGCGACGGACGCCGAGGAGGCGAGCGTGATCCCGGCGACCACGGCGAGGATCGTGGCGAAGGCCACGGCGGCGACGATCGCGAAGAGAACCGTTCCGCCGGTGGAGTCGGCGCCGCCGCCCAGGTCGAGTGCCAGCAGCGGGACCGCCGTGTTCCCGGCCGCGTTCGAGCCGCGCACGGCGTCCGGGCCCACGAGGGCGGCGGCACCGAAGCCGAGCACGATCGTCATCAGGTAGAAACCGCCGATGAGCCCGATCGACCAGATCACCGAGCGGCGGGCCGCGCGGGCCGTGGGCACGGTGTAGAAGCGGGAGAGGATGTGCGGCAGTCCGGCCGTGCCCAGTACCAGCGCGAGTCCGAGGCTGATGAAGTCGAAGCGGGCGGTCCAGTCCCCGCCGTACTTCAGGCCGGGCGCCAGGAAGGCCGCGCCGTGGCCGCTGCGGTCGGCGGCGGTGCGCAGCAGCCGGTCGAAGTCGCCGTGGAACCGCGTCAGCACGAGCACGGTCAGGGCGAGCGCCCCGCCCATGAGCAGGACCGCCTTCACGATCTGGATCCAGGTGGTGGCGCGCATCCCTCCCCACGTCACATAGAGGACCATGAGCGCGCCGACCCCGATGACCGTCCACGCCCGCGCGGCCTCGCTCGTCCCGCCCAGCAGCAGCGCGACCAGGCTGCCGGCCCCCACCATCTGCGCCACCAGATACAGAACGGACACGGTGACCGAGGAAGTTCCCGCCGCGATCCGCACCGGCCGCTTCCGCATCCGCGCGGCGACGACGTCGGCGAGGGTGAACCGGCCGCAGTTGCGGACCAGTTCGGCGACGAGGAACAGCACCACCAGCCAGGCCACCAGGAAGCCGACGGAGTACAGCAGACCGTCGTAGCCGTAGAGCGCGATGAGGCCGGAGATGCCGAGGAAGGACGCGGCGGACATGTAGTCGCCGGCGATGGCAAAACCATTCTCCATCGGGGAGAACAGGCGCCCGCCGGCGTAGAACTCCTCGGCCGAGCCGTGCCGGCCGCGGCTCACCCAGGTGGTGATCGCGAGCGTCACGGCGACGAACCCGCTGAACAGCACCAGGGCCAGCGTCTGATGCTCACCGGTCACCGGCACCGCCCCCCGGGGACGCCGCGCGTCAGTTCCTGGGTGTCCCATCGCAGTTCGAGCGCCGCGCGGTCCCTGCGCAGCCGGGCGTGCCGGGCGTACGCCCAGGTGAGCAGGAAGGTGGAGAGGAACTGCCCGAGCCCGGCCAGCATCGCCACGTTGACCGCGCCGGCCACGGGCCGGGCCATGAACTCGGGTGCGGTGGTGGCGGCGACGACGTAGCCGACGTACCAGGCGAAGAAGGCGGCGCAGGCGGGGACGACGAAGCGGCGGTAGCGGCTGCGCACCTCCTGGAAGGCGGGGCTGCGCTGCACCTCGAGGTAGACGTCCGCGGCGCTCAGCGCGCCGTTCCGGGATTCCGTCGGCTCGGCCGGTCCGGACCACTCGGTGCCCGCGGCGGGCATGCGCGCGGGGACGTGGTCCGCTTCGCCCCAGCCGGAGGCGAGGGCGGCATACCAGGGATCGTCGCACCGCACGCTTCTGGCGTCACGGCGACGACCGTCACTTGAGTGCATGCCCAAGCATGGACAGAACGGAAGGGTCCCCGGTTCCTCTTCGCGAGAGCCTTCACCCCATCAGGTGACCGCGCGGGTAGTGCGCGCATCCGAGCAGAGGCGCGTGGCGTCGAGCCGCGTCGCACAACCGCGCCGGGCCCGAGCGGACAGCCGCCCGAGCCCGGCGCAGCGCTGCGCCTGCGCGTCCTGGCGTCCTACGCGTCGATGCGCGAGCGGTCCAGCGTCGCCGCCGAGCTGGAGATGAACTCCTTGCGGGGCGCCACGTCGTTGCCCATCAGCAGGTCGAAGACCTGCTCGGCGGCGTCCAGGTCGGAGAGGTTGATCCGGCGCAGGGTGCGGTGGCGCGGGTCCATGGTGGTCTCGGCCAGCTGGTCGGCGTCCATCTCGCCGAGGCCCTTGTAGCGCTGGATGGAGTCCTTGTAGCGGATGCCCTTGCTCTGGAACTCCATGAGCTTGTCGCGCAGTTCCCGGTCCGAGTACGTGTAGACGTACTTGTCCTGGCCCTTCTTGGGC
Source organism: Streptomyces sp. NPDC052687 (assembly GCF_040678395.1). NCBI lineage: Bacteria > Bacillati > Actinomycetota > Actinomycetes > Kitasatosporales > Streptomycetaceae > Streptomyces > Streptomyces sp. NPDC052687. The sequence continues at coordinate 102,773 of NZ_JBFATR010000011.1, read as the reverse complement.
TGGATCAGCTCGATGCGGTGCAGCGGCGGGACCGCGGCGAACACGCGGCCGGCCTCGACCATGGGCCGCATGTAGCGGTGGAACAGCGTGAGCAGCAACGTCCGGATGTGCGAGCCGTCGACGTCGGCGTCGGTCATCATGATGATCTTGCCGTAACGGGCCGCGTCGATGTCGAAGGTCCGGCCCGAGCCCGCTCCTATGACCTGGATGATCGCGCCGCACTCGGCGTTCTTGAGCATGTCGGTCACGGACGACTTCTGGACGTTGAGGATCTTGCCGCGGATCGGCAGCAGCGCCTGGAACTCGGAGTTCCGGGCGAGCTTGGCGGTGCCGAGCGCCGAGTCTCCCTCGACGATGAACAGCTCGCTGCGGTCCACGTCGTCGCTGCGGCAGTCGGCGAGCTTGGCGGGCAGCGAGGAGGACTCCAGGGCCGTCTTGCGGCGCTGCGCGTCCTTGTGCTGGCGGGCGGCGATGCGGGTCCGCGCGGCGGCGACGACCTTTTCCATGACCACGCGGGCCTGCTGCGCGGCGTCACGCTTCGTGGCCGTCAGGAACGCCTTCAGTTCCTTGGACACCACGTTGTTCACGATCCGGCGGGCCGCGGAGGTGCCGAGCACCTCCTTGGTCTGCCCCTCGAACTGCGGCTCGGCGAGCCGTACGGTGACGACCGCGGTCAGCCCTTCGAGGGCGTCGTCCTTGACGATGTCGTCCTCGGCGACGCGCAGCAGCTTCTTGGCGCGCAGCACCTCGTTCATCGTCTTGGCGACCGCCTGCTCGAAGCCGGCGACGTGGGTGCCGCCCTTGGGGGTGGCGATGATGTTGACGAACGACTTCACGGTCGTCTCGTAGCCGGTGCCCCAGCGCAGGGCGACGTCGACGCCGAGCTCGCGGGTGACCTCGGTGGGCGTCATCTGGCCGTGCTCGTCGAGGACCGGGACGGTTTCCTTGAAGGTGCCCTGGCCGGTGAAGCGGAGTACGTCGCAGATCGGCTTGTCGGACGCCAGGAACTCGCAGAACTCGCTGATGCCGCCGTCGAAGCGGAACGACTCCTCGCCCTTGCTGCCGCCCTCGCCGAGGCCGTACTCGTCGCGGACGACGATGGTCAGGCCGGGCACCAGGAAGGCGGTCTGACGGGCGCGCTGGTGCAGGTTCTCCAGGGAGAGCTTGGCGTCCTTGAGGAAGATCTGGCGGTCGGCCCAGTAGCGCACGCGGGTGCCGGTGCGGGTCTTGGGGATCCTCTTCGCCTTGCGCAGGCCGCTCTTGGCCTCGAACTTGGCGTCCGGCCCGTTTCCGGCGAAGGCGCCGGGGACGCCGCGCCGGAAGCTGATCGCGTGGGTGTGGCCCGCGCGGTCGACCTCGACGTCCAGCCGCGCGGACAGCGCGTTCACCACGGAGGCGCCGACGCCGTGCAGACCGCCGGAGGCCGCGTAGGAGCCGCCGCCGAACTTGCCGCCGGCGTGCAGCTTGGTCATCACGACCTCGACACCGGACAGACCGGTCTTGGGCTCGACGTCGACCGGGATGCCGCGGCCGTTGTCGCGCACCTCGACCGAGCCGTCGTCGTGGAGGATCACCTCGATGTGGTCGCAGTAGCCGCCCAGGGCCTCATCGACGGAGTTGTCGATGATCTCCCAGAGGCAGTGCATCAGGCCGCGGCTGTCGGTCGAGCCGATGTACATGCCCGGGCGCTTGCGGACGGCCTCCAGCCCCTCCAGGACGAGCAGGTGCCGCGCGGTGTAGTTGGAACCGTCCCGGTCTGCTCCTGCCAGCAGCGCTGTGGACGGCACGGACGTCTCGGCGGTCACGCGGTTCGCTCCTCGCTGAATTTCAGATGGGGCCCATCGGGGTAAGGCCACGGCTTCGGTTGCCGCTCAGAGGGTACCGAGGCCTGGTAGAGCCGTTGTAACGCCACCCTCGTCATGAACGCAGACTAGTCCACGATCGCATGGGTGTTCGATCCCTCGATGGGGTGAAGTACATATCACGTTCCCTTGGAGGCATGAACCATTTAGGCTCCGGGCACGTCCTCATGAACAACCGGCAACCCCGCCGGGAGGACAAGACCGATACGACAGCGCGAAACCGTACGACACACAGACACGCACTACGGCACATTCGCCGCCAACCGGCAGCAGCCAGCCGCCTCGAAAAAAATCTTTCGAGGAAAAGCCGCGAGCGGGAACGTTTTGGGGCTGGTTGGATGTTGACCCTGGTACGACAGCTCGTCGAGCTAGAGAAGAGGCGACGTGACTACTGTTCTGACCCCCGCGAGCCCGCTGACGGCCGCTGATCGCTGCGACCGCTGCGGCGCCCAGGCATACCTGCGCGTTGTGCTGCTCAGCGGCGGAGAACTGCTCTTCTGCGCCCACCACGGTCGCAAGTTCGAGCCGGAACTCAAGAAGATCGCCGCTGAGATACAGGACGAGACGGAGCGGCTGACGTCCGTTCCCAACAACGCCTCCGACGAAGATCGCTGACATCTCGCGTACACGACGAGCCAGCTCCGGCACAGGCCGGTGAACGGGCGGCCGATCCTGCACCCAGGATCGGCCGCCCGTCGTCCTGCTGCATGTCGTCCCGCCGGGCCGGGGCCTCAGAGTTCGTCGGTGGTTCTGCGCGCCCCCGTGACACGGCCCGCGCGGGAGGCCGTCACGCGGCGCCACCGCGCGGGCGCTCCCAGCCCAGCTTGCGGAGCATGTCGGAGATCCGGGTGTAGACGCCCGGATTGCTGGGCCGCGCGCAGCCGTTCCCCCAGGAGACCAGTCCGATGAGACGGCCCTGGGCCACCAGCGGCCCTCCACTGTCCCCCTGACAGGCGTCCCGGCCGCCCTGCCACTCCCCGGCGCACACCATGGCCGAGGCGATATAGGCGCCGTCACCGCCGCTCGGATACGCCCGCTCACACAGGGCGTCGGGCAGCACCTGTACCCGCGCGGCACGCAGCCCGTCCGCGTAGTCCCCGGCCCCCGAGACATCGCCCCAGCCGTAGACCAGGGCCCCCGTGCCCGCGGTGTACGCCGGGTCCCCGGTGCCGGCCATCGCGATGATCGCGTTCTGCGGCAGCGGCTCGGCGAGGGTGAGCACCGCGAAGTCCCCCGCGTTGGTCGCGTCGTCGTAGTGCGGGTTCACCCAGCTCTCGCGCACCGCGATCTCATGCCCCTGGTCGGTGCGCAGGTCCGTGCGGCCGGCGATGACCTTCAGGTCGCGCACCTGGTCCGGCGGCGCCCCGAGGACGTCCTTGTCGAGGCAGTGGGCGGCCGTGAGCACGGCGGTCGGGGCGATCGCCACTCCGCCGCAGAACTGCCCGGATCGCGTACGCCCGAACCGGTCACGGCTGGAGAGCGCCACCGTCCACGGGGCCTGGGAGACGTCGACCGGGAAGCCGCCCACGACTATGCCGTCCGCCGCGGCGGGCGCGGCGTAGGCGAGCGGTGCCAGCGGTATCGCGGCAGCGGCTGCCACCAAGGCCAACGGTCGGGCCAGCGCCAGGACAAGGAGGCGAGGCATGCGAACTCCTCACTCTGTGACGTTCGTGGAACACCCAGAGTGATCCAGAGCGGCGCGGCCCGCACCCGCTCGCATGAAGGCCCGGCCCCGCTGATGCGGTGACCGGGCCTTCGCTGTCGTACGACCGCGACCTAGTCGAGGTAGTCGCGCAGCACCTGCGAACGCGACGGGTGACGCAGCTTCGACATGGTCTTGGACTCGATCTGGCGGATACGCTCACGCGTCACGCCGTACACCTTGCCGATCTCGTCGAGGGTCTTCGGCTGACCGTCGGTGAGACCGAAACGCATGGAGACGACGCCCGCCTCGCGCTCGGAGAGGGTGTCGAGCACGGAGTGCAGCTGCTCCTGGAGGAGCGTGAAGCTGACGGCGTCGGCCGGGACGACGGCCTCGGAGTCCTCGATGAGGTCACCGAACTCGCTGTCGCCGTCCTCGCCGAGCGGGGTGTGCAGCGAGATGGGCTCGCGGCCGTACTTCTGGACCTCGATGACCTTCTCCGGGGTCATGTCGAGCTCCTTGGCCAGCTCCTCCGGGGTGGGCTCACGGCCCAGGTCCTGGAGCATCTGGCGCTGCACGCGCGCGAGCTTGTTGATGACCTCGACCATGTGCACCGGGATACGGATGGTGCGGGCCTGGTCGGCCATCGCGCGGGTGATCGCCTGACGGATCCACCAGGTGGCGTACGTGGAGAACTTGTAGCCCTTGGTGTAGTCGAACTTCTCGACCGCGCGGATCAGACCGAGGTTGCCCTCCTGGATGAGGTCCAGGAAGAGCATGCCGCGGCCGGTGTAGCGCTTGGCCAGGGAGACCACGAGGCGGAGGTTGGCCTCCAGCAGGTGGTTCTTGGCGCGGCGGCCGTCCTCGGCGATGATCTCCAGCTCACGCTTGAGCTTCGGGGCGAGCTTGTCGGCGTTGGCCAGCTTGTCCTCGGCGAACAGGCCCGCCTCGATGCGCTTGGCCAGCTCGACCTCCTGCTCGGCGTTGAGCAGGGGGACCTTGCCGATCTGCTTGAGGTAGTCCTTGACGGGGTCGGCGGTGGCGCCGGCCGCGGCGACCTGCTGCGCGGGGGCGTCGTCCTCGTCCTCGTCGGAGAGCACGAAACCGGCGCTCTCGGCGCCCTCGGGCTCGTCGGCGACCTTGGTGTCCTCGAGGACTTCCTCGTCGAGCAGCTCGACGTCGTCCTTCTTGGCGGTGGTCTTCTTGGCCACCGTCTTCTTGGCGGTGGTCTTCTTCGCGGCCGCCTTCTTGGCGGTCGTCTTCTTGGCAGCTGCCTTCTTGGCGGGCGCGGCTTCCTCGGCGGGATCGACGGCGGGGTCGGCGGGCGCGGCCGGTGCGGCGGTGGAGGCGGTGGCCTTCCGGGTGGTCACCGTCTTCGCCGCCACCGTCTTGGTGGCGGTGCGCTTGGCCGGGCTCTTCGCTGCGACGCTCTTTCGGGTGCGCTTGGGTTCTGCGGCACTGACCATCAGCGTCACACCCTCTTCCTCGAGGATCTGATTGAGGCTGCGCAGTACGTTCTTCCACTGAGTGGCCGGAATCTGGTCAGCTTCGAAGGCCCGACGCACGTCATCGCCGGCGATCTGCCCCTCAGCCTTTCCCCGCTCGATGAGCGCCATGACAGAGACGGACTCGGCGATCTCCGGCGGGAGCGTACGGGATGTGCTGGCCGACACGAACAACCTCTCGGAACGTTGGAAAACGACTTCCGGCCCCGTCCACTGCGGACAGGAGCCGACCGCCGGCTTGGGGATGGGCCGACGGCGCGGGCGGGGGCCGGGAAGATGCACAGCGCCTTGAACGGCGTCCGTATTCCCTCCGCGGCTGTCACCTCTTAGGTCATCGCGTTGTTTCCACGAGCGTTACGCCCAATCTGCGTGGCCCGAGTCACACCCCGTAAGCACTCAAAAGCGGTCAGAAGTGGGCAGACTAGGTCACTCGCGGTCCGATCGGCGCCCGTCGCGCCGTCGGACCCCGCAGATCCCCAAGGATCCTGCGGGGTCCGACGGCACGCGGCTCGCCCGGCCGGGCGACGCCGGAGAGAGGGAAGGGGAAAGCCCTCCGGCCGCGACGTCCGCGGTGTCGCTCAGTGCTCGCGCGGCGCGGGAACCACCCGCTCCACCTCCGGATGGACGGTGAGCAGTTGGCGCATGGCCGCCTCGGCCGCGGCGCCGTCCCCTGCGGCGAGGGCGGCGACGATCCGGCCGTGGTGGGCCAGGCTCGCCTCGTTCGGCCGGTCACAGCCCGTGACGGGGCCGCCGGACACCTGGAGGGCCGCCGAGACGATGCCGGACAGGTGCTCCAGCATGCGGTTGCCGGCGACCTGGATGAGCAGCGAGTGGAACTCGGTGTCCGCGCGGGAGAAGGTGAGCGCGTCGCCCTGCCCCATGGCGTGGCCCATGATCTCGACCATGTCGGACAGCCGCTGCTGGACGTCCTCGCGGCCGTGCCCGGCCGCCAGCCGCGCGGCGAGCGGCTCGATCGTCCAGCGCAGCTCGCTGAGCTCCCGGCGCTGGTCGTCCCGCTGCGGCCCGAAGGCCCGCCACTCGATGATGTCCGGGTCGAGGAGGTTCCAGTCGCTGACGGGCCGCACCCGCGTGCCGACGTTGGGGCGGGCGCTGACCAGGCCTTTGGCCTCCAGGACACGCAGTGACTCACGGACGACGGTGCGGGACACCTCGAACCGCTGGCCGATCTCCTCCGGCACCAGCGGGCGGTCGGCACCCAGGTCGCCGGAGACGATCATCTGGCCGAGCTGCTGGACGAGTTGGCCGTGCAGGCCGCGTCCGCGGCTGCCCGCGGCGCGCCGGCCCACCCGGCCCAGCTCGGGCTCCGTGCCCTCCCAGGCGGGGGCCCCGACGCGGTCCGCGGCGGCGGGCTCTGCGTAGGGGTAGCGGTCGAGGTCGCCCGGGCCGGCGAGGCCGGAGTCTGCGGAGCGGGCGGGGGTCATCATGGTGTGCGCAAGGGTACTCACGGATCCTTTGTCGGCGCCGTCCTCAACTCCCTTGAGGTCTTTGGTGAAAAGCACACGAAAGGGTGATCGCTCACCCCGCCGAAATTGACGCCTTATCGAAAAGAAACGGGCTTTCTGCGAGGGAGTTGTGCACGAGCGTGACCGGAAGCGCGCGGACAGTTGTCACCTGACCCTGCTCCGCAGGGTCGTCAGCAGGTACGCGCACACCAGGGCGGCCAGCGACAACGCCAGCGCACTGCCCACGGGTTGACCGATCACGCGGGCCAGTCCGGCCAGATACCGTTCGCCACCGAAAGGCCACTGCGCGAGCAGCAGCTCCCGCAACCGCAGCGGAAACCCCGCCGCACTCCGCACGGACGGCCCCGCCAGCACCTTCTCCACGGCCGGTACGACCACCACCGGCACCGCGAGCACCGCGGCGAGCCCGCCCGAGGTGGACCGGAACACCCCGGCCGCCAGCACCCCGGCCCACGCACAGCCGATCACCAGCCCCACCCAACTCACGCCGAGCGAAAGCCACTCCGCGGGAACCCTCGCGACCTCCCGTCCGTAGAACAGATACAGCACCTCCGCGTCACACCCCACGGTCAGCACCGCCAGCACCAGCCCGGTGACCGCCGAGACGAGCAGCTTCGCGGCCAGCAGCCCCAGCCGGCGGGGCACGGTCCCGCGATCCGCCGCCAGCGCGGGGTGGCGGAACTCGTCCCCGAACGCCAGCGCCCCCAGCAACCCCGCCCCCAGCGCCGCGGGCGGCAGCGGCAGCTCTCGCGGCCAGGCGGCGAGCAGCCGCGCCTGCGGGGTGTGCCCGACACGGGCCGCCACCACAGCGGTGAACGCCGAGATCACCAGCACGGCGGCCCCCGTGAGGAACCCGACACCGACCCCGGTGGCCCGCCGCAGCTCGTAGCGGAGCGGCCGCAGGGGGCTGGGGGCGGGGCGGACGGAGATGGGGGGTGGGAGGTCGGGAAGGGAGGTGGTGGAGGGGTGGGCGGGGCGGGGGGTGGGTGTGGAGGGTGGGGTGGGGAGGGGTGGGGGGAAGGGGGAGGGGGGAGGGGCGGGCATCTTCGTGAGGGGTTCGGTGTCTGCGGTGTGGTCGGCGGGTGTCGAAGGCTGTTCGGCGGGAGCGGTGCCGGCGGGCGCCGAGTCCGGGGGTGCCGTGTCGGCGGTCCTCGTCTCGGCTGTTGTCGAATGGTGGGGGGCGGGGTCCGGAGGCGTGGGTTCCGCCGTGTCACGGTTCCCTGAGGGCTCCGCATCGGCCGCTCTGTCCGCGTCCTCGGGGCCGGTCTGTGTGGGGAGGCGGCCTGAGGCCGCTTCGGGCGTGGACGGGACCGTATCGGGCGGGATCGTTTCGGGCTCGGGGACTGTCGGCTCGGGCACGTGCTTGAGCGGCTCCTGGGCAGCCGGGGCCGACGCGGGGGTGGGCGAGGCCGGCTCGGGGGCGGGCACGGGCGAGGCCGGCTCGGGGGTCAGCGGGGGCTCCACGGCGCCTGGCCCCATGTCGCCCACCTCGTCCGCGAGTTGGTGGACGAGGATGCCGTGCCGGAAGGCCGTGTCGCCCACGTCGGCGCATGTACTGCCGTAGACGAACAGCCGGTTGCCGCCCTCGCGTACGACTTCCACGGAGCGCCGTTCGGTGCGGGCCTCCTTGCTGAGGGCGGCGGCGAGGCGGGCGGCGTGCGGGGTGCGGACGGCGACGCGCGGGCGCAGCCGGGTGCGTGCGAAGTCGGCCGCGTCCTGGTCGGCGACGACTCTGCCGGCGTCGAGGGTGACGACCCGGTCGGCGACGCGGGCGGCCTCCTTGGGGTCGGCTGTGGTGATCAGGACGGTGCCGCCGTGCGCGGTGTGGGCGCGCAGCATGCCGTGGAGCCAGCGGCTCTCCCGTGCGGTGAGTCCGCCGGTGGGGTCGTCGAGGACGAGGGTGTGGGGGTCGGCGAGCAGGGCGCAGGCCAGTCCGAGGCGGCGGTCCATGCCTCGGGAGAGGGTGCCGAGACGTTCGTCGCGCAGGCCGACGAGACCGACCGCTTCGAGGACTTCGTCGGCCCGCATGACGGGAACTCCGGCGGCGGCGCACAGCATGCGCAGGTGTCCGCGGACGGTGCGCTTCGGGTGGCCGGGCACATCGCCCAGGAGTACGCCCACTTCGCGCGAGGGGTGGGCGATGCGGTGCAGTGGGCGCCCGCGGAAGTGCGTGAGGCCACGGCCCTGTTGGAGTTCGAGCATGAGCCTGAGCACCGTCGTCTTGCCCGTGCCGGCGGCGCCGAGCAGTGCGGTGACGTGTCCCGCGCGCGCGTCGAAGGAGACGTCGTCGACGACGGGCGGAAGGTCCTTGCGGGGGTTGCTGGTCAGTCCGAAGGCCTGGATCACCTGCAGCAATTTAGCGCGCCATATACGGTTTTCCGGACATCGAACGGCCCGTTCGCGGTCGAGAACCTCCGGACTCGGTTTCCGGTTCCGGTCCGTCCGCCGCCGGAGCTCGGCTCAGCAGTCGGTCGCGAGCCGCTCAGACTTCGGGGCGCAGCATCGGCGGGTTGAGGAGGGTGGCTCCGCCGGCGCGGAAGAGCTGGGCGGGGCGTCCGCCCTGGCGGGTGGTGGTGCCGCCGGTGGGGACGAGGAAGCCGGGTGTGCCCGTCACCTTGCGGTGGAAGTTGCGCGGGTCGAGCGCCACGCCCCACACCGCCTCGTAGACGCGGCGCAGTTCTCCGACGGTGAACTCGGGTGGGCAGAACGCGGTGGCCAGTGAGGAGTATTCGATCTTGGAGCGGGCGCGTTCGACCCCGTCGGCGAGGATCTGCGCGTGGTCGAAGGCGAGCGGTGCCAGGGGTTCGCCGTCGCGTCCGTACCCGCCCTGCTGGAGGAGTTCCTCGACCGGCGCCCAGCGGGCGTTGCTGGCGTCGCCGCCCGCGCGGGGTGCGGGCAGGTCGGGGGCGAGAGCGAGGTGGGCGACGCTGACCACCCGCATGCGCGGGTCGCGCTTGGGGTCGCCGTAGGTCGCCAGCTGTTCCAGGTGGGCGCCGTTGTCCTGGGCCGGGGCCGCGGGGTCGTGGACGCGCAGTCCGGTCTCCTCGGCCAGTTCGCGTGCCGCCGCCTGCGCCAGGTCCTCGTCGGCCCGTACGAAGCCGCCGGGCAGCGCCCAGCGCCCCTGGAACGGCGGCTCGCCCCGGCGGACCGCCAGCGCGCACAGGGCATGGCGGCGCACGGTCAGCACGACCAGGTCCACGGTGACGGCGAAGGGCGGAAAGGCTGACGGGTCGTAGGGCATGCCGCGATCATAGTCGTCTGCCTGACGATAAACACTCCCTTCGCCGGTCGCTTCGCCGGACCGTGGTGGCTCATGGCCGGGTCCTTACCTGCGCTCCGTCCGGCGCCGGCCCCTGCTCGGCGAGCGCGGCGGGACGTCGGTCGTCGTGTCACACCCCCAGTTGCAGTCCGTCGGCGGCCTCCTCGACCATGGCGAGGCCCAGGCGGCTCACCCGTACCGAGAAGGGCGCGTCGGCGACTCGTAGCCCGGTCAGGCAGAGCTCACCGAGGGGGGCGGTGCGTACGGGCCGCAGGGTGACCGTGCGGGCCGGGGCGTCGGGGCGGATGCCGGCGAGGGTGGTCAGCAGCAGAATCCCGGCGGCCGCTGCGGTGGCGGCGGGGCGGCAGGCGGCGGGGTGGGGCAGCGGCGCGCCGCCTTCGGTGCGCCGCTCCCCCGCGTACATCTCGGGCAGCCGGTGGCCGAAGGCGTCCGCGGCCGCCAGGACGCCGCGCAGCAGGGAGGTCGCCTCCTTCTCGTACCCGGCGGCGGCCAGTCCGGCGATCGCGACCGCCGTCTCGTGGACTCGTACGGCGCCGCTGCGGTGGCCGAACGGATTGTGGCCGGGTTCCTTGGTGCCGAGTGTGCGCAGTCCCCAGCCGGAGTCCATCGCGGGGCTGCCGAGCAGCCGGGCGAGTTGTTCGGTCTGGACGCGGTCGAGCAGGCCGGGGGCGTGCTCGCCGCCGCCGAGCAGTCCGGTGTCCAGGAGGTGTGCCGCGGTCGCCCCGAGGAACGGGACCGGGCGGCCCTCCGGTGTCCGGGCGGCCGCCGGTCGACCGCCGCCGGCGGCGTCGATCCAGAAGTCCTTCCGGAACGCCGATCGAAGGGCGCGTGCCCACTCCCGCAGTCCGGCGCCTCCGGGTCTGCCGCACGCGTCGAGCAGATCGGCGCCGAGCAGGGCGGCCCGGTGCGCGTGGGCCTGTGTCTCGCAGCGGTCAGGGCCGCCCGGCTGCGGGTCGCACAGGTACACGCCGTCGCCCACGGACGTCCGCAGCCAGGTCAGACAGCGCTCGGCGGCCGGCAGCAGCTCCTCCGTCTCATGGTCCGGCAGGCCCCAGCGGCGGGCTTCCGCGAGGAGCACGGGGAAGAGCAGGGTGGCCTCGGTGGCGGTGCAGCCCGGCGGCAGGTGGGTTCCGGCGTCCCGGCGCGGCCCGGGGATCAGGCCCGCCTGGGGGCCTGGGCCGCCGAGCTGGGTGCGGGCGAGGATGCGCAGCGTGCCGGCCGCGAGCCTGGTACCGAGGGGGAGCGCCATCCGGGCGGCGGCGAGCGCTTCGGCGGGCGCCGGGCCGCAGCGCCAGGGCGCACCGGCCGCGGCATGCGTGTCGGCGGGGTGCTCGGGGTCGCGCAGCAGCAGGGCCTGGAGGTCTTCGACGCTGCTTCGCAGGAGCGCCGTGACGCGGGGGTCGTCGCCCGTCGCGCCCGCGGGAGCGAGAGGGCTGGTGACCGCGCGGCCCACGGCCCGCAGCGGTGCCGCCCCGTCCAGGCGTACGCGCAGTACGAGGCTCGCGCTGCCTCCGGGGGGCAGCTCGAACTCCCAGCGCAGCAGCCCGGCGGAGGCCAGCGCGTCGGCGGTGGTGGCTCGGCGGAGACGGACGACGAGCCGGTGGGGCCGGCCCAGCGCAGACCGGAGTCGTGGACGCTGGCGGGCACTTCCGGGCCGGGGGTGCCGGAGGCGATCGCCCCGAGCGCGGCCAGGTCGGTGCCCAGCGCCACCTCCACGGGCAGGCGCAGGGGCCGGGGAGCGGCGCTGCGGAGAGTGATCCGCTCCGTGCCGTCCGCGTGCCGGACGCGCTCGACGACGACGTCCGGGTCCGGCCCGGCCTGCGGGGACACGCGCAGTGTGCCCACGAAGCGGGCCTGGTCCGCTCCGGTCATCCGGGCCTGCACGGCGAGCGGCTCCCGCCCGGCGACCCGGACCTGGCAGCGGGAGAGCAGACGCCGACCCGCGCGGTAGATCCCTTCCAGGCCTCGGCCGGTCAACTGGCCCGATTCCGTGGAGACGGCGAGGCCTGGCAGGGCGACGCAGATCAGGGCGGTGTGGGTGGGGGGAAGTTGTCCGGGGTGGCGTGAGGGCGGTGGCGGTGCGGAGGCGGCCGCCGGGGCGACGGTCGGGGCGGCGGCCGTGCCGGGGCGGGGCACCTGCCCGCCGGGGACGGCCCCCGCGTCCGCCCTGGCGCTGCCGCGCGCACCGGCCCTCGAGTCCCCTCTCTCCGTCTCGGAGCGCCCACGTGCTTGCAGGATTCCGTGCCGGGCCCGGCCCTCAGCCGTCGCCGGCACCAGCTGGTCTCTCCACCCACCAGGCGAAGTGATCCGTTCTGTGTCCCGGGTGGCCGCGCGGTCGCGGCGGGTGGCACCCCATGCCGAGGGCTCACGGAGAGCGTCGGGCCGGGGTGGAGTCGGCTGGTGCATCGCGAGCGACTTCCTCTGCGCGCTGTACGCCTCGGGTGAGGCCGGCGCCGGTTGAGGGTTTCCGGCAGGACAGGGGTGGTGCGGCGACACGGCCTGTACAGGCGTTCCGCCACTCAGGTGAACGGAACGGGACTCGTCGGGGTCACGGCCGGGATCAACCCGCGTCATCGAATGGTGGTGCGGGAGGCGGGCCGCTCCCCTGGTCGTCCGCGGATGGCGCGCCGACCGTCCCCGGACGGTGGTCGCCAGCCGGCGGCACCAGCGCCGCACCCGTGCGCTCACGTGTCCTCCTGCGTTCCGCCGCTGCCGGTCGCCCCCGTGCCGGGTCCGGGTCCGGTGCCGGGCTGCGGGCCTTCCGCACAGTTGACCCGCCGCCGTGCCGGGCCGTCCGCGGAGCGCGGCCGGGTGCCGCCGATCCGTCCCGCGCCCGGGTGCGTGCCGGCTGTCGTGCTGCGTGACCTCGACGCCCTCTTGGCCGCGTCGCGCGTCGTCCTCCTTCCCGACGGGAGCGCCCGCGTCAGTCCACGGCGGCGCACAGGTGTGGCCTGCGGCGGTGTGAGCGGGGACGCGCTGCCGTCCGGGGACTGGGAGTGGTCTCCGTGCCGGGCGTCGTCAGGCGCTTCCGTCACCGGCTGGTCCTCGCCCGTGCCGGTCACCCGGTCGTCCCGCTCCGCGCGCAGGCAGCGGCGGACCGACTCGGGGTCGAGTCCCTCGTTGATCGCTTGGTGGAGCAGGCGGGCGAAGAGGTAGTCGGAGTCCGCGCCCAGGGCCATGGCCAGGGCCTCGCGCGCTTCGAGTTCGTCGCCGGTCGACCAGGCGACCCAGCCGGCGAGGGTGAGAGGTGCGGCGGCGTGTTCGCCGTAGGGGCCGACGCAGCGGCGGGCCAGTGACCGCCAGAGCCGCAGGGCGGGTCCGGCCTCGTCGCCCTCCATCCACTCCGCCGCGCGGTCACGGGTGATGCGGTCCTGGAGGCCGAGGATCAGGGCGGCGGCTTCGTCGTGGCCGATCAGTTCGTCGTCGCGCAGGTCCTGCAGGAGGGCTCCGGTCACCGGAGGGGCCGCGGCCAGTCGTCCGATGAGCCGCTCCGCCAGCGCGATCGTCTCGTCCCTCACCTCGGCGCGGCCGGTGCCGTCGAGGATCCTGGGGACGAGCGCCATGCCCGCGGCGTCCAGCGCGACCTCCTGTGCCAGGGCGGCGGCGGTCTCCCAGGGCAGGAGCCGGGCACGCAGTTCGCGCAGGCTGCCGCGCACCTGGATCCCGGCGTAGGTGGCGGCTGCCGCCAGCACCGAGGTGCCGGGCAGGCCCATCGGCTCACCCTCGGCCGGGCAGCAGCCCTTGTCGCAGCAGTACGACCAGAAGCGTCCGCCCGAGATGCACAGGGCCTCGACGATCGGCGCGCCGGCCGAGCTGCACTGCTTCTCCAGTTCCGCGGCGAGCGGCCGGAGCCGTTCCATGACCTGCCGGCCGGTCTCGCCGGCGCCCGGCTCCTGGCAGAGGTAAGCCACCATCCGCTCCGGTCGGCCGCGGCGGCGGGCGCTGCCGGTCACCAGGCCGCGCGTCAGTTCCCTCGCGACCGCTTTCCAGTCGTCGGGGTTGGCCGGGATGCCCAGCCGGGCCCGGCCGCCGAACCTGCCGCGTCCGCCCCAGTCGTGCAGGGCGACGAGCACCACGCTGTCCTCGGGGCGGTATCCGAGCAGATACGGCAGCGCGTCCGCCAGTTCGGCCGGGGTGCGCAGGGTGACCTGGTGGGTGTCGAGCTGTCCGGTGAGGACGCCGGCGTCGGTGGACGCCGTGACCTGCGGGGCGGCGTCGGGGGTGTGGCCGGTGACGGGCATGCGGAGACTGTCCGGGGTCTGGCCGGTGACGGGGGTGTGGAGGCTGTCGGGGGTCTGGCCGGTGACGGGTGCGCGGAGGCTGTCGGGGGTCTGGCCGGTGACGGGTGCGCGGAGGCTGTCGGGGGTCTGGCCGGTGACGGGCGCGCGGAGGCTGTCAGGTGTGCGGCCGCACTCGGAGGTGCGGTCGGTGTCCGGGCCGAGCTGTCCCTCCCGTCCCGTGATGTCGTCGTTGTCGAAGGAACCGGTGTTTTCGCCGTGATGCGTCATGCGGAGACGATCTCGCGAATTGCGAGCTTCCGCTTCAGGCTGTGGATAACTCCGATCAGGGACACGTCACCCGGACCTTTACGACCGCTCCTCGCACTGGCCCCCGCACTGGCACCGAGGTCGCTTCCCCGCTCACCGGACCCCGTTTGTCAGTGCCGTCCTGTTGGATGGAGGACATGGAGCACACGAGCAACGCGGATCTGCGAGCCGAGGCCGACGCGGTCCTCGCCCGCCTCGTCGGGGACGCCACGGGCGCGGCACGGCTGCGCGAGGACCAGTGGCGGGCCATCGAGGCGCTGGTCGCCGAGCGACGCCGGGCCCTGGTCGTGCAGCGCACGGGATGGGGCAAGTCGGCCGTGTACTTCGTGGCGACCTCGCTGCTGCGCGCCCGCGGCAGCGGTCCCACCGTCATCGTCTCGCCGCTGCTCGCGCTCATGCGCAACCAGGTCGAGTCCGCGGCGCGGGCGGGCATCCACGCCCGCACGATCAACTCCTCGAACACGGAGGAGTGGGACGCCATCCAGGAGGAGATCGCAACCGGTGCGGTCGACGTCCTGCTGGTCAGCCCCGAGCGGCTGAACAACCCGGACTTCCGCGACCATGTGCTGCCCCGGCTGGCGGCGGCGACAGGGCTGCTCGTCGTGGACGAGGCGCACTGCATCTCCGACTGGGGTCACGACTTCCGCCCGGACTACCGCCGCCTGCGCACCATGCTCGCCGACCTTCCCGCGGGCGTGCCGGTCCTCGCCACCACCGCCACGGCCAACGCGCGAGTGACCGCGGATGTCGCCGACCAGCTCGGCACCGGCGGCTCCTCGGACGCACTGGTGCTGCGCGGCCCCCTCGACCGCGAGAGCCTGAGCCTGAACGTGCTGCGACTGCCGGACGCCGCACACCGGATGGCCTGGCTCGCCGACCACCTCGACGAACTGCCGGGCTCGGGGATCGTGTACACGCTGACTGTGGCCGCCGCCGAGGAAGTCACCGCCTTCCTCCGGCAGCGGGGGCACACGGTCGCCTCGTACACCGGCAAGACGGAGAACGCCGAGCGGCAGCAAGCGGAGGAGGACCTGCTCGCCAACAAGGTGAAGGCCCTGATCGCCACGTCCGCCCTGGGCATGGGCTTCGACAAGCCGGACCTCGGATTCGTGGTGCACCTCGGCTCTCCCTCCTCCCCCATCGCCTACTACCAGCAGGTCGGCCGCGCCGGACGCGGCGTCGCACACGCCGAGGTCCTGTTGCTTCCGGGCCAGGAGGACGAGGCGATCTGGGAGTACTTCGCCTCGCTCGCCTTCCCGTCGGAGGACCTGGTGCGCCGCACCCTCGATGTCCTCGCCCGCGCGGACGGCCCGGTGTCCCTGCCCGCCCTGGAGCCCTTGGTGGAGCTGCGCCGCTCCCGTCTGGAGACGATGCTCAAGGTCTTGGACGTGGACGGGGCGGTACGGCGGGTCAAGGGCGGCTGGCTCGCGACGGGGCGGCCCTGGACGTACGACACCGAGCGGTACGCCTGGGTGGCCCGGCAGCGGAAAGCCGAGCAGCAGGCGATGCGCGAGTACGCCTCGACCAGCGGCTGCCGCATGGAGTTCCTGCAGCGGCAGCTGGACGACGAGGGCGCCAAGCCCTGCGGCCGCTGCGACAACTGTGCGGGCCCTCGCTTCAGCGCGGACACGTCCGCGGCCGCCGTGGACGCCGCGCGCGTCGACCTCGGGCGGGCGGGTGTCGAGGTGGAGCCCCGCCGTATGTGGCCGACCGGCCTGCCGGCCATCGGCCTCGACCTCAAGGGCCGTATCCCGGCCGGTGAACAGGCCGCGCCCGGGCGGGCGTTGGGCCGGTTGTCGGACATCGGCTGGGGCAACCGGCTGCGGCCGATGTTCGCGCCGCAGGCGCCGGACGGTCCCGTGCCGGACGACGTGGCGAAGGCCGTCGTGGACGTGCTGGCGGACTGGGCGAAGGGCCCCGGCGGCTGGGCGCCGGGGGTACCGGATGCCCAGCCGCGCCCGGTCGGGGTCGTCACCGTCGCCTCCCGTACCCGGCCGCGGCTGATCGGCTCCCTGGGCGAGCACATCGCGCGGGTCGGCCGGCTGCCGCTGCTGGGCTCGGTGGAGTACACGGCGGACAGCGGCCCGGTCCCCCGGAGCAACAGCGCGCAGCGGCTGAAGGTCCTCGACGGAGCGCTGACCGTGCCGCCCCCGCTCGCCGTCGCGCTGACGGAGGCCCGCGGTCCCGTGCTGCTCGTGGACGACTTCACGGAGACGGGATGGACCCTCGCGGTCGTGGCCCGCATGCTCCGGCAGGCGGGTGCGCAAGGGGTGCTGCCGTTGGTCCTGGCAGTACAGGGCTGACGCCGGGCACGGCACCGTCGGCGCCTCGGACGCGGTGCCCACGGCCCGCCCCGGCGGCGCGCCAACCGTCCGTGTGACCTGGTCGGAGTGGCTGTGGGGACGCGGGTGAGCGTCGTATCGTCGGCCTGGGGCGTCGCCCGGCAGACCGATGGGTAGGGATATAAGCCACGGACCACCCGATAAGGGTTGGTGGCACCAATTGCTCGTTGCCGCTTCCAGGTTCGGCAGGAAGAATTGAAGTCCGCTCCCCGCACGGCTCGACCGTGATCAGGCAGGGCTCCGCTGCGGTGTGCGCTCCCCCGAATCCAACCCCCGCCCGCAGTGTGGGCGCGTAGCCGAAGGGAGGATCGTGACCTTCGGATTCGCTCCGTCCGCGGCATCCACGTCGACGTCCGCCGGCCTGTCCGCCGCATCCGCCACCCCTGTGGCCCGCATGCTCGAACCGGCGGAGTGGGCCGCCGCGGGCATCCCCCTTCTGCGCAACCCGCGTGAGGTGGTCAGCGGGCTGCACGCGCGGCACCGGCCGCAGCCGGCCACCGCGATCGTGGCCGTGCTCGACCCGGACGAACGGCTGCGCGCGAGCGCGTCGTTCGTCCGCCGCCCGGTCCCGGCCGATGGCTGGATGTTCCGCAACGCGCTCCTCGCCCAGCTGCGCCGGGTGATCCCGCACGACCTGCGCCGCCGCACCCCCGTGCGCACAGCCGTGTTGCTCTACTGCCGTGATGGCGACGCGCGTTGGACGGAGGAGGACGGAGCCTGGATGTGGGGGCTGCGCGACGCCTGCACGCTGCACGGACTGCGCTGCGGCGCATACATCACCCTGACCCGGGACGGCTGGCAGGTCCTCGGCGAGGGACGTGGCGGACGCCGCCCGAGCGCGCATTCCGCGCCCGAACCCTTCGCCATATCCGAGGCGCCACCCCCACCGCCGCGCACCGGTGGCGCCGCCTCGGAAGTGCTCCGCCGCGCGGCGGCACGCTGACAGCCGTCCCGATACCGGACCGCCGTCCGACCCGCCACGGTCCTCAGCGGGTTTCCACGCAACACTGGGGCGGCCCCAGACCAAACCGGCCACGTTGGCCCCGCCGGCCGTACGACCATCCGCACGCCCCGCCCGGAGTTCCCCGGTGGCCCGGACCCGTCATACGGCAGGCAACGGCGAGCACGCAGGCGTCAGCCCGCGCGACCGCCTCGGCGTCGTACCTCCCGGAGCCTCACCGCACCTCACGGAGCCTCACCACGACAGACGCGATTCACCGAGTCCTGAGTCCTCGTCGGCCGACACCGTCAACCCCGGCCGTCCGGGCACGCCGAAACCGCCGCGTCGCGCGGGTGCCGTCACGACGGCGCCCGTCACGAGGCCACGCGGCCTCGCCCGCCAGGGACCGGGGACTACTCGAGCCCGCTCAGACGCCGACGCCCAGCACCGCGTTGATCTGCTGCGGGTCACCGCAGACGATCAGCAGGGCACCGGCGCGGCTCAGGGCCAGCGGCAGGGCGGTGGCGACCACGGTGTCGGTGCCGCCGTTGACGGCGACGACGACCACCGGGCGGGAGGCGGCACGTCCGGCGACGGCGGCGTCGGCGTAGAAGACGTCGTCGCGCGCGTCGTGCTGGGCCCAGTAGGCGGCCTCACCGAACGACAGCTCGTGGGCGGCCCACGGGTGCGGCTCACCGGTGGTGATCACCAGCACGTCGCCGGGGGCGCGGCCGGATTCCAGCAGGAGGTCCACGGCCTCCTCGGCGGCGTCGAGGGCTCCCTCGACGGAAGCCGGGATCAGCTGGATCTGCGGCTTCGCCGGAGCCGGAGCCGAAGTCGGGGCGGAGGCGGCGGGAGCAGCCGGCCCAGGCTTGGGCGCGGCCACGTCACGCGGCGTCCGCTGCACCGGAGGGGTGGGCCGGAGAGGGCCGGGACGACCAGGACGCGGCGGGGCCGCGGGGCGGGGGCCGGGTACGGGGCGGGGGGTCGGCGCGGTACGGCCACTGGCCGGAGTGGCGCGGGGACCCTGGGCACTCTCGTGAATCTGAGGCTCCTCGGGGATGAGAGGCATGACCTGATGTTTATCAAACATTGGTGCGACACGCGTGGGTGGGTCGCACATACGTGCGCCGGAAGGCGTCAGAAATCGAAGCCGAGCTGACCCGCGATTTGCGGAACGCTTCCGTCCCCCCAGCTGCGGACCTTCTTGAAGTGCCGCCACTGGGGCAGCGCATCAAGATACGCCCACGACAAACGGTGGTGCGGAGTGGGGCCCCGCACCTCCAGTGCGGCCTTGTGCACGGGCGACGGATACCCGGCGTTGTCCGCGAAACCGAAGTCTGCATGTTCGACACCCAGTTCGGCCATCATTTTGTCGCGCTGAACCTTGGCGATCACCGACGCCGCCGCCACCGCCACGCACGACCGGTCGCCCTTGATGACGGTCCGGACCTTCCAGGGCGCACCGAGATAGTCGTGCTTGCCGTCGAGGATCACGGCGTCGGGACGGACCGGCAGGCCGTCCAGAGCGCGCACCGCGGCGAGCCGCAGCGCCGCCGTCATTCCGAGGTCGTCGATCTCCTCCGGGGACGCGTGCCCGAGGGCGTACGACGTCACCCACTTCTGGAGTTCCTCGGCGAGCGCGGTGCGCCGCTTGACGGTCAGCAGCTTGGAGTCGGTCAGACCCTCGGGAGGCCGGCGCAGTCCGGTGATCGCCGCGCAGACGGTGACGGGGCCGGCCCAGGCGCCGCGCCCCACCTCGTCGACACCGGCAATGATCTTCGCTCCGGTCGTGGCGCGGAGTGAGCGCTCGACGGTGTGAGTAGGTGGTTCGTACGGCATGGCGCCCTTAGCGTACGCCGCCACGAACCCGCCGCGACACCCCGGTTTGCCCCAGCCGCACCGGGGCGGCCGGGCGCCTCGCTCACATCCCCGCCGGCCGGAGCAGCGGCATCATCAGCTGGTCGACCATCTCCTCGATCTCCCGGTCGGTCCATTCGCAGCCGCACATCTTCGACCGGTACATCATCATCGCCGGGACAGCGTCGAGGACATACCCGTTGGCGGCGTCCGCGCGGACCTCACCACGGCGAATCCCACGGTCGATGACCTCACGCAGCAGCCTTATCGTCGGCTCCACGACCCCCTCGACGATCACGGAATGGAAGCGCTCCGCCTGCGTGGTGTCGCATTCGTGAATGACAGAACGCAGGGCGAAACCCGGCCGCGAGTACATCGCGTCCCGAGCCCGCCGGACCAGCGCCAGCAGATCCTCGCGCACGCTCCCGAGATCGGCCGCCGCGTCCAGCCGCGGCAGACCCGCCTTGAGCGCGTCGACGACCAGATCCTCCTTCGAGGGCCAGCGGCGGTAGACCGCGGCCTTGCCGGTCTGGGCGCCGGCGGCAACACCTTCCATGGTGAGGCCGCTCCAGCCGACCGTACTGAGCTGCTCCAGCGCGGCATCGAGAATCGCGCGTTCGAGCACGGCGCCGCGCCGACGGGGAGAGGCCGCCTGAGCGGGGGCGGCCGACCAGCGCGAAGTAACCATCCGAATGTCTCCAGCGAACAACAGAAAACGGGAATCGAGGACAGAGGGGGCGAAGGGGACGATCGCCCCGGCAGCAGCCGAGCACGCAACGAGCGACACGCGGCACGCGGCACGCGGCACGCGGCACGCGGCACGCGGCACGCGGCACACGACGCCAGGCGCACAGCGCGCGGCGACGAGTTAAGTGAACGCTTGCGTTCACTAGCGGGGACTCACTACCGTGGACGGGACAGTGAACGCGAGCGTTCACTAACGTTCTCGTGGGGGACCCATAGTGACGACCTCTCAGTTGACGAAAAATCAGAACCCCGGTGCGGCCCGTCGGCAGGGCCGCCCCGGCATCGCGCTCACCGTCATCGCGGCCTGCCAGCTCATGGTGGTCCTCGACGCGACGATTGTGAATATCGCGCTCCCGCATATTCAAGACGCCCTCGAGTTCAGCACCACCGACCTCACCTGGGTGGTCAGCGCCTACACCCTGACCTTCGGCGGTCTGCTGCTCCTCGGTGCCCGCGCCGGTGACATCCTCGGCCGCCGCCGGGTCTTCACGGCCGGCATCCTGCTCTTCACCTTCGCCTCGCTGCTGGGCGGTCTCGCCCAGGAGCCCTGCCAGCTGCTCGCGGCACGCGCCCTGCAGGGCGTGGGCGGCGCGATCGCGTCGCCGACCTCGCTGGCCCTCATCACCACCACCTTCGCCGAAGGACCGGAACGCAACCGCGCCTTCGGCGTCTTCGCCGCGGTCTCCGCGGGTGGTGGCGCGATCGGCCTGCTGGCGGGCGGCATGCTCACCGAGTGGCTGGACTGGCGCTGGGTGCTCTTCGTCAACGTCCCGATCGGTGTGCTGATCGCCGTCCTCACACCGCTCTACATCAACGAGTCCGAACGGCACCCCGGCCGCTTCGACATCGCGGGCGCGCTCACCTCGACCGTAGGCATGGCCTCCCTGGTCTACGGCTTCATCCGCGCGGCCGAGGAGGGCTGGCGGGACAGCGTGACGCTCACGTCCTTCGGTGTCGCCGTGGTCCTGCTGATCGCCTTCGTGCTCACCGAGATGCGGGCCAAGGAGCCGATCACCCCACTGAGGATGTTCACCGACCGCAACCGCGCGGGCACTTACGTGATCATGCTGAGTCTGGCCGCGGCGATGTTCGGCATGTTCTTCTACATCGTGCTGTTCGTGCAGAACGTGCTGGGCTACAGCCCGATCAAGGCGGGTCTGGCCTTCCTGCCCGTCACGGTCGCGATCGTGATCGGCGTGGGTCTGTCGCAGCGATTCCTGCCAGTGCTCGGTCCGAAGCCGTTCATGCTGGCCGGCTCCGCGCTCGTGGTCGTCGGACTCGTCTGGCAGACCTTCATCAGTCCCGACAGCTCCTACGCCGGCGGCGTGCTCGGCCCGATGCTGGTGTTCGGCTTCGGCATGGGCCTGAACTTCGTGACGGCGACGGTGACCGCGGTCGCCGGTGTCGCCTCGCACGAGGCGGGCGCGGCGTCGGGGCTTCTCAACGCCACTCAGCAGGTCGGCGGTTCGCTGGGGCTGTCCATCCTCACCACCGTGTTCGGCACGGCCAGCAAGGACGAGGCGGAGAAGCAGCTGCCGGGCTTCATGGCCGAGAGCTCGCCGGAGCAGAAGGCCGAGTTCGCGCAGACCCATCAGCTGCCCACGCCGTGGGGGCACGAGGTGCTCACCCAGGGCATCTCGACGGCGTTCGTCCCGGCCGCGGCGATGGCGGTGCTGGCGCTGGTCACGGCCTGGCTGGTGATACGCGTCCGCAAGAGCGATCTGGACGCTCTGTCCGGCGGCGCGGGGCCCATGGTCGGCTGACCCGAGAACATCGCGGACCGGAGGCGCCGGCCGGCCGAAGGGCGTCACGGGGGTACGCCCGCGGCCGGCCGTCCGGTCCGCGAACCGCTGCGGATGGCGGGACCGCGTCCGGGACACCGGCGACGAGGACACGGACCCGGCCATCCGCACTCCCCGGCCCGCTGCCGCCAACACCGCTGCGCCGCACAGGACCGCCATGGCGAGCAACGCCGCCGGCGCCCACGACACTCCCATGTCCCACCCCCTGCGCCACCCCGAAGCGATGTCATTCCACGGTCCCGCGAAGCAGGTCCCGCGCTCTGCGAACACCACGACAACGCATGGCCGGTCACGGAGAGTTCCCGGCATACACAGAGAGTTTCCAGCGCCTGATCTACCGCCTGGTCCCGTACGCCCCGCGAACAACGGGACCGCCACCGCACCCGAGTCGCCGAGCGAGCCTCAGCCCCTCAGGCAGCCGACGGAGTCCAGTCCGGCAGCGCCTCCGTCCGCGCCACCCACTCGGCGGGCGGCGCCCCCGCCGTACCGGAGGCGATCACCCCGCCCACGATGGCGCAGGTGGTGTCGACGTCACCGCCGGCCTGCGCGGTCGTCCAGAACGCCTGCTCGTAGTCGCCGAGCGAGCGCGCGGCGGACCAGAGGGCGAACGGCACGGTGTCATGGGCCGTCGTCCGCCGCCCGCAGCCCAGTACCGCCGCGACCGTGGCCGCGTCGCCGTAGTCGAGCATGTCGCGGGCGCGGCGCAGCCCCGCCCCGACCGCGCTCTTGGGGACGAGGGCGATGACGCCGTCGAGCAGCGCCTCCCCGGACGGTGGGCCGGCGGGGTCGGCGGCGAGCGAGGCAGCCGCGGCGACGGCCATGGCGCCGACGACGGCCTCGCGGTGCTGGTGCGTGGGGTAGGCGGAGATCTCCGCCTGGTGGCTCGCCTGCTCGGGGTCGTCCGCGTACCAGGCGCCCAGGGGCGCGATGCGCATCGCGGCGCCGTTGCCCCAGGACCCCTGTCCGTTGAAGAGCCCGGCGGCCAGCTCGCGCCAGTCGCCGCCGTCGCGGACGAGGCGGAGCAACCGGTTCACGGCGGGGCCGTAGCCGCGGTCGAAGTCGTGGTGGTGGGCGAAGGAGTGGGCCAGGGCGTCCTGGTCGATGCGTTGGTGGGCGGCGAGGACGGCGACGATGGAACATGCCATCTCGGTGTCGTCGGTCCACTGCCAGGGGCCGGGCGGCAGTTCCCGTCGTTTCAGCAGGGGGTAGTTCACCGGAACGAAGAACTGGGAGCCCAGCGCGTCCCCCACCGCCAGTCCGCGCAGGCTGGCCAGGGCGCGCTCCAGGCGCCCGTTAGAAGAGGAGTCAGCGGTCATCGCCCTGCCACTCTATCCGGTGATCCCGTAGGGCTCCGGATCTCGCCATCGTTCGAACGGCCGGTCCAGCGTGTACTTGCCGTTGTCCCCCAGAACGAGCATGCGCATATCGCCGTTCCCCGGATTCGCCAGCGATTCGAACTCGGCGACCGTCCAGTGGAACCAGCGCATGCAGAACAGGCGCATGGCCAGGCCATGGGTCACCAGCAGCACGTTCGGCGGGTGATCGGGGTCCTCGAAGCTGCGGAAGAGGCTCTCCAGGAAGTTGCCCACCCGGTCGTACACGTCGGCGCCGCTCTCCCCCTGGGCGAAGCGGTAGAAGAAGTGGCCGTAGGCGTCCCGGTAGGCCTTCTGGAGCCGTACGTCGTCGCGGTCCTGCCAGTTTCCCCAGTCCTGCTCGCGCAGCCGGGGCTCCTCGCGCACCCGTATCAGCTCGGGGTCGAGGTGGAAGGCGCGCAGGGTCTCGTGCGTACGGCGGTAAGGGGAGACGTAGACACTGACCCGTTCCCGCCCGAACAGTTCCCGCAGCCGTTTGCCGGTCTCCTCGGCCTGGCGCCAGCCCCGCTCCGTCAGGGCCAGGGCATGATCGGGTTCGCGTTCGTACACGGAGTCATCAACATTGCCCGTTGACTCGCCGTGCCGGACAAGGACGATGCGCCGTGGTCGTGCCATGCCAAAACCCTAGATCGGGTGACGGCCGATCGAGCACTCGTACCGGTCCTGTACGGCGTACGTCACACAGATCCGGAACGAGCCACCACACAGGAGCCCCGTCAGGGAGCCATGCGGCCACGCGGTCAGACCGTCCAGGCCGGCTCCAGGTCGACGATGTCGCCGGTGAGCGCGGCGACGTCCGCCTCGGTCTGGGCGCGCAGGGCCAGCCGCTCCACGCGCTCGGTGCGGTACTTTCCGTGCTCGGCGGCCGACCGCCACATGGACAGAATCATGAACTCGTTGCCGGGCGCCTCGGCGAACAGGCCGCGGATCATGCCCGGCGAACCGGCCATCGCCGGATTCCATACTTTCTCCTGCTGCAGGGTGAAGTTCTCGACGCGGTCCTCGTGGACCCGGCACAGGGCGACCCTGAGGAGATCGGCGTCCGTGAACCGCGGCTCGAAGCCGGTCTTCACGTCGAACCGATGATCGAACAGCCTGACCTGCGCGTCCTTGAAGGTGCCCGACTGGGACGCCGCCAGCCGGTCGTGGGAGCGTGCCATGAAGGAGTCGTAGAAGGCCCGGCTCTCCCAGAAGGCGAAGACATGGGCGACCGAGGGCCGGCTACGGCTCCAGCCCCCGCCCTGTCCCCGGAAACCCGGCTCACCCAGCAGCCCCGCCCACTTTCGCTGTCCCCGTTCGAACCCCCGGCGGTCCACCACGGTGCAGCGAATCCACTTGACCAGCACCGCGCCATGGTAAGGCCACGGGGTGTGGCGGAGGTCGCCCTCCGGCGGACCCAACCCGCGCGGGCGCCCCGGCGTGCGTGGCAGGATGGGCAACCTGCTGTCACCGCCCGGCAGTTCGCGCTGCGGGCAATCGGGGAAGGGGGACGTTCGTGAACGGCATCAGCAAAGGCATCCGCAAGGCCGAGATCGCGCTGAAGTGGGACCCGAGCCCAGCGGGGCAGCCGCCCACCGATCTCGACATCGTGGCGGCGACCTACCTGGCGAGCGAACCGTACGGCGATCCGGCGTACGTGGTGCACTTCGACAGCCGCTCCCCCGACGGCACCGTCTATCTCAACCGGGACAGCAAGGACGGCAAGGGCTTCGGCTGGGACGAGGTGCTGACCGTGGAGCTCTACCGGCTCGATCCCCGCTACGCGCGCGTGGTGGTCGGTGTCGTCGTCCAGCAGCGTCCCGCGCGGCGCACCTTCGTGAGCGTGGTCAACCCGGCGCTGCGTGTCCGCGAGGAGTACACCGATCTCGCGCAGGACGACTTCGGCGGCGTCCTCGGGGCCACGGCGGCGACGGTCGCGGAGTTCCGGCGGGACGAGACGGGCGTGTGGGACTTCCATCCCGGGGTGACCGGCTTCGAGGACGATCCCACGGACTTCGCGAGGATCATGGGCACGCTCCGCCGACCCTGATCTCCCTGGGGCGGATCTCCGCAGCCCATCCCGTAGCCGATCTCTGCAACTGATGTCCGTAGCTGCTTCGCGAACGTGAAGAGGGGCGCCGGCTGGTCGCCGGCGCCCCTCACTCACCTCTCAGCGGTCAGCTGCAGCCGCTGGTCGATCCGCAGCCCTCGCAGATGTAGCAGGATCCGGCCCGCTGCATCTTGGTGCCGCAGGAGAAGCACAGCGGGGCGTCGGCCTGGATGCCCAGCTGCATCTCCACCAGCTCGGCGCTGGTGTGGGCCTGCTTCGGGGCGGGCTTGGCCGCCTCGGCCTCCGCCTTCGGCGCGGCGACGGCCTTGAGCTCCTGGGCGCGCGGCGCCGACTGGGCCAGGCCCTCGACGTCGACGTCCTCGTCGTCCAGCGGCTCGTAGGAACCGGTCTCCAGGTGGCGCTGACGCTCCTCGGCGGAGTGGATGCCGAGCGCGGAGCGGGTCTCGAACGGCAGGAAGTCCAGCGCCAGGCGGCGGAAGATGTAGTCGACGATCGACTGGGCCATCCGCACGTCCGGGTCGTCGGTCATACCGGCCGGCTCGAAGCGCATGTTCGTGAACTTCGAGACGTACGTCTCCAGCGGCACGCCGTACTGGAGGCCGACGGAGACCGCGATGGAGAAGGCGTCCATCATGCCCGCGAGGGTCGAGCCCTGCTTGGACATCTTCAGGAAGACCTCGCCGAGACCGTCGTCCGGGTAGGAGTTGGCGGTCATGTAGCCCTCGGCGCCGCCGACGGTGAAGGACGTGGTGATGCCGGGACGTCCCTTCGGGAGGCGCTTGCGGACCGGGCGGTACTCGACGACCTTCTCGACCTTGGCGGGGGCCTCCTCGACCTTGGCCTCGGGCTTCTTGCCGTCGTCCTTCTTCTTGGCCGACAGCGGCTGGCCGACCTTGCAGTTGTCGCGGTAGATGGCGAGGGCCTTGATGCCCATCTTCCAGGCCTCGAAGTAGATCTCCTCGACCTCCTCGACGGTCGCCGTCTCCGGCATGTTGACCGTCTTGGACAGGGCGCCGGAGATCCACGGCTGGATCGCGGCCATCATGCGGACGTGGCCCATCGGGGAGATGGCGCGCTCGCCCATCGCGCAGTCGAACACCTCGTAGTGCTCCTGCTTGAGGCCGGGGGCGTCGATCACATTGCCGTGCTCGGCGATGTGGGCGACGATCGCCTCGATCTGCTCCTCCTGGTAGCCCAGGCGGCGCAGGGCCTGCGGGACGGTGCCGTTCACGATCTGCATCGACCCGCCGCCGACCAGCTTCTTGAACTTGACCAGCGCGAGGTCGGGCTCGAGGCCGGTGGTGTCGCAGGACATCGCCAGACCGATGGTGCCGGTCGGGGCGATGACGGACGCCTGCGAGTTACGGAAACCGTTCTTCTCGCCCAGGCGCAGCACGTCCTGCCAGGCCTCCGTGGCGGCGGCCCAGACCGGCGTGTCCAGGTCGTCCATGCGGACGGCCTTGTCGTTGGCGTCGGCGTGCTGCTTCATGACGCGCTTGTGGGCGTCGGCGTTGCGGGCGTAGCCGTCGTACGGGCCGACGACCGCGGCCAGCTCCGCGGAGCGGCGGTAGGCGGTACCGGTCATGAGGGAGGTGACGGCACCGGCGAGGGCGCGGCCGCCGTCGGAGTCGTACGCGTGACCGGTGGCCATCAGCAGGGCGCCGAGGTTGGCGTAGCCGATGCCGAGCTGGCGGAACGCACGGGTGTTCTCGCCGATCTTCTCGGTCGGGAAGTCCGCGAAGCAGATCGAGATGTCCATCGCGGTGATGACCAGCTCGACGACCTTCTGGAACCGCTCGGCCTCGAAGGACTGGTTGCCCTTGCCGTCGTCCTTCAGGAACTTCATCAGGTTCAGCGAGGCCAGGTTGCAGGACGTGTTGTCCAGGTGCATGTACTCGCTGCAGGGGTTCGAGCCGTTGATCCGGCCGGACTCCGGGCAGGTGTGCCAGTGGTTGATCGTGTCGTCGTACTGGATGCCCGGGTCGGCGCACGCCCAGGCGGCCTCGGCCATCTTGCGGAACAGGGCCTTGGCGTCGACCTCCTCGATGACCTCGCCGGTCAGGCGGGCCCGCAGGCCGAACTTCTCGCCGTTCTCGACGGCCTTCATGAACTCGTCGTTCACGCGGACCGAGTTGTTGGCGTTCTGGTACTGGACGGACGTGATGTCGTCGCCGCCCAGGTCCATGTCGAAGCCCGCGTCGCGCAGGGCGCGGATCTTCTCCTCTTCCTTGACCTTGGTCTCGATGAAGTCCTCGATGTCGGGGTGGTCGACGTCGAGGATGACCATCTTGGCCGCGCGGCGGGTGGCACCACCGGACTTGATCGTTCCGGCGGAGGCGTCGGCGCCGCGCATGAAGGAGACCGGGCCGGAGGCGTTGCCGCCCGAGGACAGCAGTTCCTTGGAGGAGCGGATGCGGGAGAGGTTCAGGCCGGCGCCGGAGCCGCCCTTGAAGATCATGCCCTCTTCCTTGTACCAGTCGAGGATCGACTCCATGGAGTCGTCGACGGACAGGATGAAGCAGGCGGAGACCTGCTGGGGCTGCGGGGTGCCGACGTTGAACCACACGGGGCTGTTGAAGCTGAAGATCTGGTGCAGGAGGGCGTACGCCAGCTCGTGCTCGAAGATCTCGGCGTCGGCGGGCGAGGCGAAGTACTTGTAGTCCTCACCGGCCTTCCGGTACGTCTTCACGATGCGGTCGATCAGCTGCTTGAGGCTGGTCTCGCGCTGCGGGGTGCCGACGGCACCGCGGAAGTACTTGCTGGTGACGATGTTGACCGCGTTCACCGACCAGAAGTCGGGGAACTCGACGCCACGCTGCTCGAAGTTGACCGAGCCGTCGCGCCAGTTGGTCATGACGACGTCACGGCGCTCCCAGGTCACCTCGTCGTACGGGTGCACGCCTGGGGTGGTGTGGATGCGCTCGATGCGCAGGCCCTTGCCGGTCTTGGCACCCTTTACCCGGGAACCTCGTGCCGGACCGCTCGCCGTCTCTGTCATGCCGCCTCCCTGTACGGGCGAAAACGCCCTGAAGTGCCCCATTGTTCCCGGAGCACGATGTTCTGTCTGATGTTGCGGGCACCTCTCACTGCCGCCCGCAACAGGTCTTCGATCGCCGCCGACCTGCCGGATCCGGAACGCGCGTCCGGACCCGGCCCCTCGGTCAGTCGGCGGCACCCGCGGGCTCGGGGACCTGTACGGCCTCTCCCGACCCGCAGTCGTCTTCCCGGCTCCCCGCGCCGGCATCCTCGTCGCCCGCCGCGCGGTGTCCCGTCTGCTCCCTGAGTTCGGCGATCGCCGCCTCGAAGTCCTCCAGCGATTCGAACGCCCGGTAGACGGACGCGAAGCGCAGATAGGCGACGAGGTCGAGCTCCTGCAGCGGGCCGAGTATGGCCAGACCCACGTCATGGGTGGTCAGCTCGGCACTTCCGGTGGCCCGCACCGCCTCCTCGACCCGCTGGCCGAGCTGGGCGAGCGCGTCCTCGGTGACAGGCCGCCCCTGGCATGCCTTGCGCACGCCGTTGATGACCTTGGTACGGCTGAATGGCTCGGTGACTCCGGACCGCTTCACCACCATGAGCGAGCACGTCTCCACCGTCGTGAAACGACGGGAGCAGTCAGGACACTGGCGGCGCCTGCGGATCGACGTGCCGTCGTCGGTCGTACGACTGTCGACGACGCGGCTGTCGGGGTGCCTGCAGAAGGGGCAGTGCATGGACTCCAACCCTCCTCACAGCAGACTCAATGGCCTCGCAGGCCTCACGGGCCCCTCGAAGCAGCCACCAGCATAGGCGATCGTGGCGGGCTCCATGACCCGGGGGACCACAACTTCTGGGCCACTGTCGCAATCCAACCACTAGATGTGGGGATTGGCACGGAGACGCAGGACAGGCCGCGTGTCGCCCGCGCGGAGCGCACGCGCGCGACCGGGCCGTGCGGACGCCTTGGGGAGATAGCGTGGCCGCCGCGCGGAGATGACGGAGGACTCGTGCGCGTACGGGGGCCGGTGCCCGGTTGACGGGACCCCGGATGGCAGACTGTGGGCTCACCCCACAAGGGCACTTCCCCGGCGGTGAAGAGTACAACAATGGGCGCATTTGTCCGCGCGGCACCGCGTTAGCCATACACCGAGAACCGTGATCACGACAGATGAAACGCGGTTTTTCACTCGAACGTGTGTTTGGCGCAACCTTTCGAAAGCAACTACCGTTGTGCAGCAGGGAGACCATCGAGAGGGGCCGACGTGACCACCACCGCAGACAGTGCCACCATCACTGCCCAGGACCGCTCCCAGGGCCGACTCGAGCCGGTGCATGCGATGAACGAAGCCACGAATCCCGAGGGGCACAAGCGCTCCCTGCCGGGCCGACCTCCAGGCATCCGGGCCGACAGCTCGGGACTCACGGACCGGCAACGCCGCGTGATCGAGGTCATCAGGGACTCCGTCCAGCGACGCGGCTACCCGCCGTCGATGCGGGAGATCGGCCAGGCGGTCGGCCTGTCCAGCACGTCCTCCGTGGCGCACCAGCTGATGGCACTGGAGCGCAAGGGCTTCCTGCGCCGTGACCCGCACCGCCCGCGCGCCTACGAGGTCCGCGGCTCCGACCAGGCCGCGTCCGTGACGCCCACCGACACCGCCGGCAAGCCCGCCGCGTCGTACGTGCCGCTGGTCGGCCGGATCGCCGCCGGTGGCCCGATCCTCGCCGAGGAGTCGGTCGAGGACGTCTTCCCGCTGCCCCGGCAGCTCGTCGGCGACGGAGAGCTGTTCGTCCTGAAGGTCGTCGGCGACTCCATGATCGAGGCCGCGATCTGTGACGGCGACTGGGTCACGGTCCGGCGCCAGCCGGTCGCCGAGAACGGCGACATCGTCGCCGCGATGCTCGACGGCGAGGCCACCGTCAAGCGCTTCAAGCGCGAGGACGGCCACGTCTGGCTCCTCCCGCACAACTCGGCGTACGAGCCCATTCCGGGTGACGACGCGACCATCCTGGGCAAGGTGGTGGCCGTACTGCGGCGCGTATGACGGCCGCGACGGGCGGGCTGCTCGCAGCCGCCCCTCAGACCGGGCCCCGGGACCCCTGCGCCGGTTCCGGGGCCCTGTGCTGTGCGGGGCCCCGGCGGTCCCTCCGCGGATGAGACATCGTGCCCTCGGCAGGTGAGCGCGTCGTACGCTCGGTGGGTGAGCACGTCGTGGGGCCTGTCCGCTGTCGGACAGGCCCCACGATCATTTCGCTTCCGTCTGCTTCGCGGCCGCGTCGATCGCCGCGAGCGACTTGCGGACCTGGTTACGGTCCGTGGTGTACCAGAAGTCGGGCAGTGACGCCTTGAGGAAGCTGCCGTAGCGGGCCGTCGCCAGCCGCTGGTCGAGTACGGCGACCACGCCGCGGTCGCCGGTCGCGCGGACCAGGCGGCCGGCGCCCTGGGCCATGAGCAACGCCGCGTGAGTGGCGGCGACGGCCATGAAGCCGTTGCCACCGGCCTCCTCCACCGCCTTCTGGCGCGCGCTCATCAGGGGGTCGTCGGGACGCGGGAAGGGGATCTTGTCCATGACGACCAGCTGACAGCTGGGGCCGGGCACGTCGACGCCCTGCCAGAGCGACAGCGTGCCGAACAGGCAGGTCTTGGGATCGGCTGCGAAGTTCTTGATCAGCTCGCCCAGGGTTTCCTCGCCCTGGAGCAGGATCGGGAACTCGGGGATGCGCGAGCGCAGCTCCTCGGCGGCCAGCTGGGCGGCCCGCATGGACGAGAACAGGCCGAGCGTGCGGCCGCCGGCCGCCTGGATCAGCTCGGTCAGCTCGTCCAGCATGTCCGCGCGGTCACCGTCCCGCGCGGGACGGGACAGGTGCTTGGCGACATAGAGGATGCCCTGCTTGCGGTAATCGAACGGGGAGCCGACGTCCACGCCCTTCCACTGCGGGAGGTCGTCGCCCTCCATGCCCTCAGGGGCGAGTCCCAGGGACGCGCCGACGCCATTGAAGTCGCCGCCGAGCTTCAGCGTCGCGGAGGTGAGGATCACGGAACGGTCCGCGAACAGCTTCTCCCGCAGCAGGCCCGAGACCGACATGGGGGCCACGCGCAGGGATGCGCCGAACCGGTCGTGGCGCTCGTACCAGACGACGTCCCACTCGGAGCCGTTCGTGATCCGCTCCGCCACGTCGTGGATCGTCTCCACGGAGGCCAGTGCCTGCTTGCGCACCGCGTCCTCGTCCTGGACGGACTTGTCACGGGTCGCACCGATCGCCGAGATCACCGTGCGGCAGGCGTCCCGCAGCGCCATCAGGGCGTAGTCGAGGTCTTCCGGAATCTCCTCGAGGCGGCCGGGCAACGCCAGCTCCATCAGCCGCTCGAAGCCCTCCGCGGCGGTCTGCAGCTGGTCGGCGGCCTTCTCGTTGACGAGTTTCGCGGCACGGCGCACCGCGCGGTTGACCTGGCCGGGGGTCAGCTCGCCGGTGGCCACGCCGGTGACCCGGGAGACCAGCTCATGGGCCTCGTCGACGATCAGCACCTCGTGCTGCGGCAGGACCGGAGCGCCCTCGATGGCGTCGATCGCGAGCAGGGCGTGGTTGGTGACGATGACCTCCGCGAGCTTGGCCCGCTCACGGGCCATCTCGGCGAAGCACTCCGCGCCGTAGGCGCACTTCGTGGCGCCCAGGCACTCCCGCGACGACACCGACACCTGAGCCCAGGCGCGGTCGGAGACACCGGGCGTGAGGTCGTCACGGTCGCCGGTCTCCGTCTCGTCCGCCCAGTCGCGCACGCGCAGCAGGTCCTGGCCAAGCTTGCTGGTGGGTGCGGCCGCCTCGAACTGGTCGAACAGCCCCTCTTCCTCGTCCTGCGGGACGCCTTCGTGGAGACGGTGCAGGCACAGGTAGTTCGACCGGCCCTTCAGCATCGCGAACTCCGGGCGACGGCGCAGCAGCGGGTGCAGCGCGTCCACCGTGCGCGGCAGGTCGCGCTCCACCAGCTGGCGCTGGAGCGCGAGCGTCGCGGTCGCCACGACCACTCGCTCCCCGTGGGCGAGCGCGGGCACGAGGTAGCCGAGTGACTTTCCGGTGCCGGTGCCGGCCTGGACGAGCAGATGGGAGCCGTCGTCGATCGCCTCGGCGACGGCTTCGGCCATGGCCACCTGGCCAGGACGCTCCGTGCCGCCGACAGCGGCGACGGCGGCATGCAGGAGTTCGGGGAGTGAGGGCTTTGTCATAGCGCGACAACCCTACGGCCCAGCACTGACAAACGGGGGGTCGCGGCCGGGGAGACGGGATGGATCAAGACGGTGATGTCCTCGGGTTGGTGGGGGTGGCGGGGCGGGGAATGCGGGCGTGAGATTCGTTGGGGCGGGATTCGGTTGGAGTGAAGTTCGTTCTCGGTGTGGTTCGGTCTCGGCGAGCTTCGGTCTCGGCGGGATTTCGGTTTCGGTGGGAACCGGAGTGCTGTGAGCGGTGTACCAGAAGTGTCGTCGCAGGGCGCTACGGAAGTTCGTGCGGGCCCCGCTCCCGGACCATGAGGGCGGCCCGTTTGTCGGGCAGGTCGATCTCGGCGGAGAGGCGGAAGCCGGCGCGCAGGAAGGCGGACAGGGAGGGTGTGTTGCGAAGGTCGGGTTCCGCGATGACGCGGGTGCAGGCGGGTCGCTTGTCGAGGACGAGGCGGGCGAGGGCTCCGAGCAGGGTGCTGCCGAGACCGTGCCCGCGGTCGGCGGCTTCGCCGATGAGGAGGTGGATGCCGGTGTCGTGAGGGCGGGCGGGATAGTGGCGGGCCAGTGGGTCGAGGTCGGCCCGGTAGATCTCCCAGTATCCGATGGGCCTGCCGTCGAGGACGCCGAGGCACGGAGCGCTGCGGCCGTCGCCGGTCAGCTGGGCACGCAGGTGCCGCTCGGTGACCTCCGGAGGGCCCGCGAGGTGCCAGTACGTGGCTACGGCCGCGTCGTTCATCCAGCGGCTGAGGAGGGCGAGGTCCCGGTCGACCTGTACGGGGACGAGCTGAAAGGTGCCGACGGGGGTGTCCATGGGGCCCCAGTCGGCCACACCGTCGAGCGGGTCGGCGGCGGGGAAGGGCGGGATCAGTGCGGACGGTGAGCGGAAATGCGGCGTGGTCTCGGCGTCGACGCTGGGACCGGGGCCAGAGCCGGGGATGGGCTCGGGGCCGGAGCTGAGGCTGTCGCGGGAGTGCGGAGACATCACACATGGAGGGGGTTGGCGATGGTGACGTAGACGGACTGGGTGTCCACGGGTCCGACGAGTTCGTCGAGACCGTGCAGCCGGGTGAGGAGGTTGGCCTTGCACCGCAGGACGGGTGAGTCGAGCAGCCGGGCCGGCAGGGTGCTGCGCAGCCGGCGGGGACCGCAGGCGGCGCCGCTGAGGAAGCGGCGGAAAGCGGCGAGCAACAGCGTCTCGTCGGCAAGGCGTTGGGATCCGAAGGCACCGATGAGACCGAACACGTTGTTGATCGCCAGGTAGTAGGCGAAGCGCTCGTCCGTGACCTCGTCGGAGACGAAGGTGTCGCTGTGCTCGCCGATACCGGGCAGCCGGGCGTCGAGCTCCGCTCTACGGGACTCGCGGAAGTAGTAGCCCTGGTTGTCACGGTAGCGGCCGCCTGCGGGCCACCCGTGGGAGTCCAGCAGGAGCAGGGTGTTCTGCTGGTGGGCCTCCAGGGCGATGCCCGCCTCGCCGTCCAGCCACAGCACGGGCCGGACGACATGTTCGAGGTAGCGCAGGAACCACTCGGCGGCGACGGCTGCGCGTGGTCGGCCGGTCCGTTCGGTCAGACCGGTGATCACCTCGTGGAGCCGCGACGCTGCCGGCCGGGACGCTGTGGGCCGGGACGACGCCGGCCGGTCGGGCCGCATCGGTGCGCGGGGTGCCACCACTGAGGCAACGCAGGCGACGTCGTCGGACGGAGTGAACGGATTGTGCCGGATCATCACGTCCAATCCGGCGACCGGGCTGCCGTCGGGCCCGTCGACGGCGAGCCAGGCGGGGTCACGGACGATGTCGAACGTCGGATGGGCGGCGCGCCACTGCCGGATCAGTCCGGTGCGGAGCAGACGGTGGACCTCCACGCCCCGGTGGAGTTCCTTGCGGAGGTTTTCCCGACGGGAGTTGGTGATGCACAGGCCCAGGGAGAGTTTGAGCATGGCCGGGGCGCCGGACCGGTACACCGTGCGCACGGAGGACGTGGGGTGCCAAGGGAGGCCATGGGCGCCGAGGTCTCGCAGCAGCCCCGTGTCCATGAGAGCCGCGACCTCGGGGTTGTGCCGGATCTCGCGGAGCTGCCACGGGTGGAGAGGCAGTGCGGCATGGCCCTCCGGGAGCGGGAGTGCGGGTCCGGCAAGGCGGTGAATGAGGTGCGGCGCGGGGACAAGTCGGCCACGTTCGGTCCAGGCGGAGTCGGTGGCGAGGAGGGAGGGAGCGACGGCCAGCCAGTGGAGCGGGAAGGAGCCGCGCAGTTCGGGTGAGTAGTGCCGTGACTCGACGGCGGTGATGCCCTCGCGGCTCTTGGGGGTGGGGTGGAGAGGGTGGCCGAAGAGCAGCGATTGTTCGGCGGTGAGGAAGAGGTCGGTGGCGTGGCCGGGGGTGTCGCGGCGGTCGCGGAGGAAGGTGGCGATCCGGCGGACGGAGTCGGCGACGCGGGCGACGAGGTCGGGGCCGTGGGCGGTGGGGTCCGGGTGGGGGGCGACCAGGAGCGGATCGTGGGCCACCAGGGCTGGACCGGGGCTGGTGGCGGTGCCGGTATGTGGGTCGTTCGGCTCGGCGGTCCTGGCCCTGGGGACGGCGGCGGGCGGTGCGGCGGCAGGGGGTGCGGCGGCGGTCGGTGCGGCAGCAGAGGGTGCGGTGGCAGGCGGTGCGGCAGCAGGGGGTGCGGTGGCGGTCGGTGCGGCGGTGGTGGTGCGGGCTTTACCCGATGCCTCTCGGGCGAGCAGGGCGGCGACGGTGACCGCGTCGGCCGGTGCGGAGGGATGCGGGGCGCCGGCCAGATGTGGGAGTCCGAAGCGGTGCCAGCCGGTGGCGGACCTGTAGTGGACCGGGGCGAGGAGAGCGGTGCCGCTGGCGGGGAGGGGGATGCGGAGTGTGCCGTGGGTGGGGACGGGGATGCCGGCCTCGCGGATCCAGCAGCGCAGCAGGTTCTCGACTGCGGCGGACTCGGCCGCGACGCAGGGGTCGGGGTGCTGGAGGAGGTCGTGGGCGGCGTCCGGTTCGGATGGGAGCTGAGGTTCGGGCAGGGCCTGCTCTGGTGGGCGGGCGTGGTTGTTGGCGGTGGGGCTGTTGGTCAAGGCGGTTCCTTGGAAGGTCATGCGGCTCTTGCGGGGTGAGCCGGGCAGCGCTGTCGCAGGGGCAGGTGCGGAGGGGCCGGGTCGGGGCCATGAGCGGATCGGTGGGAGGTAATCGGTGTGAGGTCAGGGACATGGGTGGGCTCCAGGTGGGTTGAGAGTTCGGGCGGCCGGGTGGGCCGGGGAGCGGCACGTCCGCCGGGTGGGAAGGGCGCGCACGCAAGGGTGGTCTCGTTACTGCGCCGGATCCGTGAGGTGGCCGGAGTGGTGGTGGCGGGCCACCGCCGTGAGCGCGTCGGCGAGTCGGTCCAGTACGGCGTCGGCCTGTTCGTCGGTGATCGTCAGCGGTGGCAGCAGCCGTACGACACTGGGGTGGCCACCGCCGACGCCGACGATCAGCCCTCGCCGCAGGCACTCACGCTGCACGGCCGTGGCGAGTCGGGGTGCGGGCGGGTGAGGTGGCCGGGTGGTGTACCCGTGGCCTGCCCCGTCCGGGATCTGGTCGGAGTGTGCCTCGGGGTCCACGAGTTCCACGCCGATCATGAGGCCGCGGCCGCGCACCTCTCCGACGCAGGTGAAGTCGTCGGCCAGCGAGCGCAGTTGGCGGAGGAGTCTGGAGCCGAGGGTGGCCGATCGTTCGGCGAGGCGGTGACGCCGTACGTGGGCGAGGGTCGCGGCGCCGGCGGCCATGGCCAGTTGGTTGCCTCGGTACGGGCCGGTGGGAGAGGTGGGTTCCCCCGCACCGAGCAGATCGTCACGGTGGACGACGACGGCCAGGGGGAGGCTGCCGCCGATGGCCCTGGACAGAATCATGACGTCGGGCGTCACCCCACTGTGTTCGACGGCCCAGAAGGCGCCGGTTCTGCCCACGCCGGTCTGCGACTCGTCGACGATCAGCGGGATGGACCGGGCGGCCGTGATCTGCCGCATTCGGCGCACCCACGCGTCCGGTGCGGGGATCACCCCTCCCTCGTCCTGGACGGGTTCGAGGATCACTCCGGCCGGTGGGGTGGGGATGCCGGCGTCCGCGCTCGGCTCCGGCGAGGGCGGCTGCCCGGGCTCCGTCACTGTGATCGGTACCGACGACTGCGCGTCCGTACCGCCGTCGTCCAGTGTGGCCTGGTCCCACCGGGCCGCGAGTTCGGCGCCGTACGGGCGGGCCACGCCGAAAGGGCATGGGAAGTCCTGGGGGTAGGGCAGTGGACTGCCCGACGGGGCGGTCAGGCCGGTGAACTGCGTCGAGTCGGAGGCTTTCACGGCATCCGCGCTGACGCTGTGGCCGCTCCCGGTGAAGCCGAGGATCGCGGTGCGGCCGGTAGCCGCTCGCACCAGGGCGCGGGCGGCGGTCACCGCGTCGGTGGCGGCGGGTCCGCAGAACCGTACGCGGGCACGGTCTCGCAGCCCGGGCGGAAGGGTGCGCAGCAGTTCCGTGACGAAGGTTTCCTCGACGGGGGTGGTGAGGTCGGGCACGTTCAGTGG
Organism: Streptomyces sp. NPDC052687; assembly: GCF_040678395.1. Lineage (NCBI taxonomy): Bacteria > Bacillati > Actinomycetota > Actinomycetes > Kitasatosporales > Streptomycetaceae > Streptomyces > Streptomyces sp. NPDC052687. The sequence continues at coordinate 65,598 of NZ_JBFATR010000011.1, read as the reverse complement.
CGCGCCGGAGTCGAGGACCTTGCGGATCGCGTCGAGCACGACGGGGTGGTTGTGGCCGAGGGCGAGGGTGCCCGCGCCGGAGAGGCAGTCCAGGTAGCGGCGGCCGTCGGCGCCTTCGACGGTCAGCCCGCGTGCCCGCACCGGGACGACGGGCAGGGCCTGCGGATAGGTGCGTGCCGCCGGCTCGCGCGCCGGCGGGCGTCGCAGGATCTCCTCTGTCACGGCCACGGCCCCACGTCCTTCCGCTGTCCGCCGAGGAGTTGGCCGCTCGCATCGCCCCGCCCGCCCTTTGCCCGCCGCGCCGCTTCCTCAACACCGACTCACGTCCACCGGGTCAGCGGTCCGGGCTGTCTCGCCCCGGGCCCGACCGGGCGGATCCCACCGCTACCAACCCCGCACCCGGCACCGGGTTACGGGTTGCGGCGAGATCGGTGCTGCTTGATCGGCTGGGTGCGGGAGGTCGCAGGATCGATGGGTGAGCGAGTCCCGTCCCGGGTCGCGGCGTGGTGGCGCTGGCGGTCAGCCGAGAGCCGCTTCTCGTTCCCGTTCGGTCAGGGGCGGACCCTGGAGGAAGGGTTTCCTGGGGCCGAGGAGCATGGGGAGGAGCATGTCGGGCGAGAACAGGCGGGTGGCGGGCTTCTCCAGGCTCATCACGTCCAGCAGGGCGGCCATGGCGCGGGGGTTGTTCGCCCCGGTTTCCACGCAGCGGTCGACGTAACGGGCGAGGATCCGTTCGACGGGGGTGGGGGCGGTATCGGTGGCGCCGGGGTAGAAGGCGTCCTGGCCCACCGCGAGGTCCCAGGCCGCGGCCACGGGGCGGGCGACGGCGCGCTGGAGCCGGCGGGCTGTTCCCGGAGCCGTGAGGTCGGTGGTGCGCAGGAGGCCGCGCACGGCGAGGGCGCACTGCGCGGCGACCGTGAGGCCGTGACCGTAGACCGGGTTGTAGCCGGCGATGGCGTCGCCGAGGACGGTGAAGCCATCGGGCCAGCGGGCCATCTTCTCGTAGTAGCGGCGGTGGTTGGCGGTGCTGCGGGTGGTGGCGACGCCGCCTATCGGTTCGGCGTTCTTGAGGAGTTCACCGATGACGGGGTCGCCCAGGCCGAGGGCGAAGTCGACGAAGGCGTCCGGGTCACCGGTGGGTTCGCCGCCGCGGCTGCCGGAGAGGGTGACGATCCACCGGCCGTCCTCGATGGGGAGGATGATGCCGCCCCGGCCGGGTGCCTTCGCCGGGTTGGCCTGCACGTTGACGAGCGGGAAGGAGGCGTCGGCGGTGGATCCGGGTGCGCGGTACAGGCGGGTGGCGTAGGCCACGCCGGCGTTGACCTCGCGTTCGGCGACCGGCGGGAGTCCGAGCCCGGTGAGCCAGCGGGGCGTTCGGGAGCCCCGGCCGGTGGCGTCCACGACGAGATCCGCGGAGAGGGAGCGCTCCTCGCCGTCGACCCGGACGCGGACGCCGGTCACGCGGGAGGCGTCGCCGAGCAGTCCAAGGGCGGTGGCCTCGGGAAGGAGGCTGATCCGGTCGTCACTCAGGACGCGGGTGGTGAGCCGCGCGTCGAGAAGCGGTCGGGAACAGACGAGGTTGCGGTGACGGGTGGCGGTGAACCGCCGGAACCAGACCTCGTTGGGGGCCCGGGACACCATGTCGCCCATGATGTGCACAAGTCGGGCTCCGTCGGCCACGACCTCGTCGACGACGCCGGGAAGCAGGTCCTCGAAGGCGCGGACGCCTCCGCTCCAGATCAGGTGGGCGTGGCGGGACTGAGGGACGCCACGGCGGGGCTCGGGCGAGGCCGGGAGGGTGTCGCGTTCGACGACGGTGACGTCGGCGGACTCGGCGAGGGCCGCCGCGGCGAAGAGTCCGGCGGCGCCGGCCCCGAGGACGACCGCGGTGGGCCGGCGGGTGGCGGATCTTTCAGTCATCTGCGTTCATGCTTTCTGTACGGCCACCCGCAGGCGGATGGTGACTACTGTGCGGGCCTGGAGCGCGGCAGCCGCCGGCCGTCAGAGGCTGGGTCCCCGGAGAACTGCTTCCCAGAGGCTCGGTTCCGAGTGGCGCGGTCCCAAGTGGCTCGGTCCCCGCAGTCCCAGGGGCGGTCGAAGCCCCAGAAGCCGCAGTCCCAGCAGCCGAAGTCCCAGGCGCCGCAGTCCCAGCAGCCGAAGTCCCAGGCGCCGCGGACCCGGGCGCCGAAGATCCAGGCGCCGCAGACTCGTGCACCGACGGCTCGGCCGTCAACGCTCGTCTGCGGAGGTCCGCCAGGACGCGGGGGCGGGTGAGGCCGCGGGAAATGGCCTCCAGGTGGTCGGTGACGTCGCTGCCGATGTGGGAGGGCTGTCCGCTCGTCTCGCACCGGATGCCGCTGCTGTAGGAGTCGAGCGCCGCCTGGAGCACGACGGCGCCGGCGAGGCCGCGGGCCTTCGCGTCGTCGTGCGCGGCGGACGCGGCCCGGTAGGCCAGCCGGTGGAGGGCGTGGTCGAAGTGGGGAGCCAGGCGCAGCAGGCCGTCGTGGATGTGCTGCTGCCGCTGGAGCAGACGCAGGTCGAGCGGGGCGAATCTGCTGACGCGGGCCCGGGCGGTCGCCGGGACCACGGCGTCGATGACCCGGGCGAGGGGCCGCAGCCGCCAGTGGGCGAGTTGTTCCCGCGGCCATGTCTGGAGGAAGGGCCCGATGACGGGGAGGAGGAAGCCGATGGCCATGAGCGTGGCGCCGAAGATGGCGCAGGGCGGGGCGGCGTAGGTGCTCAGACCGTCCCAGTCGGTTCCCGCCCAGCGCGCTCCCATCGCGGTCAGCTTCGTCACGGCGTAGAGGACACCGAAGGCGTATCCGGTCTGGAGGAAGCGCAGGCCCGCCCGCAGCCAGCGGGCGCTGACCTGCGGGATCCAGGATCTGATCATGGAGGCGGCGACGAGGGTGGAGATGAGGAAGGCGAGGAGGTAGAGCAGGATGTGCTCGCGCATCCACGGGGTGGTGGCGTAGTAGGTGTCCAGGTCGTAGATGCGTTCCTCGGGCACGTCGGCCAGGAGGAAGGTGACCCACAGGGCGGTGATGGTGCCGGCGTGGATCACCCAGACGGCGCGGACGCGGCGGCGGCGCCGGGGCGACGGCTCGTCCCGCCACGTGATGATCATGGCGAGGCAGGCCCCGGAGAAGCCGGTGAGCAGCGAGTAGCTCCACGGCGCGGCGATGTTCGGTACGCCCGTCACCGTATTGATCTTGTGGATGGTCGCGGGCGTCACGGAGACGAAGACGCACAGGGCCCACAGCAGCACCACCCACGTCCCCCGTGCGTCGGGGTCGCGCCAGGACCGCAGGAAGGTGGGGAACTTGGCGGCCAGCCCGGCCAGCAGCAAGGCGGTGGGGAGGGCGTAGGGCAGGTGCAGATCGGCGAGGTTCATCCGAGTATCTGCCCGCCCCAGGGGCTGAGGGAGAGATTGATACGGCCTTCCACCGTCGCGGGGCTGACGGGGCCCCGGGCGTGCGGACCGGTCATCCAGGCTCGGACCTCGCGGCCGAAGAGCAGGCCGAACGTCTCGGCGTCCGCCTCGTGGTCGTCGTCGGACACGGCGCGGCCGGCGATGGTGAGCAGTGCCTGCCGCGGCACTTCCTGGGCGGCGAGGATCTCCTCGGCCGCTCGCCGCAGGACGTCGGGCGGCTGGTGGGTGGAGAGGGCGCGGGCGGCGGGCAGGCCGGGCACGTGGTTGCCGCACTCCCCCTGCTCCTCGTGCCATAACTCGTGGCCGAGGATGACGAGCTGTGCTTCGGGGACGGCGCGTTCCTCGACGACGATGATGGAGCGGTCGCCGCAGTCCAGGCGCATGCCCGAGACCGGGATGTCGTCGGGGAAGGCACGGAACGCCAGTTGGATGGGCCGGTCGCGGCGGACGCTCATCGCCTGGCAGAAGCCGTGCATGACCGTGGAGGGGTCGGCGGGACGCTGGATGATCCCGGACGCTTGCCTGCCGAGGTCGGCAAGGAGCGCCTTCATCGCTCTCGTGCTCACTGGTCGGTGTCCTCCTTCCTGGGCAGCACCGAACGGATCACTCCCTCGAGGAGCCGGTCCAGCGCCTCGGGCGTCATGGAGCCGTGCCGGCGCAGGTCCGCCGCGCGGACTCCGTACTTTCTGAGCAGAGCCTCGACGGGGTCCGTCTCCGGGTTCTCCAGCTGGGCCAGGATCGGTGTGAGAGCGCGGTCGAGCGCCTTGTCGGCGGGGGCGGTGAAGAACGCCTCGCCGGCCTCCAGGCCGAAGAACTCCGCGAGTTTGTGCAGGTGCTCGATGTTGGGCGTCTTCCTGCCTTCGAGGATCAGGCGGGCCCAGACGTCGGAGACGTGCAGGGCGGCGCCCACCTCGGCCGCGAGTGCCGCCATCTTCCTGCCGGTGCGCCGCAGATCGGCTTCGGCCAGCACGCGGATGCGCGCCGAGAAGCGCTCGGTGACGGTGTCGTCGGGCGGCGGCTTCCCTTCGAGCAGCGCGCGGACGACGGGCTCGGGCAGTGCGGTGCCGGTGGCGAGTTCCCGCGGGTCGAGGAGTACGGACCGGTCGAGGCCCTTCTCCCGGATGAGTGCGTCCAACCGCCTCAACGTCTGAACCAGTTGACGAGGCGCCGCCACCGATGCGCTCCCTGGGCTTCCGTAGATTGACGGTCTCTTGCGCAGTCCGCACTCTACGTGCCGCCACAACTTCGCTCAACGATCGTTTATCAGCCGCGAATGACCGTTTACAGCCCTCCCGTCGACCCGGTCGCCACCCTGCCGCCGACTCGCCACGAGCGGCCCGTCCCTCGGCAACCAGTCCCGCCCCGGGACGAATGGCCAGGTTGCCCGGGCGGTCAGCCTGTAGCGGAACCGTTGCCGTTCCGTCGGAAGTCCCTCGCCGCGAGCCCTTAGTGTGGGGTGCCGTTCCCGGCAGGCCGTGAGAGCGGCCCGAGTTCCGTAAGAGTCCGTCCCAGGGGGAGTAACACCATGCGATCCATACGTCCGTCGTTCGCCGCTCGCCGGGAGAGGAGCGGGCGCCGCAGAACCTCCCCCGTACTGATCGCTGTGGCCCTGGCCTCGGTGCTCGCGCTCACCGCGACCGCCTGTGAGTCGGGCGACACCGGGGCGGGCGGCGAGGCGACGGCCTCCGCCGCCGCGGGCGACGGCAAGATCACGATCCCGGACGACATCAAGGACCGGCTCAAGGAGCACGGGATCGACATCGACAAGTGGCGGGACGGCGCCTGGAAGAACTGGGACAAGGACGACTGGCTGCGCGAGGCCGAGGACTTCGTCAACCCGATCATCGAGGACCTGTGGAACCCGGACCGGATGCGCGAGGCCGAGGAGCCGGACCAGGAGGTCGACGACAGCGACATCTCCGGTGATCAGGGCGTGACCGACCCGGAGCCCGCTCCGGTGCAGGCGGAGGCCGTGCCGGCCTCGTACCACGCCAACGCCCCGGAGGCGGGCAAGGTGTTCTTCGACGCCCCCGAGGGCACGATGGTCTGCTCGGCGACGGTCGTGAAGGACCCGGCCCACCCCGGCAAGTCGAACCTGGTGTGGACGGCGGGCCACTGCGTGCACGCCGGCAAGAGCGGAGGCTGGTACCGCAACATCGCCTTCGTGCCGTCGTACAACGACGCCGGCAAGTCGGCCGCGGAGCTGCAGGACGCCACGCAGGAGGAGGTCGCTCCGTACGGCGTCTGGTGGGGCGACTGGGTGCAGACCTCGGACCAGTGGATCGAGCAGGGCGGCGCCACCGGCGGTGACGGCGCCCCGTACGACTTCGCCGTCATCCATGTGACGCCGGAGGAGGGCAGCGGCGGCAAGTCGCTGGAGGAGATGGTCGGTTCGGCGCTGCCGGTGGACTTCAACGCCCCGGCCGTACCGAAGATCGACACCATGACGGCGACCGGGTACCCGGCGGCGCCGCCGTACGACGGCCAGACGATGTACCAGTGCCAGGACAAGCCGGGCCGGCTGTCGCTGAACACCACGGACCCGACGATGTACCGCATCGGCTGCACCATGACCGGCGGCTCGTCCGGCGGCGGCTGGGTGGCGACGGGCTCGGACGGCAAGCCCGCGCTGGTGTCCAACACCTCGATCGGCCCGGTCACGGCGGGCTGGCTGGCGGGCCCGCGGCTCGGCAAGGAGGCCAAGGCCGTCTTCGACGAGGTGAGCGGCAAGTTCGCCGGCCAGTGACGGCCGGGTGGTTCACCGGCCGGTGACGGCCGGGTGGCCCGGCCGGGTGACCGGGCATGGCGGCGGGGTTCGTGGGGAAACCTCCACCGTCCCGCCGCCGTTCGCCCTCAACCCCATGGGCATAGTGGGTGTCGTACCCGAGATCGTTCCCGTCCCGGACCTCTCACCGCGTCATGACAGGCTCATGACACGACCCGACGGCCACACAGCGCCACACCAGCCGCGCCGCACCCCACCACACACCGAGACACCACAAGCATCAGACATTCACGCGTTCCTACGGGGGTCATCGCACCATGCGTCCCATACGCACGCCCGCAACCACCCAGCGACACCGGCGCCGGCGCACCGCGCTCGCCGGCACCGGCCTCGTCGCCGCCCTCGCGCTCACCGCGACCGCCTGCAGCGGCTCCGGTGAGGACGAGGCGGCCGACCGGCCGGGCGCCACCACCTCTCAGGCCGCCGACAGCGCCGCGGACGGCGCCAACGGCGGCGGTGACGGCGGTGACGGCAAGGTCACCATCCCGACCGACATCGCCGACCGGCTCAAGAAGCACGGCATCGACGTCGACGACTGGAAGGACGGCGGCTGGAAGAACTGGGACAGGGACAAGTGGCTCAGTGAGGCCAAGGAGTTCGTCAACCCCGTGATCGAAGGGCTCTGGAAGCCGGAGCGGATGCGCACGGCGAAGGAGGCCGACAAGACGATCACGACGAAGGACACGTCCGCCGGCCAGGGCGTCAGCGACCCGGCGCCCGCGCCGGTCCAGGCCTCGCCGGAGAAGACGCCGTACCACAAGAACGCCGCCCCGGTCGGCAAGATCTTCTTCGACTCCCCCGAGGGCTCGATGGTCTGCTCCGGCACGGTGATCAAGGACGTCAACCACCCGGGCAAGTCCAACCTGGTCTGGACGGCCGGCCACTGCGTGCACGCCGGCCAGAACGGCGGCTGGTACCGGAACATCGTCTTCGTCCCGGCCTTCAACGACCTCGGCAAGTCCGAGGCGCAGCTGAACAACGCCGACCCCGTCGAGATCGCGCCGTACGGCAACTGGTGGGCGGACTGGGCGTCCACCTCGAACGGCTGGATCGAGGGCGGCTCGGAGACCGGCGGCGCGGGCGCGGCGTACGACTACGCCGTGCTGCACGTGAAGCCGGAGCACGGCTCGAAGTCGCTGGAGGAGACGGTCGGCGCCGCCCTGGACGTCGACTTCTCCGCGCCGGCCGCGGCCGATGCCGGGAAAATGGGTGCCTGGGGCTACCCGGCGGCGCCGCCGTACAACGGGCTGAAGATGTTCACGTGCGTCGACCAGCCGGGCCGGCTCTCGCTGAGCCCCTCCCTGCCGACGATGTACCGCATCGGCTGCACCATGACCGGTGGCTCGTCCGGCGGCGGCTGGTTCCGGGTGGTGGACGGCGAGACCCAGCTGGTCTCCAACACCTCGATCGGCCCGGCCGACCACACCTGGCTGGCGGGCCCGCAGCTCGGCGCGGACGCCCGGGCGCTGTACGAGAACATGAGCGAGGCCTACGGCGGCCGGTGACGCCGCCGAGCGTCCTCGCACACCGAAGGCCCGCTCCCCGCGTATCGCGGGAGCGGGCCTTCGGGCCGTCACGGTGCGCCGCAGAAGCGGCGCCGGTGGTGGGTCAGAGCGCCGGAGCCGGAGCGTACGGCGACAGCTCCGCCGCCAGTTCCTCGTGCACCCGGACCTTGAGCAGGGTGCCCTCCGCGGTGTGCTCCTCGGAGATCACCTCGCCCTCGTCGTGGGCGCGGGCGACCAGCTTGCCGTGCGTGTACGGCACCAGCGCCTCGATCTCGACCGCAGGGCGCGGCAGCTCCGCGTCGATCAGTGCCAGCAGCTCCTTGATGCCCTGACCGGTGCGGGCGGAGACCGCGATGGAACGCTTCTCTACCCGCAGCAGCCGCTGGAGCGTCAGCGGGTCCGCCGCGTCGGCCTTGTTGATCACGACGATCTCGGGTACGCCGGTGGCACCGACGTCCCTGATCACCTCGCGCACGGCGGCCAGCTGCTCCTCCGGGGTCGGGTGCGAACCGTCCACCACGTGCAGGATCAGGTCGGAGTCGCCGACCTCCTCCATCGTGGAGCGGAACGCCTCGACCAGGTGGTGCGGCAGGTGCCGGACGAAGCCGACGGTGTCGGCCAGCGTGTACAGCCGGCCGCTCGGGGTCTCGGCCCGGCGCACGGTCGGATCCAGGGTCGCGAACAGCGCGTTCTCGACCAGGACGCCCGCGCCGGTGAGGCGGTTGAGCAGCGAGGACTTGCCCGCGTTGGTGTAGCCCGCGATCGCGACGGAGGGCACCTTGTGGCGCCGGCGCTCCTGGCGCTTGATGTCGCGCCCGGTCTTCATCTCCGCGATCTCCCGGCGCATCTTCGCCATCTTCTCGCGGATCCGCCGCCGGTCCGTCTCGATCTTGGTCTCACCGGGACCACGGGTGGCGAGCCCGCCGCCCTTGCCGCCGCCCATCTGCCGGGACAGCGACTGACCCCAGCCGCGCAGCCGCGGCAGCATGTACTGCATCTGCGCGAGCGCGACCTGCGCCTTGCCCTCTCGGGACTTGGCGTGCTGGGCGAAGATGTCGAGGATCAGGGCCGTACGGTCGATGACCTTGACCTTGACCACGTCTTCGAGGTGGATGAGCTGGCCGGGGCTGAGCTCACCGTCGCAGATGACGGTGTCCGCGCCCGTCTCGAGCACGATCTCGCGCAGCTCCTCGGCCTTGCCGGAGCCGATGTAGGTGGCGGCGTCGGGCTTGTCGCGGCGCTGGATCACGCCGTCGAGCACGAGCGCGCCCGCGGTCTCCGCGAGTGCGGCCAGCTCCGCGAGGGAGTTCTCCGCGTCCTGCACGGTCCCCGAAGTCCAGACGCCGACGAGCACGACCCGCTCCAGGCGGAGCTGGCGGTACTCGACCTCGGTGACGTCCTCGAGCTCGGTGGAGAGGCCGGCGACACGGCGCAGAGCCGCGCGCTCGGAGCGGTCGAACTGGTCGCCGTCCCGCTCTCCGTCGATCTCGTGGCTCCAGGCGACGTCCTCTTCCATCAGGGCATCGGCCCGAAGACCCTCGGGGTAGTCGTGCGCAAGGCGCTTGCGCGGGGTGTCCTGGGAAGGGGAAGAAGAGGAGGTCATTGGGTCCTTACGTCGTTGGGGGTTCCGGCGGGCGGAACTGGTCCGTCACCGCTTACAACGCACGAGTACCCCGGGAGATTCCCGTGTCGCGTGCCGTCGCTGCCAGAAGATGGTCGCACGCAACGCCCCGTCTCGTCACCGTGTTATTTCCCGGCCGCTCAGACCATGTTTCCCGCTGACGACCGGACGGACCAGCCCCCCCCCTGGACCGGCCCTTACTTCCCGCCCGCCACCTCCGGAGCCTCCGACGTCCAGTCCGGGTGCCCCGGCATCGGCGGGGTCTTCTCGCCGTAGAGCCAGCCCTGGAAGAAGCCGGTGAGGTCGCGGCCGGCGATGTCCGAGGCCAGCCGGACGAAGTCGGCCGTACCGGCCGTGGCGTCCTGGTGCCGGCTCACCCACACCCGCTCCAGCCGCTCGAAGGCGGGACGGCCGATCTCCTGGCGCAGGGCGTAGAGGATCAGCGCGGCGCCGTCGTAGACGTTGGGGCGGAAGATGCCGAGGCGGCTGCCGGGCCTGGGCACCTTGGGTGCGGCGGGCGGCCCGCCGGCCGCGCGCCAGCGGTCGGAGGCGCGGTAGGCGGCCTTCATACGGTCCTGAAGGGGGCGCTCCGCCTTCTCCTCCGCGTACAGCGCCTCGTACCAGGTCGCGTGCCCCTCGTTGAGCCACAGGTCGGACCAGTCGCGCGGGGTGACGCTGTCGCCGAACCACTGGTGGGCCAGCTCATGGACCATGATCGACTCGACGTACCACGCGGGGAACGCGGGGTCGGTGAACAGCTCCCTCTCGAAGAGGGAGAGCGTCTGGGTCTCGAGGGCGAAGCCGGTGGAGGCGTCGGCCATGAGCAGGCCGTACGTCTCGAAGGGGTACGGCCCGACCTTGCGCTCCATCCAGGCGATCTGGTCCGGCGTCTTCGCCAGCCACGGTTCGAGCTGCTCGCGGTGCGCGCTCGGGACGACGTCCCGGACCGGCAGCCCGCGCGGGCCGGTGCGATGCAGCACCGTGGAGCGGCCGATGGAGACCTGGGCGAGTTCCGTGGCCATGGGGTGGTGGGTGCGGTACGTCCAGGTGGTCGCGGTGCCGGCGCGCTCGACGTCGGCCGGGAGGCCGTTGGCGACGGCCGTGTATCCCTCGGGCGCGGTCACCCGGAAGGTGAAGACGGCCTTGTCCGAGGGGTGGTCGTTGCAGGGGAACACCAGGTGCGCGGCGTCGGCCTGGTTCGCCATGACGAGGCCGTCCGCGGTCCGCACCCAGCCGCCCTCGCGGCCCGGCCGGCCCACGGGCTCGCTGGTGTGCCGTACGACGATGCGCAGCCACTGTCCGGCGGGCAGCGGGTCCTCCGGCGTGATCACCAAGTCCTCGCCGGCCGTGGCGTACGCGGCAGTCTCGCCGTCGATCTCCACGGACTCGACGGTGCCGCGCGCGAAGTCGAGGTTGACGTGGTTCAGGTCCTCGGTGGTCCAGGCGTCGATCGTGGTGACCGCCTTCAGCGGCTTGTCGTTGGCGCCGGAGTAGGCCAGGGAGAGGTCGTACGACACGACGTCGTAGCCGGGGTTCCCCAGGTACGGGAAGAGGCGGTCCCCGACGCCCAGCGGGGCCGGCGGGGTGCCGGCGGCGACGAGGCAGACGGTGACGGCGGAGGCGAGCAGTGCCGCCTTCAGCCGTCGGGGGGCGCGGGTGCGGGGGGTGAGCGGCATGCCCCACCGCTACCAGCGTGCGCCCGGCGCACGGCGCAGACGCGCGCCGGGCGCACTCGAACGGCCTCCCCGGCGGGGTCCGGGCGGGTTCCCTCAGTGCGCCGAAGCGGTGTGCTGCGCCCGGCTCACGTCGAACACGCCGGGGACGTTGCGCATGGCGCGCATCAGCGCGGGCAGCCGGGCCGCTGCGGGGAGGTGCAGGGTGTAGGTGTGGCGCACCCGCTGCTGGCTGGGGGGTTCCACGGTGGCCGAGACGATCTCGGCGCCTTCGAGGGCGATGGCCTCCGTCAGATCCGCCAGGAGGTGGGGGCGGCCGAACGATTCAGCGACCAGGGTGACCCGGCACCCCGTGATCTCGCTCCCGGCGGTCTCGCCCCAGCGCACGCCGACCTCCGCGCGCCCCGCGCCCTTCATGCGTGCCACGGCCGCGCACCCGACCCGGTGCACGGTCACCACTCCCCTGCGCACCGCGAACCCGGTGATCTCGTCGGGCGGTACGGGCGTACAGCAGCCCGCGAGCCGTACGGCGGCGCCGGGGCGGTCGGCGATGGCGGGCACCGCGGCGACGGTGGCGCCGGAGACCGTCTCGGGCGCGAAGGCTTCCGGCGAGGGTGCGGATGGCTCGTCCCGAGACGTCGCGGTGGCGATCCGAGTCGGCTCAGCGACCCCGTCAGCCACCCTGGCCTCACTCTCCTCCCTTTTCGCCTCACTCACCGGATGCGTCGCCAGCCACCGCTGGATGGCGATCCGCGCGGCCGGCGTGTGGGCGTGCTCCAGCCACTCCCGTGAGGGTTCGGACGCCGGGTCCTGCCCCATGAGCAGCTGGACGGTGTCGCCGTCCCGCAGCACCGTGCTCAGCGTCGCGAGCCGGCCGTTGACGCGGGCGCCGATGCACGCGTGCGCGTCCTCGCCGTACTGCGCGTAGGCGGCGTCCACACAGGTGGCGCCCTCGGGCAGGCCGAGCGCGCTGCCGTCGGGCCGGAAGACGGTGATCTCGCGGTCCTGGGCCAGGTCCTCGCGCAGGGTCGACCAGAAGGTGTCGGGGTCGGGTGCGGCCCGCTGCCATTCGAGGAGGCGGGAGAGCCAGCCGGGCCGGGTGGGGTCGACGCGCTCGCCGTCCGCCGCCGCCTGTTCCTCGGAGGGCGGCGCGTAGGGGTTGCCGAGCGCGATCACGCCCGCCTCGGCGACCTTGTGCATCCGGTGGGTGCGGATGAGGACTTCGGCGATCTGTCCGTCGGGGCGGGCGACGGCGGTGTGCAGCGACTGGTACAGGTTGAACTTCGGTACGGCGATGAAGTCCTTGAACTCGGAGACCACGGGCGTCATACAGGTGTGCAGCTCGCCCAGCACGCCGTAGCAGTCGGCGTCCTCGTGCACCAGGACCAGGATCCGGCCGAAGTCGGCGCCGCGCAGCCGGCCGCGCTTGCGGGAGACGCGGTGCACGGAGACGAAGTGGCGGGGCCGGATGAGGACTTCGGCCGGGATGCCGGCCTCGCGCAGCACCGTGCGCATCTCGTCGGCGATCTCGGCGAGCGGGTCGTCGGCGCGGGTCGCGTTCTCGGCGATCAGCTCCCGGGTGCGCTCGTACTCCTCGGGGTGGAGGATCGCGAAGACGAGGTCCTCCAGTTCGGTCTTGAGCGCCTGGACGCCGAGCCGTTCGGCGAGCGGGATGAGGACGTCCCGGGTGACCTTGGCGATCCGGACCTGTTTCTCGGGGCGCATCACGCCGAGGGTGCGCATGTTGTGCAGCCGGTCGGCGAGCTTGATGGACATCACCCGGACGTCGTTGCCGGTGGCGACGAGCATCTTGCGGAACGTCTCGGGTTCGGCGGCGGCGCCGTAGTCGACCTTCTCCAGCTTGGTGACGCCGTCGACGAGGTAGCGCACCTCCTCGCCGAACTGCTCGCCGACCTGGTCCAGCGTCACTTCCGTGTCCTCGACGGTGTCGTGGAGCAGGGACGCGGTCAACGTGGTCGTCTCCGCGCCGAGTTCGGCGAGGATCAGGGTCACCGCGAGGGGGTGCGTGATGTACGGCTCGCCGCTCTTGCGCATCTGGCCGCGGTGCGAGGACTCGGCCAGGACGTAGGCGCGGCGCAGCGGTTCGAGGTCGGCGTCGGGGTGGTGGGCGCGGTGGGCGTCGACGACGTGGCTGATGGCGTCGGGCAGCCGGCCACGGGCGGCGGGACCGAGCAGGGCGGCGCGTCCGAGGCGGCGCAGGTCGATCCTGGGCCGGGTTCTCTTGCGCGCGACGGCGGCCGCCGCGGGCGCGACGGTGCTGGTCACAGGGTCTGTCACAGCACCTGGACTCGCAGGGTTCGTGGCCTCCGCACTCATGGGCACCTCCGGCTGCGTGGACCGGCGGACGGGGTGCCCCAGGGCGGACACGGCTCAGGGATGGCGACGTGTCCCCCGTCCGGGCCGGTGCTTGATGCTACCGAGCCCATCACGCCCGGCTGACCGGCTCTCGCCGAGCGTGAAACGGATCACCCATTCGAGCGACGGTGGCGAGGTTTGAGGTTCACGGCGAACCCGGCGGTACGCCCGCGGCAACCGCCCGGCGTGCGCCCGAGCGCCCATCGCGTGACGTACGCCGACGGGAACCGCCCGGCGTACGCCGCGGGCGCCCGCGTGGCATGGCACCACGCGGAGCCGCATCACTCGGCCGGCGCGCCGCGTTCGCGCACCGAGCGGTCAGCGCGTCGCGTGGTCAGCGCGTCGCGTGGAGTGCATCGCGCGGAACCGCGTCACGCGGTCAGCGCGTCACGTTCGCCAGCCACTCCCCGTCGATCTCGCCTTCGGCGACGATCACCGCGGGGCCGGTCATCTCGATCTCCCCGTCGGGCCGTTCCGTGATCACCAGGCGGCCGCCCGGGACGTCCACGGTGTACGTGACGGGGGTGCCGGTGACGGCGGGGTCGGTGCCGTCCCTTCGGGCGGTGGCCACGGCCACGGCGCACGCGCCCGTGCCGCACGAGCGGGTCTCGCCGGAGCCGCGCTCGTGCACCCGCATGGCGACGTGCCGGGGGCCGCGGTCGACCACGAACTCCACGTTCACACCGTCCGGGTAGGCGGTGGCCGGGCTGAACGGCGGCGGGGTCAGCAGGCTCCCGGCGTCGGCGAGGTCGTCGACGAAGGCGACCGCGTGGGGGTTGCCCATGTTCACGTTCCACGCGGGCCAGCTGTGCTCGCCGACGCTCACGGTGACATCGCCCTCGGGGAGCAGCGCCTTGCCCATGCCCACGGTGACGTCGCCGTCCTTGGCGATGTGCACGCTCTTCACGCCCGCGCGCGTGGCGACGGCGAGGTCGCCCTCGGTCACCAGCCCGGCGTACTGGAGGTAGCGCGCGAACACCCGGACGCCGTTGCCGCACATCTCGGCGATCGAGCCGTCGCCGTTGCGGTAGTCCATGAACCACTCGGCCTCGGCCGCCATCGCCGCGGCCTCGGGGTGGGCGGCGGACCGCACCACGTGCAGCAGCCCGTCACCGCCGATGCCCGCGCGGCGGTCGCACAGCGCGGCGACGGCGGCCGGGGGCAGGTCGATGACGTTCTCGGGGTCCGGGACGATCACGAAGTCGTTCTCGGTGCCGTGCCCCTTGAGGAAGGCGATCCGCGTGCTCATTCCTCGATCGTACGGGGTGGGTACGACAGCGGGCCGCCCGTGGGGCGTCAGCGCAGTCTGGCCACGCGCCACACGGCCAGCACGACCGCCGCGGCGACCACGACGACGTACGCGATCACGACCCGCCAGTCCGGCCGCCTCCCGGAGCCCCGCTGGGGCAGTCCGGGCCAGGTGTGACCGACCTTGCGGGCGGCCATCATGCCCCAGCCTGCCGCGCAGGAGCAGATGAGCAGGCCCAGCATGGCGATCATGGCTCCGCTGTCGCCGAAGTCGAAGGCGAGCGGGAAGGCGAACATCAGCGAACCGATCGCGCCCAGGCCCACGATGGGGGCGAGCTGCCACAGCCGCAGCCGCCGCTGGGGGCGCAGTTCCACCTCGACCTCGGGGCCGCCGACGAACATCTCGTCCGGCTCCGGACCGTCGTCGGTCACCCCGCCCTGGGCCTCTTCCGGCCCGTCAGGGCTCAGACGGTCGTCGTCCCGCTCCGCAGCACCACTTCCGGTGGTGGCGTGCTCGGCGCCTTGTGCGGTGTCGCGAGGGCCGGCCTCCATCGCCACGCGCCCTCCCAACTAGGACTCCACTGGTCGATCGAAGCTCGATGATGGCACGGCGCCGGAGGCCCCGATGACGGCCGGAGCGTCCCGATGCCATGACGTGATCAGGCTGTAACCGGTCGTTCGACCAACGCCAGGGCGAGCCGCGGAAGTTCCCGGAGATCCGCCGCGGCCCCACTGAGCCAATGCACCCGCGGATCGCGCCTGAACCATGAATCCTGACGGCGCGCGAAGCGCTTGGTGGCACGGATGGTCTCGGCCCGCGCCTCCTCCAGCGTGCACTCGCCGGCGAGCGCCGCGAGCACCTGCTGGTAGCCGAGCGCGCGCGACGCCGTACGCCCCTCGCGCAGCCCTTGCGCCTCCAGTGCGCGCACCTCCTCGACCAGTCCCGCCTCCCACATGCGGTCGACCCGGCGCGCGATGCGCTCGTCGAGCTCCGGGCGGGCCACGTCGACGCCGATCTGCACGGTGTCGTAGACCGAGTCGTGGCCGGGGAGGTTGGCGGTGAAGGGCCGGCCGGTGATCTCGATCACTTCCAGGGCCCGGACGATACGGCGGCCGTTGCTCGGCAGGATCGCCCGCGCGGCCTCCGGGTCGGCGGCGGCGAGGCGGGCGTGCAGCGCGCCGGAGCCGCGCAGGGCCAGCTCGTCCTCCAGGCGGGCCCGCACCTCGGGGTCGGTGCCGGGGAACTCCAGGTTGTCCACGGCCCCGCGCACGTAGAGGCCGGAGCCGCCGACCAGGATCGGCCAGCGCCCGTCGGCGAGCAGTGCGTCGATCCGCTCACGGGCGAGCCGCTGGTACTCGGCGACGGAGGCCGTGACGGTCACGTCCCAGATGTCCAGGAGGTGGTGCGGTACGCCGCCGCGTTCCTCGGGCGTCAGCTTGGCGGTGCCGATGTCCATCCCCCGGTAGAGCTGCATGGAGTCGGCGTTGACGACCTCCCCACCGAGCTGCTGGGCGAGAAACACGCCCAGATCGGACTTTCCGGCCGCGGTGGGACCGACGACGGCGATGACGCGGGGGGTGGGGGCTGCACTGCTCACCGCACCAGTCTCGCAAACCTCTCACCCCCGCCTCGAACGAGTTACGTGACGGCCCGCAACCGGGTTCGTTGCCCGTTGCGAGGTTTTCGCCGCCGGTTCACAGGGGCGGTGACCCGGGGCGCCGCAATCGGACGCACCGGGCGACGCGGGATTTCGCCCGCACAAGTAACGTATGGAGTGGAAATGGGCGTTTTTGCGCGACTTCTTCGGCGATCGAAGGCTACCGAGGAGGCGTCGGCCGCCGAGGCGCAGGCCGGCACGTCGTCGGCCGGCACGTCGTCGACCGGTTCCGAGTCGAAGGAGTCAGACCAGTCGGGGGAGGCGAAGGGATCGGCCGACGCGGGAGCGGATGTCGGCGGCGACGCCGCGGCGGAGACGATGACGGAGCCGACGACGGACAAGGGCACGAGCACGGGTACGGACACGGGCAAGGCCACCGGCACGGGTGCGGGCGCGCCCACGGCGGAGGCCGGTGACTCCGGCTCCGGCGCGTCCGACGCCGTCGGCATCCCCAAGCAGCAGTCCGCGGTGGAGGCGGCCGACAGTGAGGCCGACAAGGGCGCCCGCACGTAGACTGCCCGCGAGGGAAGGTGGACCCATGGGTCTGTTCGACAATCTGAAAGCCAAGATCAGCCCGGCCAAGGACAAGGTCTCCGGCCTCGCGCAACAGCACGGGGACAAGATCCAGCACGGTATCGACCGTGCCGCCAAGGTCGTCGACGAGCGCACCAAGGGCAAGTACAGCGACAGGATCCAGTCCGGCTCCGGCAAGGCCAAGCACGCCATGGACCGGCTCGCCCACAAGGACGACACCGGGCCCGGAGGCACCACCGGCACACCGCCGGCCACTCCGCCGGGCACCCCGCCCAGCACCCCGCCGGGCACTCCGCCCAGCACCCCGCCGCCGGCCTCCTGAGGCAGTCGGTCACCGCGCGACGAACACCGCACGACCGAGCGGGACGACACGGACCGCACGACGGCGCGCGACCAGTAGCGGCCGAGTGGCCGCTGTACACGCAGGACAAGCAGGACAAGCTGGACAACGCATACGGCGGACGGCCGCGGAGCTGCAGGCTCCCGGCCGTCCGCCGTTTGCGGAACCGCACGCGGCCTACGACCAGGCGGCCACCAAGTAGCCCACTCCGTACGGCGCGTCCTCGTACAGCAGCGCGCCGCTGAGCCCCGCGTCCTCGGCGGCGCCCGCGAGCACCTGCCACGGCGCGCGCCCCGAGGCCTTCAGCTCCCGGGCCAGCCCGGTGTCGAGCGCCTTGAGCGCCGCGACGTCCGCCGCCCCCAGCGCACGCGCGACCTCCGCGTCGAAGGGCGCCGCCCGCTCGTCCAGATAGCCCGGCGCCTTGACCGTCCGGCACGCGCTGGCGTCGCCCATCACCAGCAGCGCCACTCTCCCGGCCTGCCCCGCGATGTCCCTTCCGACGTGGATACACCGCTCGGCGTCGAGCGGTTCCGCCACCGCCAGTCCCTCGATCGGTGCATCGGACCACCCGGTGCGCTCCAGCAGCCAGGCGGCGACCGCCAGCGACGCCGGCAGCTCGCGCTCCGGCCCGGCGGCCTGCTCCCGGCCCAGGCGTACGCCGAGGTCCACACCGAAGCCACGGAAGGAACCCGGCGTGCCCTCCGGGAACGACCGGACTCCCGCGTACGACGTCTCGGACCCCGTGTACGGCCCCTCGGCCGACGCGTGCGGTCCACCGGCCCCGGGGTCCGGGCCGGGGTCCGGGCCGCGGTGGCCGTCTCCGGCGGGCCCGACCACCACCAGCCGGTCGGGCCGGGCGGCGGCGAGCACCCCGAGGGCGTCCGTGCAGGCGGCACGCGCGGCGTCCAGTTCGGGCGCGGCACCCGCGGCGACCGCGGGCACCAGGAGCGGCGGGCAGGGGCATACTGCGGCGGCGACAAGCATGATCGGCAGCGTAACCCCCGCGCGCCGCGGCGGCTCACCGCGTCCGTCCGCGCGGTCGACGACCGTCCGGACGGACCGTCAGTCGCAGCCGCAGGCGCCTGCCGTGGCGGCCGGCAGCGGCTGCGGCACGCCGATCTTCGGCAGGCCCAGCATCACACCCGCCGGCTTGGCGGCCTGCGCGGCGTTCCGCTTCTCCCAGGCGTCCCCCGCGCGGGTGCGGCGCACGGCGAGGACCGGGCCTTCGGCGAGGAGGTGGTGCGGGGCGGCGTAGGTGACCTCGACGGTGACCACGTCGCCGGGGCGCACCTCCTCGTCCGGCTTGGTGAAGTGGACCAGGCGGTTGTCGGGGGCGCGGCCGGAGAGCCGGTGCGTGGCGCCGTCCTTGCGGCCCTCGCCTTCGGCGACCATCAGCTCCAGGGTGCGGCCGACCTGCTTCTTGTTCTCCTCCCAGGAGATCTCCTCCTGGAGGGCCACCAGCCGCTCGTAGCGCGCCTGGACGACCTCCTTGGGGATCTGGTTGTCCATCTCGGCGGCCGGGGTGCCCGGGCGCTTGGAGTACTGGAAGGTGAAGGCCTGGGCGAAGCGGGCCTCGCGCACCACGTGCAGGGTCTGCTCGAAGTCCTCCTCGGTCTCGCCGGGGAAGCCCACGATGATGTCGGTGGTGATCGCGGCGTGCGGAATGGCCGCGCGGACCTTCTCGATGATGCCGAGGTAGCGCTCCTGGCGGTAGGAGCGGCGCATCGCCTTCAGGACGGTGTCCGAGCCGGACTGGAGCGGCATGTGGAGCTGGGGCATCACGTTCGGCGTCTCGGCCATGGCGGCGATGACGTCGTCGGTGAAGTCGCGCGGGTGCGGGGAGGTGAAGCGCACCCGCTCCAGGCCCTCGATCCGGCCGCAGGCCCGCAGCAGCTTGCTGAAGGCCTCGCGGTCGCCGATGTCGGAACCGTACGCGTTGACGTTCTGGCCGAGCAGCGTGATCTCGGAGACGCCCTCGGCGACCAAGGCCTCGACCTCGGCGAGGATGTCGCCGGGGCGCCGGTCCTTCTCCTTGCCGCGCAGCGCCGGGACGATGCAGAAGGTGCAGGTGTTGTTGCAGCCGACGGAGATCGACACCCACGCGGCGTACGCGCTCTCGCGCCGGGTCGGCAGCGTGGAGGGGAACGCCTCCAGCGACTCGGCGATCTCGACCTGCGCCTCCTCCTGCACGCGCGCGCGTTCCAGCAGGACCGGCAGCTTGCCGATGTTGTGCGTGCCGAAGACGACGTCCACCCAGGGCGCCTTCTTCACGATGGTGTCGCGGTCCTTCTGGGCGAGGCAGCCGCCGACCGCGATCTGCATGCCGGGCCGCTTGGCCTTCTTCGGGGCGAGGTGGCCCAGGTTGCCGTACAGCCGGTTGTCGGCGTTCTCACGGACCGCGCAGGTGTTGAAGACGACGACGTCCGCGTCGCCGTCCGAACCCTCGGGCGCGCGCACGTAGCCCGCGTCTTCCAGCAGACCGGCCAGGCGCTCGGAATCATGGACGTTCATCTGGCACCCGTAGGTGCGTACTTCGTATGTGCGGACGCCCACGGTCTGGCTCTGGTCGATGCTGCTCATGGGACAAGGGTAGGCGGTCGGCGGACGTGGCTCGGGCCGCCTGTGGACAACCGGCCGGGGAGGCGCCGGTCACCCGGTCGGCCGAGGCCCGTGGCCACTCGGCCGGCGAGGCCGCGGCCGTCCGCTCACGCGCGCCCAGCCCCGGCTACCGGTCGCCTCACGGCTCACGGCTCACGGCTCGATCAGGCCCGCGCGTATCGCGTAGCGGGTCAGTAACGGGCGGTCGCGCAGGCCCAGCTTGTGCAGCAGGTTCGCGCGGTGGCGTTCGACGGTCCTGGCACTGATGAACAGCAGCTCGGCGATCTCCTTGGAGGTGTGGCCCTCGGCGACCGCGCGGGCCCCCCGGCCGCAGCAGGTCGGCCGCCGCCATGGCCCGGCCCAGCCGTTGCAGGGGGCGAGTCCGGTGCGGAGCACGACCGCGTTCCCGGCCAGCAGCGCCGCGAGACCGCCGATGACGACCAGCGCCTCGCCGGGCAGGACGGGCGTGGACACGGTGACCGGGCCGAGGAGCAGCGCGGCGGCCGTGATCAGGCCGACGGAGTTGAGGGAGAAAGCCGCTGGAACAGCGACACGCTTCCCACTCCGTCCGGTCCCACTCCGTCCGGCCGTGCCCGGTCCAGCCTTGCCGCCGCCCGCCGCCCGCGTATATCCGTGACAACACCCGTGTCGTCACCGTACGGCCGGGTGACAGCATGACCGGCGGGAGTCCCCCGTCATGAGCGGGGGACTCCGGGTCGTACCGCCGAGCGAGGTCCGGGTCCGGCCGCCGAGCGAGGCGAGTACGGTGCACAGGCCCAGCGAAACAAGAGGGAAGAAACGTGTCCGCTCCACGCCTGAAGGCGACGCCGCTGCCGGGTATCGGGGTCCAGTACGACCTCGTGACGCGTGAACAGCGCCATCTGTCCGTGGTCGCGCACCGGGACGGCGCCCGGACGGTCGCCGTGTACCGCGCGGACGACCCCGACTCGTGCGCCCAGTCGCTGCGGCTGACCGGTGCCGAGGCGGGCGCGCTGATCGACGCGCTGATGCCGGCGCACCACAGCACGAGCCTGCTCTACACCACCGACCTGGGCCTGGTGGCCGAGCGGATCGAGGTGGCCGCGACCTCGCACTGGAACGGGCGGGTGCTCGGCGAGACCCGGATGCGGACCGAGACGGGCGCCTCCGTGGTCGCGGTGCTGCGGCGGGCGGAGGCGATCCCGTCCCCGGCGCCGGACTTCCGGCTGGCGGGCGGTGACATCCTGATCGTCATCGGCACGCGGGAGGGCGTCGACGCGGCCGCCGCGATACTCGGACGGGAGTGAGCGCGTGCACTCCGCGGTCCTGTTGATCGAGTTCGGTTCCATCATCCTGGGGCTCGGCCTGCTCGGCCGGGTCGCCGCGCGGTTCCGTTTCTCCCCCATACCGCTGTATCTGCTGGCGGGTCTGGCCTTCGGCGAGGGCGGGCTGCTGCCGCTCGGCGCGAGCGAGCAGTTCATCGCCACGGGCGCCGAGATCGGCGTGATCCTGCTGCTGCTGATGCTCGGCCTGGAGTACTCGGCGAGCGACCTCGTCTCCAACCTCAAGGCGCACTACCCGGCCGGTCTGGTGGACTGCGCGCTCAACGCGCTGCCGGGCGCCGCGGCGGCGCTGTTGCTCGGCTGGGGACCGGTCGCCGCCGTCGTCCTCGCCGGGGTCACCTGGATCTCCTCTTCCGGGGTCATCGCCAAGGTGCTCGGCGAGCTGGGGCGGATCGGCAACCGGGAGACGCCGGTCATCCTCAGCGTGCTGGTCCTGGAGGACCTGGCGATGGCCGTGTACCTGCCGATCGTCACCGCGCTGGTCGCCGGCGTCGGTCTCGCCGCCGGGAGCGTGACACTGGCCATCGCGCTGGGCGTCGCGGGGCTGGTGCTCTTCGCGGCCGTGCGCTACGGGCGGGTCATCTCGCGGTTCGTCTCCAGCGACGACCCGGAGAAGCTGCTGCTGGTGGTGCTCGGTCTGACGATCCTGGTCGCCGGGGTCGCCCAGCAGCTCCAGGTGTCCGCGGCCGTGGGCGCCTTCCTGGTCGGCATCGCGCTGTCCGGGGAGGTCGCGGAGGGCGCGCACACCCTGCTGAGCCCGCTGCGGGACCTGTTCGCCGCGGTGTTCTTCGTCTTCTTCGGGCTGCACACCGATCCGGCGAGCATTCCCCCGGTGCTGCTGCCCGCGCTCGCGCTGGCCGTCGTCACCGCCCTGACGAAAATCGCCACCGGCTACTGGGCGGCCCGGCGGGCCGGGATCTCCGTCAAGGGACGGTGGCGGACGGGCGGCGCGCTGGTGGCGCGCGGGGAGTTCTCGATCGTCATCGCCGGGCTGGCGGTCACCGCGGGCATCGAACCGGCGCTGGGCCCGCTGGCCACCGCGTACGTCCTGCTGCTGGTCGTCCTCGGACCGCTCACCGCGCGGTACACCGAGCCGGTGGCGATGTGGTGGACCCGCCGCCGCGCGGCCCGCGCGCGGACCGCGTCGGCCGTCCGGCCGGCCGACGAGGAACAGCGGGCGCAGGCGCCGGTCGGCGACTGAGACGCCTCCCCCTCGGGGGTTGGGCGACTACCAGGCGTCCGCCCCCGAGCGGGCCGATAGGGCTCCCTCGACGCGGGGGACGACTCAACAGGCGGGCGGGCAGGCGTCGCGCGCGGACGGACGGACGGGAAGCTCTCAGGTCCCCTCCGCCCGCCACCCCTGGCGCCGCAGCACCGCCGCCACGTCGGGCTTCTCGTAGTGCTCCCCCTTGAGGACCTTGCCGTCGGCCCTGCGGACGACGGTGCCGTCGGGGCCCAGCTTGGTCATGTTGGAGCGGTGGATCTCGGCGATCACCTGGTCGAGGTCGATGCCGTGGACGAGGGCGGTGCCGTACGCCACGTAGACGACGTCCGCCAGTTCGTGCGCGAGCCGGTCGAGCGGGCCGTCGACCGAGACCTCGGCGACCTCCGCGGCCTCCTCGGCGAGCAGGGCCCCTCTCTGCGCGGCCAGTTCCGGTGAGACCTCGGTCGGTGTCGTACGGGCGTCGAGGCCGAAGGCGAGGTGGAACTCACGGACCAGGTCGGCGGGCGAGGAACTCATGCGTCGACTGTAGCGGCCGCCACCGACACCGCCCTCTGTGATTCCGGCCCTGGTCAGGTGGGCTGCGGGCTGGCAGGATCGCCCGCATGTCCAAGCTGTTCCCCCGCACCGGCCGGCGCCGCCTCCTGCAGAGCGCGGCCGTCGCTGTCGTGGCTCTCGGGCTGCTGCTGTGGTGGCTGCTGCCGCTGGAGGAGGAGCCACCGCGCGGGACGGTCACGTTCAGCACGGGCACCCGCGCGGGCGTCTATTACGAGTACGGCGACCGGCTGCGCAAGGAACTCGCCAAGGACATGCCGGGCCTCAAGGTGGAGCTGCTCACCAGTGACGGCTCGCAGGAGAACGTCGCCCGCGTGGCCACCGGGAAGGCGGACTTCACCATCGCCGCGGCCGACGCGGTGGAGACGTACAAGCTCGGCGGCGAGGGCGCCGACCGGCTGCGCGGGGTGGCTCGTCTGTACGACGACTACGTGCAACTCGTCGTCCCGCCGCACTCGGAGATCGAGTCCGTGGCGGACCTGCGCGGCAAACGGGTCGCCATAGGGCTGCCCGACTCGGGGGTGCGGCTGATCGCGACCCGGCTGCTCAAGGCGGTCGGCATCGACCCGGAGAAGGACATCACGCCGTACCCGGACGGCATCGACACCGGTCCGAGGAAGCTGGGCACGAAGCTCGACGCGTTCTTCTGGTCGGGCGGACTGCCGACGGACGGTTTGCGCAAGCTCACCAAGACCGAGTCGTTCCGGTTCATCCCGGTCAGTCCCGATCTGGTCGCCAAGCTGCACAAGCAGCGCGCCGCCACGCGGTACTACCGCGCCACGAACATGCCCGAGTCGGCCTACCCGACCATCCAGATGGGGCAGGCCGTGCCGACGCTCGCGGTGTCCAACCTGCTCATCACCCGCAAGGACATGGATCCCCGGCTGACCGAGTGGCTGACCCGGACCGTCATCAAGAGCCGCGACCGCATCGGCGCGCACGTGCACTCCGCCCAGCTGGTCGACCTGCGCACCGCGATCTACACCGACCCGCTGACCCTGCACGAGGGCGCGCGGCGCTACTACCGCTCGGTGAAGCCGTAAGGGGAGAAGGCCCCAGCGGAGCGCCCGCGCGGTGCCCTCCTTTTCACGCCGCCGGCCCGCTCCTGGGCACGGTCACCGTCACCTTCAGCCCGTGCGGCTCGTGGTGGTCGTACGTGATCGAACCGCCCGCCGAGGCGAGCAGCGCCCGGCTGATGGACAGGCCGAGGCCTGAGCCTTTGACGTTCTGATGGCGGTTGCTGCGCCAGAAACGGTCTCCCACGCGGGTCAGTTCCTCGTCGGTGAGGCCGGGGCCGCGGTCCGCGACCACGACGGTCGAGGTGTCGCCGTGGGACGCGACGCGGACCTCCACCAGCTCGCCCGCCGGGGTGAACTTCAGCGCGTTGTCGATCACCGCGTCCAGCGCGCTGGACAGGGTGACCGCGTCGGCCCAGGCGGTGGTGGGCGGGCAGTCGGCCACCAACCGTACGCCCTTCGCCTCGGCGGTCGGCGCCCAGGCGGCGACGCGCTCGGCGGTGAGCGCGCCGATGTCGGTGAGGCCCAGATCGGCCTCGACGTGCTCGGCGAGCGCCAGGTCGAGCAGGTCGTCCAGGACCTGCGCGAGGCGCTTGCCCTCGGCCTGGACGGAGGCGATCTCCTCGTTGCCCTCGGGCAGTTCGAGCGCCAGCAGCTCGATGCGCAGCAGCAGTGCCGCGAGGGGGTTGCGCAGCTGGTGGGAGGCGTCGGCGACGAAGGCGCGCTGCTGCTCCAGGACGTTCTCGACGTTGTCGGCCATCTCGTTGAACGACCGGGCCAGCCGTCTCAGCTCCGGCGGCCCGCTGGCCACGGCCACCCTCGACTTGAGCCGCCCGGTGGCGATGTCGTGGGTGGTGGCGTCCAGGACGCGGACGGGCCTGAGCACCCAGCCGGTGAGCCGGAGCGCGGCGCCCACGGCCAGCAGCATCGCGGCGGTCTCGCCCGCGGCGATGACCAGCCAGCCGCGCAGGATCCGCGACCGCATCTGGCCGGTCGGCGAGTCGGTGACCACCACCGCGACGACGTCGCCGTCCCGGATCACCGGCGAGGCGACGACCAGACGGTGCCGCTGCCAGGGCCACACCTGCTTCGGGTCGTGGCTGCGGCGGCTCAGGAACGCCTCGTCGACGGCGGCCCGCACCTCACCCGATCGAGGGAGCAGCCAGTCGTCGGGCGCATGAGCCATGGGGATGTCGTCGTGGTAGAAGACACCGGCACGAATGCCGTAGACCTTGTGGTAGCTGATCAGTTCGCGTCTCAGCGTCTCGCGGCGCTCGTCGCGCACCGTGGGGTCGGCGGTGACGAACTGGGCGAGGGCCGCGAACCGCGCGGTGTCGTCGATCCGGTCGACGACGACCTTCTGCTGCTGGGCCGCCGCGAGACTGACGGCGAGCGGGACGCCGAGCGCCAGCAGCACGGCCGCCATCAGGACGATGAGCAGCGGCAGAAGACGTGTGCGCACCCTGCCCCGCTACGCGTCCGGAGCGACGAGCCGGTAACCGACGCCGCGCACGGTCTCGATGAGCGTCGGCATGCGCAGCTTGGCCCGCAGGGACGCGACATGCACCTCCAGGGTGCGGCCGGTCCCCTCCCAGCTGGTCCGCCAGACCTCGCTGATGATCTGTTCCCGCCGGAAGACCACGCCCGGGCGCTGCGCCAGCAGGGCCAGGAGGTCGAACTCCTTGCGGGTCAGCTGGACGACCGAGCCGTCCACGCTGACCTGGCGGGTGGGCAGCTCGATGCGGACGGGGCCCAGGTGGACGGCGGTCTCGACGGGGCCGGTGGCGTCCTCGTGGGCGGTGCGCCGGCTCACCGCGTGGATCCGCGCGAGCAACTCCCCGGTGTCGTACGGCTTCACGACGTAGTCGTCGGCCCCGAGGTTGAGGCCGTGGATGCGGGAGCGGACGTCGGACCGCGCGGTGACCATGATCACCGGTGTGGCGGTGCGCTTGCGGATCTTGCTGCACACCTCGTAGCCGTCCTGGTCGGGCAGGCCGAGGTCGAGCAGGACGACGCCGAAGCCGGGGCCCTCGGGCACCAGGGCCTGCAGTGCCTCCTCGCCGCTGCGCGCGTGCGTGACGTCGAAGCCGTGCCGCGCGAGGACCGCGGACAGCGCGGTGGCGACATGGTTGTCGTCCTCGACGAGGAGAAGTCTCATCCCGGCCCCCTTCGGTTCATCGGCTGGACGGATCGCGCGGGTACAAACGCGTGCACGCGCGCGGGTGCACCAAGGCAGTCACGCTGATGGATGAGGACGGCGTCAAGAGGGTTCCGGTTGTGCGGCCCCGAAGTTATCCGGCCGATACGCGCGCAGGTCACAAGTGCTACGACAGGTGTCCGATTGCTATCGGATCGTGATGCTCAGATTCCCCTCAGATGTAATGACGCAGGTCGCGTAGGGTTATTAGTGTCCTCCGAAACCCGAGGAGGACGGAGCCAGCAAGCGATGACCGAAGTATCGGTGGCCAAGGAAGATTCGGCCGCGACCGGCGAACTGGTCGTCCTGAAGAGCGTCAACAAGCACTTCGGCGCGTTGCACGTACTCCAGGACATCGATCTCACGATCGCCCGCGGCGAGGTCGTCGTGGTCATCGGGCCCTCCGGGTCCGGGAAGTCCACCCTGTGCCGCACCATCAACCGCCTCGAGACGATCGACTCCGGCACGATCACGATCGACGGCAAGCCGCTGCCCCAGGAGGGCAAGGAGCTGGCCCGGCTGCGCGCCGACGTCGGGATGGTGTTCCAGTCCTTCAACCTCTTCGCGCACAAGACCGTGCTCGAGAACGTGATGCTCGGCCAGATCAAGGTCCGCAAGGCGGACAAGAAGCAGGCCGAGGAGAAGGCGCGCGCCCTGCTGGACCGGGTCGGCGTGGCGGCGCAGGCGGACAAGTACCCCGCGCAGCTCTCCGGCGGCCAGCAGCAGCGTGTCGCCATCGCGCGGGCCCTGGCCATGGGCCCCAAGGTCATGCTCTTCGACGAGCCGACGTCGGCTCTCGACCCGGAGATGATCAACGAGGTCCTGGAGGTCATGCAGCAGCTCGCCCGTGAGGGCATGACCATGATCGTGGTCACCCACGAGATGGGCTTCGCGCGATCGGCAGCAAACCGCGTGGTGTTCATGGCGGACGGCCGCATCGTCGAAGAGGCTGCGCCCGACCAGTTCTTCAGCAACCCGCGCAGCGACCGCGCCAAGGACTTCCTGTCGAAGATCCTGCACCACTGACCCGGTCCCGTCGCCCCGCGCGACGCTCCCGCGTCACCCCCGCACCGGACGGCCCGCACCGCCGGCACCACCGCACCGGACGGCCGCGTCACCCGCACCGGACGGCCCGCGTCCCCTTCACCACGCAAAGGATGTTCACCATGAAGCTCCGCAAGGTCACCGCCGCGGCCGCGGCCGCGCTCGTCCTGTCGATCACCGCCACCGCGTGCGGCGGTGACGGCGACAAGGACAACGAGGGCTCGGGTTCCGGCGGCGGCGACAAGATCAAGATCGGCATCAAGTACGACCAGCCCGGTCTCGGTCTGAAGGAGCCCGACGGTTCCTTCTCCGGCTTCGACGTCGACGTGGCGACGTACGTGGCCAAGGAACTCGGCTACGAGCCCGACGAGATCGAGTGGGTCGAGACCAAGAGCGCCGACCGTGAGAACGCGCTGTCCCGCGGCGACGTGAAGTTCATCGCCGCGACGTACTCCATCACCGACGAGCGCAAGCAGAAGGTCGACTTCGCCGGCCCGTACCTGCTGGCCCACCAGGACCTGCTGGTCAAGAAGGACTCGGACATCACCGAGGCCACGGACCTCAACGGCAAGAAGCTGTGTTCGGTCACCGGCTCGACGTCGGCGCAGAACGTCAAGGACGACTTCGCCCCGAAGGCTCAGCTGCGGACGTACGGCACGTACTCGGAGTGCATCGCCGGCCTGCAGAGCGGTGCCGTCGACGCGCTGACCACCGACGACTCGATCCTCGCCGGTTACGCCGCGCAGGACGCGTACAAGGGCAAGTTCAAGCTGGCCGGTCTGAAGCTCAGCAACGAGAACTACGGCATCGGCGTCAAGAAGGGCGACACCGAGACCCTGAACAAGATCAACGACGCGCTGGAGAAGATGGTCGCCGACAAGTCCTGGGAGAAGGCCGTCCAGGAGAACTTCGGCCCGGCCGGTTACAAGAACGAGCCGGCTCCGAAGATCGGCAACATCGTCAAGTAAGGCTCTGGCAGTCCAGTAACGCGGAATTGCCGAGGCGTGCCGCCGCCCGCCGCGATCAGGGCGGCGGCACGCCACGTCCGCCACGTACGCCACACACCCGGAAGCGCGGGAGATCGTGTTCGACTTCATTTCTGACTATGACGATCCAACCTTGTTGGGTGCCTTCTGGGTGACGGTGCAGCTCACCGTGTTCTCGGCCATCGGCTCCCTGGTCTGGGGCACCCTGCTGGCGGCGATGCGGGTCAGCCCGGTGCCGCTGATGCGCGGGTTCGGGACCGCCTACGTGAACATCGTCCGGAACATCCCGCTCACCGTCATCATCGTCTTCACCTCGCTCGGTCTCGCCGACATCTTCGGCATGACCATGGGCGCGCCCGACGACTTCGAGGTCCAGGGCTTCCGCCTGGCGGTGCTCGGCCTGGTCGCGTACACCGCGGCCTTCGTGTGCGAGGCGCTGCGCTCCGGCATCAACACGGTGCCGGTCGGGCAGGCGGAGGCGGCCCGCGCGATCGGACTGAGCTTCAGCCAGGTCCTGCGTCTCGTCGTGCTGCCGCAGGCGTTCCGCTCGGTGATCGGCCCGCTGGCGAACGTCCTGATCGCGCTCACCAAGAACACGACGGTGGCGGCCACGATCGGTGTGGCGGAGGCCGCCCTGCTGATGAAGGAAATGATCGAGAACGAGGCTCAGACGCTGCTCATCGGCGCGGTCTTCGCCTTCGGTTTCGTGGTACTGACCCTGCCCACCGGCCTGATCCTCGGCTGGCTGAGCAAGCGACTGGCGGTGAAGCGGTGACCTCGGTCCTCTACGACGCCCCCGGCCCCGGGGCCAAGCGGCGCAACATCATCTTCTCGGTCGTCTTCTTCGCCCTGCTGGCCCTCCTGCTGTGGTGGGTCTACACGGTGATGGACGACAAGGGCCAGCTGGAGTGGTCCCTGTGGAAGCCGTTCACCGAGTCGGAGGCGTGGACGACGTACCTGCTGCCGGGCCTCGGTGACACGCTCAAGGCCGCGGCGCTGGCCATGATCATCGCGCTGCCGCTGGGCGCCGTCCTCGGCATCGCCCGGATGTCCGACCACCGGTGGGTACGGATTCCGGCCGGCGCGGTGGTGGAGTTCTTCCGGGCCATCCCGGTACTGCTGCTGATGCTGTTCGCCAACGAGTTCTACGCCCGCTCCACGGACGTCAGCAGCGAGGACCGGCCCCTGTACGCGGTCGTCACCGGCCTGGTGCTCTACAACGCCTCGGTCCTCGCGGAGATCGTCCGCGCGGGCATCCTCGCCCTGCCCAAGGGACAGACCGAGGCGGCTCAGGCCATCGGTCTGCGCAAAAGCCAGACCATGACCAGCGTCCTGCTGCCGCAGGCGGTCACGGCGATGCTCCCGGCGATCGTCACCCAGCTGGTCGTCATCGTGAAGGACACCGCGCTGGGCGGCGTGATGCTCGGCTTCACCGAGCTGCTGAACGCGCGCGGCACGCTCGCGGCGAATTACGCGAACGTGATCCCGAGCTTCATCGTCGTGGGGATCATCTACATCATCGTCAACTTCCTCCTCACGAGCTTCGCGAGCTGGCTGGAGGGGTGGCTGCGGCGCAGCAAGCGGTCGACGGGTGCGGTGCTCGGGGCCGACGAGGTGAAGGAGCTGAACCCGGCAGCGGTCGGAGGCTCCTTCGGGACCGGTGGCGAAGGCGGCGGCCCGGGTGGCTTCGGCGGTTTCACCCATCCGCCGAAGAACTGACGCACCAACAGCTTCCCTGTGAACGCGAAGGCAGTGGCGAACCCGCCACTGCCTTCGTCACTTGACGCAAGCACCCGCAATAGGTTGCATACTTTCTGTGATCGTGCACCCTGCTCCACCTTCCTGTTCCCTCACATCCCTCAGGACACCGTCACGGGCAGGGGGCGCCGCGCCGTGGACCCGGTGATCATCGTCGGAGCGGGGCCCGTCGGGCTGACGCTCGCCCTGGCACTGGCGCGTCAGGAGGTGCCGTGCGTCGTCCTCGACGAGGGCCCGGGCAAGGACGAACCGCGCCTGGCGCGCACCGTCGCCCTGCACGAGGACACCGCCGCGCTGATGTCCCGGCTGACCGGGACGGCACTGGACGAGGCCGGCGCGCACTGGGCCGGATGGCGGTCGATGCGGCGCAAGCAGGTGATGCGCGAGATCACGTTCGGCGAGGCCCCGGAGGACGACGCGGAGGACGACGCGCCCCCGGTCTCCCCGCTGCACATCGCCCAGCACGTGCTCACGGACGCCCTGCGCGCCGCGCTGGCGCGGGAACGAATCGTCAAGATCGTCGCGGGGAGCCGGCTGGACGCCGTGGAGCAGGAACCCTCGGGCGTCACCGCGCACACCCGCGGCGCCCAGGGCACCTGGTGGCGCGGCAGTTACCTGGTGGGCTGCGACGGCCCCCGCTCGACCGTGCGCAAGCTCCTGGACATCCGCTTCCCGGGCCGTACGGCGGTGGAGCGGCACGCCGTGGCCGCGCTGCGGACGGAACTTCCGTGGCCGGGTCAGGCGTTGCTCCACCGGATGCCGCCGTGGCGGTCGTCGGGGCCCTCGGCCGGGGAGGTGACCGCTCGCCCGCTGCCGGACGGTGTCTGGCGGCTGGACTGGCTGCTGCCGCCCGGCAAGGACCTGGTCACGCCCGAGCTGCTGCTGGCCCGCGTCCAGGAGACCCTGACCGGCTGGACGGGCGAGGCCTCACCGTCGTACGAACTGCTGGACACCGGAGTGCACATCGTCCACCACCGGCTGGCAAGGCGCTGGCGGGCGGGCCGGGTCTTCCTCGCCGGGGACGCGGCGCATCTGCTCGGCGCGCTCGGCACCCAGGGGCTGGACGAGGGGCTGCGGGACGCCGACAACCTCGCCTGGAAGCTGGCGCTGGCGTGGCACCACGGGCCGCACGAGGCGCTGCTCGACAGCTACCAGGCCGAGCGGCGCGCGGTCGTCGCCGCCCGGCTGCGCGCCGCCGACCAGGCGTTGCCGCAGGTGCGCGGCGGCAAGGGCCTGCGCTCGTACGTGCCGGGCGCCGCCCGCGGTCATGACGCGCTGCTCACCGACGGCCACCTGGGCAGCGGCCCGCTGGGCGCCCCCGGCGGCTATGCCGACTCCCCGCTCGCACCCCGGCACATCGAGGCCGAGGTCCCGGTCGCCACCCCGCCGGGAGCACCGGTCACCGATGTCGTGGTCACCGCGGAGGACGGCTCGTTCGTACGGCTGCGCGACCGGCTCGGCCGGGGCACGCTGCTCGTCGTGCTGATCGCGCCCGGTACCGGCGTGTGGGAGCGCAAGCACTGGGCGACGGCCGGGATCATGCCCCGGCTCGCGGCCGCGGTGTCCGCCCTGCCGCACCCCGCCGAGCTGCTGGTCGCCGAGAGCTATCCCGGCGCGGCCGCCCACACCGTGCTCCTCGTCCGGCCCGACGGCCATCTCGTCACGGCCCTGAACGGGGTGCGCCCCGCCGACCTCTACGCGGCGGCCGAGGCGACGCTCGGCGGCCCGGCCCAGGCCGGCGCCGGAGGCGGGACGCGAGCCGGGGTCCAGGCGGAGGCCGGTGCTAGCTCGCGCTGAGAGCTGAGGGCGCTCGCTGTCACCATGTGTCCACATGGTGACAGCGAGTTGACCAGTCTGGACCGGCATGGTCTACTCCGGATCGTGACCGACACCTGCGTGCGCCTGTGGCGACGGGTCCATATGGACCTCGTCCGTTACGCGGGCTGCGTGTGTCGACCGTCCTGCTGATCTCGCTTCCTCTCTCTGCCGCGCGCCGCTCGATGCGTTGTCGCGCGCGCTTCCGCGAACTCATCAGGACGGTCCACGTGTCTGCCCTCTTTCCCTCCCCCGCCCCCACCCCCTCCCCTGCCTCCGCCGCCTCCGCCGCGTCCGCCGCGGGGCGTGGCTCCGCGCCCACCCAGGCCGATCTGCTGGACTTCGTCCGGCGTGCGGCGGCCGACACCGCGCTGATCGAATCCCTGCCGCTCGACCCGGAGGGCCGTACCTGGGTACGGCTCCAGGGGCCCGGCGGCAGCGAGGCCTGGCTGATCGGCTGGCCGCCCGGCACGGGTACCGGCTGGCACGACCACGCCGACTCGGTGGGCGCCTTCCTCACCGCGCGCGGCGAACTGCGGGAGAACGCGCTGGCCGCGCGGCTGCCCACCGACGGCTGGAAGACCCTCGAACTCACCGAGGGTGTGGACCGCCACCGCCTGCTGCCGGCCGGTCAGGGCCGCGCCTTCGGCCGTCACCACGTCCACGAGGTGCTCAACGAGTCGACCGAGGAGCACGCGATCTCGGTCCACGCCTACTACCCGCCGCTGCCCCGGATCCGCCGCTTCAGCCGCACGGGCCAGGTGCTGCGCCTGGAGCACGTCGAGCGCCCGGAGGACTGGCAGTGAGCGGCGGCGAGCGCGAGGCGCCCGTGGGCATCGACCAGTTGCTGGAGCGGGTGCGGGCGGGCTACGAGCGGATCGGGCCGCGCGAGGCCTACACCGCCCAGCAGGCCGGTGAGGCACTGCTCGTGGACATCCGGTACGCCGCGCTGCGCGAGCGGGACGGCCTGCTCCCCGGCGCCCTGGTCGTGGAGCGCAACGAACTGGAGTGGCGGCTCGACCCCTGGGGCAGCCACCGTCTTCCCGAGGCCACCGGCCATGAGCTGCGGGTCGTGGTGCTGTGCAACGAGGGATACGCGTCGTCCCTCGCCGCCGAGTCCCTGCACCGGCTGGGACTGCACCGGGCCACGGACGTGATCGGCGGCTTCCAGGCCTGGCGGGCGGCGGGGCTGCCGGTGGTCGAGCAGCACGCCTAGCGCCAGCCGGCGCGGGGCGCGCGCCCGGGGGACGTGGCGGGTCCTTCGGCCCTGTACGCGATGGGCGCCCCCGCGCGTCCACCGTGTGCAGGGCCCGTGACGGCGCGGCGCCGCGCCGAAGCCGCCGGCCGCACCGAAGCCCTCGGCCACGTCGGAGCGTCAGCCGCGTCGGAGCCGACAGCCGCGTCAGAACCCCTCGTCCTCCAGGAACTCCGTGTCCTCCCCCTCCTCCTCCAGCGCCTGCCGGACGATCCGCAGGGCCAGGCCCTCGGAGTAGCCCTTGCGGGCGAGCATCCCCGCGAGGCGGCGGAGCCGTTTGTCCCGGTCGAGGCCGCGGGTGGCGCGCAGCTTACGGGCGACCAGCTCACGCGCGGTCGCCTCCTCCTGTTCGGAGTCGAGCCGGCCGACCGCCGCGTCGATCAGCGTGGAGTCGACGCCCTTGGTGCGCAGCTCCCGGGCGAGCGCGCGCCGGGCCAGTCCCCGGCCGTGGTGGCGGGACTCCACCCAGGCGTCCGCGAAGGCGCTGTCGTCGATCAGTCCCACCTCTTCGAAGCGTGACAGCACCTCCTCGGCGACGTCGTCCGGGATCTCCCGCTTGCGCAGGGCGTCCGCGAGTTGCTTGCGGGTGCGCGGGGTCCCGGTGAGCAGGCGCAGGCAGATCGCTCGCGCCCGCTCGACCGGGTCCCCTGAGGACTCCCCCTTCTCGGCCCTCGACGAGAGAGAGGAGCCCCCGTCCTCGGCGGGCGGATCCCCGAAGCCGCGCCGACGTCCACGCCGTCCGCGTGAGCCGCCCGCGCCGCGCGGGGAGCCTCCGTTCGTCCCCGCACCGGGGGACGGGTCGTACGGGTCGTGCGGGTGGTGCGGGTCGCCGTCCGACCGGCCGGCGCCCTGTCCGGCGGCGCGCCCGTCGTCCTCGCTCCCCGGCTCCCACGCGGGGCCGGGGTGGGCGTACTCGTACTCGGACCAGTCGGTTCGCCGTGTCACGGGCTCAGCTCTTGGCGGCCGCGGCCTTGGTCTTGGCCGTCTTCGCCGCCGCCGGGGCAGGCACCGACTTGGCGGCGTCGTCCGCGGGGGCGGTGGTGACCGCGGCGTCCGCGCCCGGCTCGGCGGCCGGCTCCTCGGGCCGCACGCCGACGCCCAGCTTCTCCTTGATCTTCTTCTCGATCTCGTTGGCCAGGTCGGGGTTGTCCTTGAGGAAGTTGCGCGCGTTCTCCTTGCCCTGGCCGAGCTGGTCGCCCTCGTACGTGTACCAGGCGCCGGCCTTGCGGACGAAGCCGTGCTCCACGCCCATGTCGATCAGGCCGCCCTCGCGGCTGATGCCCTGGCCGTAGAGGATGTCGAACTCGGCCTGCTTGAAGGGCGGCGCCACCTTGTTCTTGACGACCTTGCAGCGGGTGCGGTTGCCGACCGCCTCCGTGCCGTCCTTCAGAGTCTCGATGCGGCGGATGTCGATGCGCACCGAGGCGTAGAACTTCAGCGCCCGGCCACCGGTGGTGGTCTCCGGGGAGCCGAACATCACACCGATCTTCTCGCGGAGCTGGTTGATGAAGATCGCCGTCGTCTTGGACTGGTTGAGCGCGCTGGTGATCTTCCGCAGGGCCTGGCTCATCAGGCGGGCCTGGAGGCCGACGTGGCTGTCGCCCATCTCGCCCTCGATCTCCGCGCGCGGCACGAGCGCGGCGACGGAGTCGATGACGATCAGGTCGAGGGCGCCGGAGCGGACCAGCATGTCCACGATCTCCAGGGCCTGCTCGCCGTTGTCGGGCTGGGAGAGGATCAGGTTGTCGATGTCGACGCCGAGCTTGCGCGCGTACTCGGGGTCGAGGGCGTGCTCCGCGTCCACGAAGGCCACTTGGCCGCCGGCCTTCTGGGCGTTGGCCACGGCGTGCAGGGTCAGCGTGGTCTTACCGGAGGACTCCGGTCCGTAGATCTCCACCACACGGCCGCGGGGCAGACCGCCCACGCCGAGGGCCACGTCGAGCGCGGTCGACCCGGTCGGGATGACCTCGATGGGCTCCTTGGACCGCTCGCCCATGCGCATGACCGCGCCCTTGCCGAATTGCCGTTCAATCTGTGCGAGGGCGGCATCGAGCGCCTTCTCGCGGTCGGTTCCTGCCATGGGTTCCACCCGGTTTGCTTGAGTCGATCGCTTCACGTCAAAGACGCTAACGCCTGCCACTGACAATGCGCCCCGACGCTGGTCCGGCCTGTGGATAACTCGGGCATTTCTCCGCCCAAAGCGGGCCGAAACACCCACCGAGAACCTCGCCGGAGCTTCCATATGAATGGATGTTCGATTTTTGTGTCAAGCGAGGCACGCGGGTCGCGAGCGCCGTCCCTGGCCCCCGGGCACCGCCGCGGACGAGCACCGCTGCGCCCGGGCACCACTGCGGACGAGCACCGCTACGGACGGGCCTGCCGCCGCGCCCGCGCCCTCCCCCACAGGCTCCGCATCCGTACGACCGGACCGGGACCGGCGCCGCGGCCTCGGTGGCCGTGGACCCGCGGGTCGTCCGTGACGGCGTACCGCTTCACGTACGCCCCGAGGAACGCCTGGAGCGTGGCGACCGCCGGAATGGCGATCAGCGCGCCGACGGCGCCGAGCAGCGCGGTGCCGGCCACCACCGAGCCGAAGGCGACCGCCGGGTGGATGTCGACGGTCTTCGAGGTCAGCTTGGGCTGCAGGACGTAGTTCTCGAACTGCTGGTAGATCACGACGAAGACCAGCACCCACAGCGCGTACCAGGGGTCCACCGTGAAGGCGATCAGCATCGGCAGTGCGCCCGCGAGATACGTGCCGATGGTGGGGATGAACTGCGACACCAGGCCCACCCAGACGGCCAGCACGGGCGCGTAGGGCACGCCCAGGACCTCCAGGAGCACGTAGTGCGCGACTCCGGAGATCAACGCCATCAGACCGCGCGAGTAGATGTACCCGCCGGTCTTGTCGACGGCGATCTCCCACGCGCGCAGCACCTCGGCCTGCCGGGCGGGCGGCAGCACGGAGCAGATCGCCCGGCGCAGCCGCGGTCCGTCGGCGGCGAAGTAGAACGAGAACAGGGCGATCGTCAGCAGCTGGAAGAGCCCCCCGAGGACCTGCGCGGACACGTCGAGCACGCCGGTGGCGCTGTTCTGCACGTAGTTGCGCAGCCAGTCGGAGCGGAGCAGGCCCTCCTGGATGTCCACCCGTCTCAGATCGGTGTGGAAGTGGGCGTTGACCCAGTTGATCACGGAGTCGAGATAGTCGGGGAAGCTCTCGACCATCGTGATGATCTGGCCCGCCAGCATCGAGCCCAGCAGGGTGACGAAGCCCGCGGCCACGATCAGCACGGCGAGGATCACCAGGAAGGTGCCCAGCCCGCGGCGGACCCCGCGCGCGGCCATCCAGCTCACCGCCGGCTCGACGGCGAGGGCCAGGAAGAACGCGATCAGGATGTTGATCAGCAGGCCGGTGAGCTGGTGGAAGGCCCAACTGCCCAGCTGGAAGACGGCGACGAGCGCGAGCGCCAGCACCATGGCGCGGGGCAGCCAGCGCGGCATGCGCGCGCCGGGCGCGGCGGCGCCGTCGGCCGGGGGCCGGGCGGGCGGCGTCGTGCCGTTCGAGGGTGCGTGCGGGGCTGCCTGCCCGGTCTCATCTGTCGGTGCCACGCTGCCAGTTTCGCCCACGCCACCGACAACCGGTCACCGCCCCGCGATCTTCGTGACCTGTCAGCGCTTCTCCTGGGGCACGTTCATGACGTCGCACACCACGCGCCACACGTCCCTGGCCTCCCAGCCGGCGGCCAGCGCCTCGTGCACGGTGCGCCCGCCGAGCTCCGACATCACGTGATCGCGCGCGAAGGTTTCGGCGTACCCCGTCCCGAAGTGCTCCGCCATCCGCTCCCAGAAGACCGTCAACCGCATGACACCAGTATCCCGCCCCTGAGAGTGGGCCCGAGCCGGGACCGCTTGCCGGGCCCTCTTTTCGCCCTACGGTCTGAGCCATGGCCGAAACAGGAGCATCCCCACTCCCCACAACGCCCCCGGCGCGCTCCCCGCTCTTCCGCGCCGAACAGTTCGTCTGGCTCACCGCGCGGGTGCTGGAACAGCGCCTCTTCGCGTACCACTTCCTCAACGGCGGCGCCGACCCGGTGGACACCGCGCTGGACGCCTACCGCAACCAGGACGGCGGCTACGGCCACGCCCTGGAGCCCGATCTGCGCGGCCCGGTCAGCCAACCGCTGCACACCGCGCGGGCCCTGCGGGTGCTGGACTCGATCGGGCGCTGCGGCGGACAGCGCGTGGAGCGGGTGTGCCGCTATCTGACCTCCGTGTCCACGGCCGACGGAGCGCTGCCGGCCGTCCATCCCAGCCAGCGCGGCTATCCCGCGGCGCCCTTCGTGCCGGTCGTGGACGATCCGCCCAGTGAACTTCTCGCCACCGGCCCGGTCGTCGGTGTGCTGCACCGCAACGAGGTGTGGCACGCCTGGCTGTTCCGCGCGACGGACTTCTGCTGGCAGGCGGTGGAGTCCCTGGAGCGGTCCCATCCGTACGAGATCCAGGCCGCCGTCGCCTTCCTGGACGCCGCGCCGGACCGTGCCCGCGCGGAGTCCGCCGCCGACCGGCTGGGCCGCCTGGTGCGCGAACAGCGGCTCGCGGCCCTCGACCCGGACCGCCTCGACGACTACCCCGTCGCCCCCGGGTACGCCCCGGGCGAGCACCACTTCCCGCACGACTACGCGCCCACACCGCAGTCCCTCGCGCGCGCGTGGTTCACCGACGACGAGATGGCGCGCTCCCTGGATCACCTGGCGAGCGAGCAGCAGGAGGACGGCGGCTGGCCCATCCGCTGGCACCAGTGGGCACCCGGGCCCGCCCTGGAGGCACGCCCCATGGTGACGGTCGAGGCCCTGCGCACCCTCAGGGCGCACGGCCGCCCCATCGGCTGATCTCATCCGCCCAGGGCCCGCACCCCCGCCGTCACCGCCACGGCCACCGTGACGACGAGCAGGAAGGGCGCGCGCAGCACCAGCGCCACACCGGCCGCGGCGACCCCCGCGGCCCTCGCGTCCAGCACCAGCGTCTG
Source organism: Streptomyces sp. NPDC052687 (assembly GCF_040678395.1). Taxonomy (NCBI): domain Bacteria; kingdom Bacillati; phylum Actinomycetota; class Actinomycetes; order Kitasatosporales; family Streptomycetaceae; genus Streptomyces; species Streptomyces sp. NPDC052687. The sequence goes on along the minus strand of NZ_JBFATR010000011.1, from coordinate 27,631 downwards.
CCCGGCGGCGAAGGTCTGCTGGGCCGTGAGGGCGGCGAGGAGGGCGACGGGCAGCAGGGCGGCCAGCCGCCGGACGAGCGGCCGCTCCAGCGCGCCCGCCGGGACGAGCAGTCCGGCCAGCTTGACGGCGTAGCAGCCCGCGGCGGTCACCGCGATGGCGATCCAGGTGTTCACCGGCCCTCCTTCCGTACTCCACGCCGGCCGCGCGCCCACAGCACGGCCGGGGCCGCGAGGGCGGCCACCAGCACCGGGACGCCCGCGGGCAGCACCGGGAGCAGCCCCAGCCCCAGGACGACGGCGAGGGCGGCGACGGCCCGCTCGGTGGCGCTCCTCAGCATCGGCGCCAGCAGCGCCAGGAAGACCGCGGGTCCGGCCGCGTCGAGTCCCCAGGCCTCGGTGTCGCCGATGGCCTCGGCGCCGAGCGCGCCGAGCAGTGTGGTCAGGTTCCAGAGCAGGTAGAGGCTGAGCCCCGTGACGGCGAACCCGATGCGGGCCGCGCGCCGTGTCGGCTGCGCCAGCGCGACGGCCGTCGTCTCGTCGATCACCCACTGGGCGGCGAACGGCCGCACCGCGCGGGGAAGCGACAGCAGCTGCGAGAGGCGCAGCCCGTAGAAGGCGTTGCGCACCCCCAGGAAGAGGGCACCGGCCGCGGCGGTCACCGGGTTCCCGCCACCGGCGAGCGCCCCCACCAGCGCGAACTGGGACGCGCCGGTGAACACCAGCAGGCTGAGCACACAGGTCTGCGCCAGGGTCAGCCCGTTGCCCGCCGAGGTCACCCCGAAGGCGAACCCGGACAGTCCTACGGCCACCCCGACCCCGAGGGCGTCCCGGACGACGGCGGCGTCCGGCTTCCCTCCGGCATCCGCCCCTCTCAGGGCGTCCCGCCTTCCTGCAACGCCCGGCCTTCCTTCGTCGCCCGGCCTTCCTCCGTCCGGCTCTCCTCCGTTGCCCGGCTTTCCGTCGTCCGCGCGTATGTCCGCGGAAGCTGTTTCTTCGGCCACCCCTCGGAGGGTAGACGGGGCCGCCGCGGCGCGTCTTGTACGTTCTTGCGCTCGCGCTGGTAGGCCCCCGGAGGCACCCCCACGATCCGGCTGAAGTGCCGGTTGAGGTGCGGCTGGTCGGTGAAGCCGACGGCGACGGCGGCCTCCGCGGGTGAGCTGCCCGCGTCCAGCAGCCGCCGCGCCCGCCGTACCCGCGCGTCGGTCAGCCAGGTGTGCGGCGGCATCCCATAGGCGGCCCGGAAGGCCCGCAGCAGCGCGAAGGGGCTGGTGTCCAGGTCCGCCGCCAGCTTCTCCAGGGTGGGCGGCTCGGCCATCCGCTCCTCGAGCACGGCCCGCGCGTCGGCCGCGAGCCGCGCCCCGGCCGTCCGCACCTGCCGCTGCCGCAGCGGTCCGCCGTTCAGCCGGAGCAGCCGGGTCACCGCCACCCGCAGCAGCGTGTCGGCGGCCAGCGCGTTGCCCTCGTCGGCGGCGCGCAGCACCTGATGCACCAGCCCGACGGCGTACGGGTCGTCGAGCACCGGCCGGACGAAACCGGGGGTGCCGCGGAAGACGGTCGTCTCGGCCGCGATCTGCGCCACCACCTCGGGCGACGGATAGACGGCCCCGTACCGCCATCCCTCGGGCACCCCGGCCCGCCCGGTGTGCGGTGTGTCCGGGTTGACCAGCGCCAGCGCGCCCGCTCCGGCGTACTCGTCGGCGCCCCGGTGCTGGAAGACCTCGACCCCGTCGGCGATCGCGGCGATCACGAAGTTCTCGTGGGTGTGCCGGACGAACGTCTTGCGGACGTACCGGGCCCGCAGCAGATCGACGCCGGGCAGCTCGGCGTACCGCCAGTGGCGTGCCCGCTCGCTCGAACTCATGAACCCATTGTCGACCAGCCGGCCGGCGGAGTCCGGGCAGGCTGAAAGGGCAGCTCAGGCCCATTGTCAGTGGCGAGGTGCAGGATGGACGCATGGCCAGCTCCCGACACCGAGCCCTGGACGGTTTCTCGCCCGCGACCCGCGGCTGGTTCGCGGGTGCCTTCTCCGCGCCCACGGCCGCCCAGGAGGGCGCCTGGAAAGCCATCCACGAGGGCTCGGACGTGCTGGTGGTCGCCCCCACCGGTTCCGGCAAGACCCTGGCCGCGTTCCTGGCCGCCCTGGACCAGCTCGCCTCCACGCCTCCGCCGGCCGACCCCAAGAAGCGCTGCCGCGTCCTGTACGTCTCCCCGCTGAAGGCCCTGGCCGTCGACGTCGAGCGCAACCTCCGCAGCCCGCTCACCGGCATCCGCCAGGAGGCCGTCCGGCTCGGCCTGCCCGAACCGGAGGTCAAGGTCGGCATCCGCTCCGGCGACACCCCCGCCGCCGAACGCCGCGCCCTGTCCACGCGCCCGCCGGACATCCTGATCACCACCCCCGAGTCGCTGTTCCTGATGCTGACCTCGGCCACGCGCGACGCGCTGACGGGCGTGGAGACGGTGATCCTGGACGAGGTGCACGCCGTGGCCGGCACCAAGCGCGGCGCCCACCTGGCGCTGTCCCTGGAACGCCTGGACGAGCTGCTGCCGCGTCCGGCCCGCCGTATCGGCCTGTCGGCGACCGTCCGTCCGGTCGACGAGGTCGCCCGTTTCCTGTCCCCGCGCGGCAAGGTGGAGATCGTCCAGCCGAAGTCCGGCAAGGAGTTCGACCTGTCGGTGGTCGTCCCGGTCGAGGACCTGGGCGAGCTGGGCGGCTCTCCGGTGTCCGAGGGCTCGGAGGGCGGCGAGCGTCCCTCGATCTGGCCGCATGTCGAGGAGCGGATCACCGACCTGGTCCAGTCCCACCGCTCGACCATCGTCTTCGCCAACTCGCGCCGCCTCGCCGAGCGCCTGTGCAACCGCCTCAACGAGATCGCGTACGAGCGGGCCACCGGCGAGTCCCTGGACGAGCACCACGCGCCCGCCGAACTGATGGGCGGCTCGGGCGCCGCCCACGGCGCCCCGCCCGTCATCGCGCGCGCCCACCACGGCTCGGTCTCCAAGGAGCAGCGCGCCCTCGTCGAGGAGGACCTGAAGGCCGGCCGCCTGCCCGCCGTGGTCGCCACCTCCAGCCTCGAACTCGGCATCGACATGGGCGCGGTCGACCTGGTCGTCCAGGTGGAGTCCCCGCCCTCCGTGGCCTCCGGCCTGCAGCGCGTCGGGCGCGCGGGACACCAGGTCGGCGCGGTCTCCACCGGTGTGGTCTTCCCTAAGTACCGGGGCGACCTGGTCCAGGCGGCCGTCGTCACCGAGCGCATGCGCACCGGCGCGATCGAGTCCCTGAGGATCCCCGCCAACCCCCTGGACGTGCTGGCCCAGCAGCTGGTCGCGATGACGGCGATGGACACCTGGCAGGTCGACGACCTGCTCGCCACCGTCCGCCGCGCCGCCCCCTTCGCCTCGCTCCCCGAGTCGGCGTTCACGGCAGTCCTCGACATGCTCGCCGGCCGCTATCCGTCCGACGCCTTCGCCGAGCTGCGTCCGCGCGTGGTGTGGGACCGCGTCGCCGGCACCGTCACCGGCCGCCCCGGCGCCCAGCGCCTCGCCGTCACCTCCGGCGGCACCATCCCGGACCGGGGTCTCTTCGGCGTCTTCCTGGCCGGCGCCGATCCCAAGAAGGGCGGCGGCCGGGTCGGCGAGCTGGACGAGGAGATGGTGTACGAGTCCCGCGTGGGAGACGTCTTCACGCTGGGCACCAGCTCCTGGCGCATCGAGGACATCACCCGCGACCGCGTCCTCGTCTCCCCCGCCCCCGGTGTCCCCGGCCGGCTGCCCTTCTGGAAGGGCGACCAGCTGGGCCGCCCGCTGGAGCTGGGCCGCGCGCTGGGCGCGTTCCTGCGCGAGATCGGCTCGCTGCCCAAGGACGACGCGCGGCTGCGGCTGCTCGCGGCGGGCCTGGACGCGTGGGCCGCCGACAACGTGCTGTCCTACCTGGAGGAGCAGCGCGAGGCCTGCGGTCACGTCCCGGACGACCGCACGATCGTCGTGGAACGCTTCCGCGACGAACTCGGCGACTGGCGGGTCGTCGTGCACTCCCCCTTCGGCGCCCAGGTCCACGCCCCTTGGGCACTCGCCCTCGGCGCGAAGCTCTCCGAGCGGTACGGCATGGACGCCCAGGTCATGCACGCCGACGACGGCATCGTGCTGCGGCTGCCCGACGCCGACCTGCTGGGCATGGACCTGCTCGACCAGGAGCCCATGAAGGCGGGCGCGGAGTACGACGCGGAGCAGGCCCCGGTCGGCGCGGCCGACGTCGTCTTCGACAAGGGCGAGGTCGACCAGATCGTCACCGACCAGGTCGGCGGTTCGGCCCTCTTCGCGGCCCGCTTCCGCGAGTGCGCAGCCCGCGCGCTGCTGCTGCCGCGCCGCAACCCCGGCAAGCGCACCCCGCTGTGGCAGCAGCGCCAGCGCGCCTCGCAGCTGCTCCAGGTGGCGAGCGAGTTCGGTTCGTTCCCGATCGTCCTGGAGGCGGTCCGCGAGTGCCTTCAGGACGTGTTCGACGTCCCCGGACTCGTCGAGCTGATGGGCGACCTGGAGTCCCGCAAGGTCCGCCTCGTCGAGGTCACCACCCCGGAGCCGTCCCCCTTCGCCCGGTCCCTGCTCTTCGGTTACGTCGCCCAGTTCCTGTACGAGGGCGACTCGCCGCTCGCCGAGCGCCGCGCGGCCGCCCTGTCGCTGGACTCACGCCTGCTGGCCGAGCTGCTGGGCCAGGCGGAGCTGCGCGAACTGCTCGACGCGGAGGTACTGACCGAGCTGGAGCAGGAGCTCCAGTGGCTCACCGAGGACCGCCGCGTCAAGGACGTCGAGGGCGTCGCCGACCTGCTGCGCCTCCTCGGTCCCCTCACGGACGCCGAGCTGGCGCAGCGGGGCGCCGAACCCCAGTGGGCGCAGGAGCTGGCCGGCGCGCGCCGCGCGATCCGCGTCCGCATCGCCGGCGCCGACCACTGGGCGGCGATCGAGGACGCGGGCCGTCTGCGCGACGCCCTCGGCACGGCACTGCCGGTCGGCGTCCCGGAGGCCTTCACGGAACCGGTGAAGGACCCCCTGGGCGACCTCCTCGCCCGCTACGCGCGCACCCACGGCCCGTTCACCTCCGCCGCCGCGGCGGCCCGCTTCGGCCTCGGCGTGGCGGTCACCGAGGGCGCCCTGCAACGGCTGGCCGCGTCCGGCCGGATCGTGCAGGGCGAGTTCCATCCGGCCGGCATCGGCCAGGAGTGGTGTGACACGGCCGTCCTGCGCCGGCTGCGCCGCCGCTCGCTCGCCGCGCTGCGGCACGAGCTGGAGCCGGTGCCCCCGCCCGCGCTCGCCCAGTTCCTCCCCCAGTGGCAGCACGTCGGGCAGGGCCACACCCTGCGCGGCGTCGACGGACTGGTGCGCGCCATCGAACAGTTGCAGGGCGCCTCGGTGCCGGCGTCCGCCCTGGAGAAGCTGGTCCTGCCGTCCCGGGTGAGCGGTTACGCGCCGGCGATGCTCGACGAACTCACCGCCGCCGGGGAGGTCGTCTGGGCGGGCGCGGGCGCGCTGCCCGGCAAGGACGGCTGGGTGTCCCTGTATCTCGCTGACGCGGCCCCGCTGCTCCTGCCGCCCCCGCACCCCCTGGAGCTGACGGCCCTGCACCAGTCCGTCCTGGACACCCTCTCCGGGGGCTACGGCCTGTTCTTCCGTCAGATCGCCGACCAGGTCCGCGCGACCACCCACCCGGAGGCCACCGACCCCCAACTGGCCGACGCCCTATGGGACCTTGCCTGGTCCGGGCGGCTGACCAACGACACGCTCGCCCCGATGCGCGCGCTGCTCGGCTCCGGCCGCACCGCCGGCTCCACCGCCCACCGCGCCAAGCGCGCCGTCCCGCGCGGGCGTTACGGCTCCCTGACGGCCGCCGCCCGCACGGCGTCCCGCAGCGGCCCCCCGACCGTCGCCGGCCGCTGGTCGCTGCTGCCGCAGCGCGAGCCCGACACCACGGTCCGCGCCCACGCCTTGGCCCGTACCCTGCTCGACCGGCACGGCGTCGTGACCCGCGGGGCGGTGGCCGCGGAAGGCGTCGAGGGCGGCTTCTCGGCGGTGTACCGCATCCTGTCCGCCTTCGAGGAGAGCGGCCAGGCGCGGCGCGGCTATGTCGTGGAGGGCCTGGGCGCCGCCCAGTTCGCGATGGACGGCGCGGTGGACCGCCTCCGCGCGGTGGCGAACGCCCGCGAGCGCAACGCCGGCCGCCCCGACGCGGACTTCGCCCACGGCGCCGCCGGCCTGCCCGGCACGGCCCCCGGCTCCCGCACCGACCGCACCGACCGCACCGCCAGGCCCCTCGCCGTCGACAGCGCCACCGCCGACTTCCTCGACGGCGCCCAGCCCTTGGGCCCCTTCGAGGACCACTCGGCCTCCTGGTACGGCACTCCGGACGGATCCGACCCGTTCGACACCCCGGCCGGACACCCGGCGCCCGGCGAGTACGTCTCCCCGCGCGCCCCGGCCCAGCCGGCCCCCGCCTGGCAGAACGGCGGCCGCCCGCCGTACGGCCCGGGCTCCGGCCGCCGCACCCCCGGAGCCGCCTCCGGAGCCCTCGGCAATGCCCCCGCCAGTCACGGAGTCCACGGCACTCCGCCCCCGCGCGCCGTCGTCCTCGCCGCCGCCGATCCCGCGAACGCCTACGGCGCGGCCCTGCCCTGGCCCGACCCGCCCACCGACGCGGGGCACAAGCCGGGCCGCAAGGCGGGCTCACTCGTCGTCCTCGTCGAGGGCGACCTGGTGATCTACATGGAGCGTGGCGGCAAGACCCTGCTGGCCTGGCCCGCCGAGCCGGACACGGACCCCGCCGACGACCCCCGGCTGCGCGCCGCCGCGGAAGCCCTCGCCGCGGCCGCCCGCGCGGGCTCCCTCGGCACGGTCACCGTCGAACGGATCAACGGCGCCCAGGCCCTGACCTCGCCCGTGGGCAGTCTCCTCGAAGGATCCGGTTTCGTCGCCACACCCAGGGGGCTGCGGCTGCGGGCCTGACGCACCCGTCCGGTTCCCGCCGCCTCGTGCCACCCTTGACCCATGCCCGAAGGAGACACGGTCTGGCAGGCCGCGAGCCGGTTGCACGCCGCCCTCGCGGGCAAGGTGCTGACCCTCTCCGACCTCCGCGTCCCCCGGTACGCCACGACCGACCTCACCGGCCGCGGCGTCCTCGACGTCACCCCGCGCGGCAAACACATCCTCACCCGCATCGAAGGCGGCCTCACCCTCCACTCGCATCTGCGGATGGACGGCGCCTGGAGGGTGTTCAGGGCCGGTGAGCGCTGGACCGGCGGTCCGGCGCACCAGATCCGGGCGATCCTCGGCACCGCCGACCGTACGGCCGTCGGCTACCGCCTCCCCGTCCTGGAACTGCTGCGCACGGCCGACGAGGACCGCGCCGTAGGCCACCTGGGCCCGGACCTCCTGGGCCCGGACTGGGATCCCGACCGCGCGCTGGCCAACCTCCTCGCGGACCCGGCCCGCCCCCTGGGCGAGGCCCTGCTGGACCAGCGCAACCTGGCCGGTATCGGCAACGTGTTCAAGAGCGAGCTGTGCTTCCTGCTGGGCGCCACCCCCTGGCTGCCCGTCGGCGCCCTCCCCGCCGACCGCTCCGCCCTGCTCCCGGTGCTCGCCAAGAAACTCCTGGAGGCCAACCGCGACCGCCCGGTCCGCAGCACGACGGGCCGCCGCGGCCAGCATCTGTTCGTCTACGGCCGCGCGCCCCGTCCCTGCCTGCGCTGCGGCACTCCCGTCCGGGTCGCCGACCAGGGCGACGGCTCCCGCGACCGCCCCACCTACTGGTGCCCCACCTGCCAGACGGGCCCGGCCCCGCAGCGCTCCGCCGCCTGACGGTCCATCACATCCGCGCTTCCCCGCATCCGGCCACCGGCCCCCGGCCGTTCACGACGGCTCAGACGCATCCAGACGCGCATCGGCATCCGGAGCACAACCCCCATCACAGCCCGCTCCGGCACTCCCTGAAGAATTGGCACCCGCACCCCCGCCACACCCCGCCCCCGCACCCGCGTCCCCCGCACAACCCCCCTCCGCCCCGACACCCGAACCCACCCCCCGCCACGCCGCCCGCCACCGCCCCGTCGCGAGCGCCCCCACGGCCCGCGTCTTGGACACGGCATGCACCGGAAGCAGACTCAACCCCCATCCCCCCGCCGCGACGGTCCCTTCGAGCACCCCCGCGTCCGGGGCGACCGCGACCCGGAGGACGGCCCACCACCACACCACCCCGAGCCCCAGAACGGCCCCCCAGCGCACTATCCGCCCCGCCATGGCCGCCACCTCCAGCCCGACGCCAGAACGCCGTCACACCCCGACCGGGCCGACGCTAGACGGCCACTCCGAGCGCGGGGAGGGCGCACCAAAGGCACACAGGCGCACCTCTCACCCCACCGCGCGTCACACGTTCACGTTCTCCGCCTGGAACATCCAGTGATGCTTCTCGAGGTCGGCGGTGATCTGGATGAAGATGTCCTGCGACACCGGGTCGGGCTCCGCGGTGCTCGCCACCCGTTCCCGCATCCGGGCGATGACCGCGCCCAGCGCGTCCACGAGCACCCGTACCGCGTCCTCGTCCTTGACCCAGCCGCCGGGGACCTCGCCGATGCCGCTGCCGGCGGCCACCGTCGCGGCCCGCCCGTCCGGGGAGACGCCCAGCGCGGAGGCCCGCTCGGCGACGGTGTCGGAGTGCGTCCGCGCGGTGCCCACGACCTCGTCCAGCTGGAGGTGCACGGACCGGAACCGGGGCCCCACGACGCTCCAGTGCACCTGCTTCGCCACCAGCGCCAGGTCCACCAGGTCGACGAGGGCGCCCTGCAGGGCGTCGGCGACGGTTTTCAGGTCCGTATCGGACAGCGGGCTCTTGACGACGTTCATCCGCACCTCCGTTGGCTCACCCGGTCGTGGCTACTCCACGATGACCTGAACACACATATCCGGCAAACGGAGCAAAAAACCTACCCGCCAACAAGGCGACGCGGACCGGGAGCTGAACCTCACCGTCCGGATACGCGAAAACCCCGACCACTCTCCCCCGGGCTCTCCCGGAGAAGCCCCGGCCGGGGCTCACACGTCACACGACACTCGTTCGGCGCCGCGCCGTACTCACGCGGCGACCACGTCCACCGCTTCGGCGGGCGCCTTGATGGTCACCCGTTCCGGTGGCACGCCGGTCACCGAAACGGAGCCCAGCATCGGACGAACCGGCGTGGGCACAGACTCACCGGGGGTGGCCGCAGCGGACTGGGCCAGCTCGGCGAGGGCGAGCTCGTCGCTCACTTCCCGCATCAGCTCGGACATCCGTACGTCCAGCGCGTCGCAGATGGCGGCGAGCAGTTCGGAGGAAGCCTCCTTCTGCCCCCGCTCCACCTCGGAGAGATAGCCGAGTGAGACTCGGGCGGACGAGGAGACTTCGCGCAGAGTACGGCCCTGGCGCTGGCGCTGCCGACGCAGCACGTCACCCAACAGGCGACGGAGCAGAATCATCGGTGGCTCCCTCCTCGGACCGCGTAGCCGCATCCTTCACGCCCCACCGTACCGCCTCGCGCCGCGGCCGTGCGGGGAGCGATGTCGTGTTCACTCAGGGCTGCAAACATCAAAACCCCCCGTTCTGTTCCGTATCCTGTGCCCGCTCATTCCCGGTCTGTTCGCTCGCCAGCTCCGTCAGAAGGAGTGCGAGTACGCTCCGTACACTCTCCATACGAATTTCCGCGCGGTCGCCGTTCAACCGCAGCGACTCCACTTTTCCGCCACCGGCAGAACCGGAACCGGCCGCACCCGGTCCGTCGAGGCCCACGAAAACCGTCCCCACGGGTTGCCCGTCCTGGGGTTCGGGGCCGGCCACACCGGTGGTCGCGATGCCCCAGTCGGCGCCCAGCGCCTTCCGTACTCCGGCTGCCATCTGAGCTGCGACCTGCGCGTTCACCGCCCCGTGCCGGGCCAGCAGCGTCGCGTCGACGCCCAGCAGCCGGTGCTTCAGCTCGGTCGCGTACGGCGTCACGGAGCCCCGGAACACCTTGGACGCACCCGGAACCGCCGTGAGCTCCGCGGCGACCAGTCCACCGGTCAAGGACTCGGCGACGGCGACCGTCTCGCCCCTCACTCCGAGTAGTCGCACCACGTCGACGGCGATGTCGGCGGCCGTGGACCTCACCCTTCCGTCTCCTCCAACGCGGCCTTGCGCTCGGCGATTCCCCGCCTGCGCAGCACAATGGCTTGTCTCACATAGTCCAGACCGGTCACGACGGTCAAAACGACCGCCGCCGCCATCACCCAGAAGCGGAGGGTGGCCAGCCATCCGGTCAGCGCCAGCACGTACATCCCGACGGCCACGCCCTGGGTGAGGGTCTTGAGCTTGCCGCCCCGGCTCGCCGGGATGACCCCGTAGCGAATGACGAGAAAGCGCATCAGTGTGATCCCGACCTCACGTCCGAGGATCACCGCCGTCACCCACCACGGCAGGTCGCCCAGCGCCGAGAGACAGATCAGCGCCGCTCCCATGATCGCCTTGTCGGCGATGGGGTCGGCGATCTTCCCGAAGTCGGTGACGAGATTGTAGGTGCGCGCCAGATGGCCGTCGAAGAGGTCGGTGATCATGGCGATGGCGAAGGCCGCCCAGGCGAGCGAGCGCCACGCCGGGTCGTAGCCGCCCTCGGCCAGCATCAGCGCGACGAAGGCCGGCACCAGGACCAGCCGCAGCATGGTCAGCAGGTTGGCGACGTTCCAGACGCTCGCCTGGTTCACCGCGGCAGCCGCGATCTTGCCGCCCCGCGCGGGCCGCACGCCCCCGGCGACCCCGCTCGCCGCGCTCCCGGCCACATCCCCGGCAGCACCTCCGACGGCATGTCCGGCCACGGGACCGGCCGCGCTCCCGGGCCCCGGACCAACCGCATTCCCGTGCCCCGGACCAGCCGCATTCCCGGACACCGCACCGGCCGTACTCCCGGACGCCGCACGCGCCCCGCTCCCGGCCCCCGCACCCGAGGCACCGCCGGACGCGCCGCCTGACGCGCCACCGGCCGCCTCCTCGGACGACCCGCCGGAACCACCCCCGGCCGCATCCCCCGACGCACTCGCGGACAGACCACCAGAACCATCGGGAACGCCGGCAACACCCCCGGCAACGCCCCCGGAGACGCCCACAGTCTCACCCGGTGAGACATCCCCGACCACCGCGGCGGCAGCCACCCCGGCTCCGGCACCCGGCCCGCCCGGCCCCTGAGCGGCGGCGCCGCCCACCGTGCCCGGCCCCGGGGCGGAGGACGGCGCGGCCGGGCCGTTCGCCCGGGCGGAACCGCCCGCGGCCGCCGGCACTCCGGTCATCTGCCCGCCTCCTCACTGCCTCCGGGATGGCCCGCCAGCGGCTCGGCCACCAGGTCGACACCCTCGGTACCGACCACCTTCGCCTCGACCATAAGACCGACACTCAGGCCCTCGCCGCTCGTCAGCAGCACCTGTCCGTCCGTCTCGGGCGCCTGATGCGCCGCACGGCCGTAAACGCCGTCCTCGTCGTCGACCGACTCGACCAGGACGCGCACGGTCGAGCCCACGCGCTCCTCGGCGCGCTGCGAGACCAGTTCCTCGGCCAGCCGGGAGACCCGGGCCAGGCGTTCGGCGACGACGTCCTCGTCGAGCTTGTTGTCGTACGTCGCGGCCTCGGTGCCCTCCTCGTCGGAGTAGCCGAAGACACCGATGGCGTCCAGGCGAGCGTTGTTCAGGAAGCGCTCCAGCTCGGCCAGGTCGGCCTCGGTCTCGCCGGGGAAGCCGACGATGAAGTTGGAGCGCACACCGGCCTCGGGAGCCTTGCTCCGGATGGTGTCCAGCAGTTCCAGGAAGCGGTCGGTGTCACCGAAGCGGCGCATCGCGCGCAGCACGTCGGGGGCCGAGTGCTGGAAGGAGAGGTCGAAGTAGGGGGCGACCTTGGGGGTGGAGGTCAGCACGTCGATCAGACCGGGGCGCATCTCGGCGGGCTGCAGGTAGCTGACGCGCACCCGCTCGATGCCGTCGACCTCGGCCAGCTCGGGCAGCAGGGACTCCAGCAGGCGGATGTCGCCCAGGTCCTTGCCGTAGGAGGTGTTGTTCTCGGAGACCAGCATGATCTCCTTCACGCCCTGCTCGGCGAGCCACCGCGTCTCGTTGAGCACGTCGCTCGGGCGGCGCGAGATGAAGGAGCCGCGGAAGGACGGGATGGCGCAGAAGGTGCAGCGCCGGTCACAGCCGGAGGCCAGCTTGACCGAGGCGACCGGGGAGCCGTCCAGCCGGCGGCGCAGCGGCGCGCGCGGGCCGGAGGCGGGGGCCAGGCCCTCGGGGAGGTCGGCGGGCGCGTGTCCCGGAAGGGCGACCTCCGCCGCGGACTCCTGGCGCTTGGCCGGGCTGATCGGCAGCAGCTTGCGGCGGTCGCGCGGGGTGTGGGCGGCGTGGATGCCGCCGCTGAGGATCGTCTGGAGGCGGTCGGAGATGTCGGCGTAGTCGTCGAAGCCGAGCACGCCGTCGGCTTCGGGCAGGGCCTCGGCCAGCTCCTTGCCGTACCGCTCGGCCATGCAGCCGACCGCGACCACGGCCTGGGTCCTGCCGTGGTTCTTGAGGTCGTTCGCCTCCAGCAGCGCGTCGACGGAGTCCTTCTTCGCGGCGTCGACGAAGCCGCAGGTGTTGACCACGGCGACATCGGCGTCCGCGGCGTCCTCGACGAGCTGCCAGCCGTCCGCCTCCAAACGGCCTGCCAGCTCCTCCGAGTCCACCTCGTTACGGGCGCAGCCAAGGGTGACCAGTGCGACGGTACGGCGTTCAGGCATGGGCTCAAGACTACTTCGTCCCGCGGACACCCCACGTCGACGGGGTTGACCGATCTTGGCCAACCCCGTACCGGCTTCCCCTGATGCGAACGCTTATCCGACCTGGGGGTCGCCCTTGGTGTACGTCAGCCGCTCCACGGCGCCCGGCTGGAAGTCGTCCTCGATCTTCTTGCCGTTCACATAGAGCTGGATGGCGCCCGCGTCACCGAGCACCAGGTTGATCTTGGAGCTGTCCTGGAAGGTCTTGGAGTCGCCCTGCTTGAGCAGCCCGTCGAAGAGCAGCCGGCCGCTGTGGTCCTTGGCCGAGATCCAGCTGCGCCCGTTGACCGCGCTGACCTGCACGGTGACCTTGTCCTGCGGTGCGGCGGCGATGGCGCTCTCGGTCGGGTCCGGCTTCGGGGAGGTCTTGCCGTCGCCGTCGCCGGGCGAGGCGCTCCTGCTCTGCGTCGGCGTGGCGCCCTCGGCCACCTGGGCCTCGGCGCCGCTGCCGGAGCCGCCCTTGAAGACGGTGAACCCGACGAAGCCGACCACGGCCACGATCGCGGCGACCATGGCCGCGGTCCAGTTCGGCCCCCGCCGCTCCGGGCGGATGCGTTCCGCCTCGAACAGGGGTGCGGCGGGGGTGGGCGCCGGCCGGCCGCCGTGCTCGGCGTCGTACTGCTCGATCAGCGGCGCCGGATCCAGGTGGACGGCCTTGGCCAGGGTCCTGATGTGGCCGCGGGCGTAGACGTCGCCGCCACAGGGCGCGAAGTCGTCGGCCTCGATCGCGTGCACGATCGCGATCCGGACACGGGTGGCGGTACTGATGTCGTCGACGGTCAGCCCGGCCGCGGTACGGGCCTGCCGCAGGGCACGGCCGATGGAGGTGCGGGGCTTCTCGGGAACGTCGGAAACGTCGGTTACGTCATCGAACGGACGCTCGTCTTCAGGGGAGTTGCCGATGGACACGGGGGCGCCTTTCGAGCGTGTAGCCACCTGCTGGAGGTTCAGTCTAGGGGGGGTGCGAAAGGGTGGGGCAACCGGGCGGTAGGACTTTGTACGCCATCGGAATGGCCGGTCGTCCCGACGGTCGGGTACGCGGTTCTCGCTTCCCTCAACTTGACGTGCGGCGAAGGGAAACGGTTGCTCACCGTTCCCTTACGGGTGAGTCACGATCAAGCAACCGGAGTATCGCGTTCCATCCGCGGGACCACCAGCGTCCGTCCTTACGCTTCAGACTCCCCGCGAATCATCGCCAGCACGCCATCCAGCTCGTCCGGTTTCACCAGCACGTCCCGCGCCTTCGAGCCCTCGCTGGGCCCCACGATGTTCCGGGACTCCATCAGGTCCATCAGCCGCCCCGCCTTGGCGAAGCCGACGCGCAGCTTGCGCTGGAGCATCGAGGTCGACCCGAACTGGGTGGAGACGACCAGCTCGGCCGCCTGGCACAGCAGGTCGAGGTCGTCGCCGATGTCCTCGTCGATCTCCTTCTTCTGCTTGGTCCCGACGACGACGTCGTCCCGGAAGACCGGCGCCATCTGGTCCTTGCAGTGCTGGACGACGGCCGCGACCTCGGCCTCGGTGACGAAGGCGCCCTGCATACGGGTGGGCTTGTTCGCGCCCATCGGCAGGAACAGCCCGTCGCCCTTGCCGATCAGCTTCTCGGCGCCCGGCTGGTCGAGGATGACCCGCGAGTCGGCCAGCGAGGAGGTGGCGAAGGCGAGCCGGGAGGGCACGTTCGCCTTGATCAGACCGGTGACGACGTCCACGGACGGCCGCTGGGTTGCCAGCACCAGGTGGATGCCGGCCGCGCGGGCGAGCTGCGTGATCCGCACGATCGCGTCCTCGACGTCCCGCGGCGCCACCATCATCAGGTCGGCCAGCTCGTCCACGATGACCAGCAGATACGGATACGGCTGCAGCTCACGCTCGCTGCCCTCCGGCGGCTTGACCTTGCCCTCGCGCACCGCGCGGTTGAAGTCGTCGATGTGCCGGTAGCCGTACGCCGCCAGGTCGTCGTACCGCAGGTCCATCTCCCGTACGACCCACTGCAGCGCCTCGGCGGCCCGCTTCGGGTTGGTGATGATCGGCGTGATCAGGTGCGGGATGCCCTCGTACGCCGTCAGCTCCACCCGCTTGGGGTCGACCAGGATCATCCGGACGTCCTCCGGGGTCGCCCGCATCATGATCGAGGTGATCAGGCAGTTGATGCAGGACGACTTGCCGGAGCCGGTGGCGCCCGCGACCAGCATGTGCGGCATCTTCGCCAGCGAGTGCATGACGTAGCCGCCCTCGACGTCCTTGCCGAAGGCGACCAGCATCGGGTCGTCGTCCTCCGCCGACTCCGCGAGCCGCAGCACGTCACCGAGGTTGACCATCTCCCGGTCGGTGTTCGGAATCTCGATGCCGACCGCGGACTTGCCGGGGATCGGGCTGATGATCCGCACGTCCGGGCTGGCGACGGCGTACGCGATGTTCTTGGTCAGCGCGGTGATCCGCTCGACCTTCACGGCCGGGCCCAGCTCGACCTCGTAGCGCGTGACCGTCGGCCCGCGCGTGAATCCGGTGACCCGCGCGTCGACCTTGAACTGGGTGAAGACGGTGGTCAGCGCCTCGACGATGGCGTCGTTGGCGGCGCTGCGCGCCTTGCCGGGACCTCCCCGCGTGAGCAGGTCCAGCGACGGCAGGGCGTAGGTGATGTCGCCGGACAGCTGGAGCTGCTCCGCTCGGGCGGGCAGGTCGCGGGGCTTGCTGGGGGGCGTCTTGGTGAGGTCGGGGACCGCCGGCTTCGACTGCTCCTGCCGCGGCCGCGCGGCCGGCACCGGCGTCGGGGCGGCAGCCGGGGTGGGGGCGGGCGTCGCCGTCGGGGTCGTCGGCTCGCGGTCCTCGGTCCGCACGCCCTGCGTGAGGTCGGCGACCACCGGCGACGGGGGCATGCCGTGCAGCACGGCGCCGTCGAGCGCCGCGGCGGCGGCCGCGGCGACGTCCACGGCGTCCATCTGCCGGTCCGTCTCGGGCTGCGGCACCGCCGGCCGCCGGGACCGGCCGCGGCGCCGCGAGAGAGCCTCCTGCTCCGCGCCGTCGGGGTCGTACGCCTCCGGGGCGGGCCCCCGCCTGCGCGGGCGTACGGGGATCGTCTCGCGCCACTGCTCGTCGTAGCGCTCGTCGTCGTCCGTGTACGCCACGAACTCGTCCGGCTCGGGGTCGCTGACCAGGCCCAGCCGCACACCGAGCAGCCGCAGCCGCTGCGGGATCGCGTTGACCGGCGTCGCGGTGACCACGAGCAGTCCGAAGAGGGTGAGCAGCACCAGCAGCGGTACGGCCAGCACCTCGGTCATGGTGTACGTCAGCGGGCTCGCCGCGGCCCAGCCGATCAGGCCGCCGGAGTCCCTTATGGCCTGCATGCCGTCGCTGCGCGCGGGCGAGCCGCAGGCGATGTGGACCTGCCCGAGCACGCCGATGAGCAGCGCGGACAGACCGATCACGATCCGGCCGTTGGCCTCGGGCTGCTCGGGGTGGCGGATGAACCGTACGGCGATCACCGCGAGCAGGATCGGCACGAGCAGGTCGAGCCGCCCGAAGGCGCCCGTCACGATGATCTCGACGAGGTCGCCGACGGGGCCGCGCAGGTTGGACCAGGTGCCCGCCGCGACGATCAGCGCGAGGGCGAGCAGCAGCAGCGCGACGCCGTCCTTGCGGTGCGCCGGGTCGAGGTTCTTCGCGCCCTGTCCTATGCCGCGGAACACGGCGCCGACGGCGTGCGCGAGGCCGAGCCAGACCGCGCGGACGAGCCGGTAGACGCCCCCGGTGGGGCTGGGCGCCGGCCTCGGCGGCGCGGCCTTCTTCGCCGCGGCCTTCCGCGCGGGCGCCTTCTTGGCCGGAGCCTTCTTCACGGGGGCCTTTTTCGCCGCGGCCTTCCGCGCCGGAGCCTTCATGGGAGCGGCCGCCTTCTTCGCGGGCTGCTTCTTGGCTGCGGAGGGACGTGAGGCCATAGGTGTGAGGTTACCGGGGGAGCCGACAGGGGACACGTGTGCCTCCTGCTTCACCCGTTCGTGTCGCCCTTGCGCGGGACGGAAATTGACGCGTGCTCACGGCGAACGGCCACCGCTCCTCATGGGCGCCGGACCACCGTCTCCCGCCCGCGGAGCGCGCACCCGGCCGCACCCGCCAACCACGGTTGCGCGAGCGCCGGTTCCGAGCGGGTGCGCTCAGCCCTGCGAGGGCACCGACGACACCCCGCCGGTCCCCGGCTCCAGCGCGTCCAGCGCCCGCCGCAGCCCGGTCAGCTTGCGCTCCAGGTGCGCCGCCGTGGCCACCACGGCCGCGTCCGCCGACTCGTCGTCCAGCTGCTTGGACAGCGCCTCGGCCTGCTCCTCGACCGCCGCGAGGCGCGCGGACAGCTCCGCGAGCAGTCCGGCGGCCTCCTTGCCGCTGCCGACCGCGCCCTTGCCGCCGCCCTCCAACTGGAGCCGCAGCAGCGCCGCCTGCTCCCTGAGCTGGCAGTTCTTCATGTACAGCTCGACGAAGACCGACACCTTCGCGCGCAGCACCCACGGGTCGAACGGCTTGGAGATGTAGTCCACCGCGCCCGCCGCGTACCCGCGGAAGGTGTGGTGCGGTCCGTGGTTGATCGCGGTGAGGAAGATGATCGGGATGTCCCGCGTCCGCTCACGCCGCTTGATGTGGGCGGCGGTCTCGAAACCGTCCATGCCCGGCATCTGGACATCCAGCAAGATGACCGCGAAATCGTCCGTGAGCAGTGCTTTGAGCGCTTCCTCCCCGGACGATGCCCGCACCAGCGTCTGATCGAGCGCAGAGAGGATCGCCTCCAGCGCCAGCAGATTCTCCGGCCGGTCATCGACCAGGAGGATCTTGGCCTTCTGCACCATGGCCCGCCCTCCTCGCCCCGGCAGTGCACCGGGCGCCGCCCCAGGGGACGACTCCGTTACGCCGCCCGTCCTCGTGCCGGTCATCGTAGCCGCACCCCGCCTGTCGCCACACCCTGTCACCGCGATGTCACTGTGCACAGAGCGGAAACGCGGCGTGAGACCTGAAGGTTCCCAGAATCGCGTACGTCCACACGGTCTCCGCCACTCCGAGTCAGCAGATCCGCGTGAACTCTCACACGTCCCGCCACATCCGCACACAGGCCCGGCGCCCGGCCTGCCCCACCGTCACTCACCGCGCATCCACTGCTCCATCACGGACAGCAGGTGATCGGGGTCGACCGGCTTGGTGACGTAGTCGGAAGCCCCCGACTCGATCGCCTTCTCCCGGTCGCCCTTCATCGCCTTCGCCGTCAGCGCGATGATCGGCAGCCCGGCGAACTGCGGCATCCGGCGGATCGCGGTGGTCGTCGCGTATCCGTCCATCTCGGGCATCATGATGTCCATCAGGACCACGGCGACGTCGTCGTGCTGCTCCAGCACCTCGATGCCCTCCCGGCCGTTCTCGGCGTACAGCACCGACAGGCCGTGCTGCTCCAGGACGCTGGTCAGCGCGAACACGTTGCGGATGTCGTCGTCGACGATCAGCACCTTCTCGCCGGTGAACCGGACCCTGTGCTGGGTCTGCGGCGCGCCCTCCTGGTCGGCGGGCGCCCACTGCTCGGGCGTCGTGATCGGGTGCTGGGTGACCGAGGCCCGGCGCCGGCGCCGGAACAGCGCGGCCGCCCCGTTCTGCGTCTCGTGGTACGACTTCACCTCCGCCGGCGTCTCGATGGCCACGTCCGCCTGCCCCGGCTCCAGCGCCGGCGGCTCGCCCGCCGCCGGCATCGCCTGCGGGTAGCCGTGCGGCGGCAGCTCGCCCGGGTGCAGCGGCAGGTACAGCGTGAACGTCGAGCCGCGGCCCGGCTCGCTCTGCGCGTGGATCTCACCGCCGAGCAGCTGCGCGATCTCCCGCGAGATGGACAGCCCGAGGCCCGTACCGCCGTACTTGCGGCTGGTCGTGCCGTCCGCCTGCTTGAACGCCTCGAAGATCACCCGCATCTTGCTCGCCGCGATCCCGATCCCGGTGTCGGTCACCGAGAACGCGATCAGCTCCGCGTCCGGCTCGGTCAGCGACCCGGCCTCCAGCAGCTGCTCCCGGATCGCCTGCGGCACGTCGTCCCGCGCGGGCCGGATCACCAGCTCCACCGAGCCGGAGTCGGTGAACTTCACCGCGTTCGACAGCAGGTTGCGCAGCACCTGGAGCAGGCGCTGCTCGTCGGTGTGCAGGGTGGCCGGCAGCTCCGGCGAGACCCGCACCGACAGGTCCAGGCCCTTCTCCGCGGTCAGCGGCCGGAAGGTCGCCTCCACGTAGTCGACGAGCTGCACCAGCGCGATCCGCGTCGGCGAGACGTCCATCTTGCCCGCCTCGACCTTCGACAGATCGAGGATGTCGTTGATCAGCTGGAGCAGGTCGGACCCGGCGCCGTGGATCGTCTCCGCGAACTCCACCTGCTTGGGCGTGAGATTGCCGTCCGCGTTGTCGGCGAGCAGCTTGGCCAGGATCAGCAGCGAGTTCAGCGGCGTCCGCAGCTCGTGCGACATGTTCGCCAGGAACTCGCTCTTGTAGCGCATCGACACCGCGAGCTGCTCGGCGCGCTCCTCCAGGACCTGCCGCGCCTCCTCGATCTCGGTGTTCTTCACCTCGATGTCGCGGTTCTGCTGCGCCAGCAGCTCCGCCTTCTCCTCCAGTTCGGCGTTGGACGCCTGGAGCGCCTTCTGCCGGTTCTCCAACTCGGCGGACCGCTCCCGCAGTTGCTCGGTCAGCTCCTGCGACTGCTTCAGCAGCACCTCCGTCTTGGTGTTGACGGAAATGGTGTTGACGCTGGTCGCGATCATCTCGGCGATCTGGTTCAGGAAGTCCTTCTGGATCTGCGTGAACGGCGTGAACGAGGCCAGCTCGATGACGCCGAGCACCGTGCCCTCGAACAGCACCGGCAACACGATGACCTGCGCGGGCGGCGCCTCCCCCAGCCCGGACGAGATCTTCAGGTAGCCGCTCGGCGCGTTCTCGACCAGGATCGTCCGCTTCTCCTTGGCGGCCGTGCCCACCAGCGCCTCACCCGGCCGGAACGACGTCGGCATCGAACCCATCGAGTAGCCGTACGACCCGAGCATGCGCAGCTCGTACTGGTCGTCGTTGTCACCGCCCAGGTCCTGGTCGTCGGCCAGCGGCATCGCCAGGAAGAACGCGCCGTGCTGCGCGGACACCACCGGCGTCAGCTCGCTCATGATCAGCGAGGCCACGTCCTCCAGGTCGCGGCGGCCCTGCATCAGCGCCGAGATTCGGGCCAGGTTGCCCTTCAGCCAGTCCTGCTCCTTGTTGGCGATCGTGGTGTCGCGCAGGTTGGCGATCATCTTGTTGATGTAGTCCTGAAGCTCCTGGATCTCGCCCGAGGCGTCCACGTCGATCTTCAGGTTCAGGTCGCCGCGGGTCACCGCGGTCGCCACGCGCGCGATGGCCCGCACCTGCCGGGTCAGGTTCCCGGCCATCTCGTTCACCGACTCGGTCAGGTCCCGCCAGGTGCCGTCCACGTCCCGCACCCGCGCCTGACCGCCCAGCTGGCCCTCGGTGCCCACCTCACGGGCCACGCGGGTGACCTCCTCGGCGAAGGAGGACAACTGGTCGACCATCGTGTTGATGGTCGTCTTCAACTCCAGGATCTCACCGCGCGCGTCGATGTCGATCTTCTTCGTCAGGTCACCCTTGGCGATGGCCGTCGTCACCATGGCGATGTTGCGCACCTGACCGGTCAGGTTGGACGCCATCTGGTTCACCGACTCGGTGAGGTCCTTCCACGTGCCCGCCACGCCCGGCACGTGCGCCTGCCCGCCGAGGATGCCGTCCGTACCCACCTCACGGGCCACCTTGGTGACCTGCTCGGCGAACGAACTCAGCGTCTTCACCATGGTGTTGAAGGTGTCGGCGAGCTGCGCCACCTCACCGCGCGCCTCGATCGTCACCGTCCGCGTGAGGTCACCGTTGGCGACCGCCGCCGCGACCTGCGAGATGTTCCGCACCTGCATGGTGAGGTTCTTCGCCATCAGGTTGACGTTGTCGCTGAGGTCCTTCCAGATGCCGGTGACGCCCGGCACGTGCGCCTGGCCGCCCAGGATGCCCTCGGTGCCCACCTCGCGGGCCACCCGGGTCACCTGTTCGGCGAAGCTCGACAGCTGGTCCACCATCGTGTTGACGGTGGTCACCAGCTCCAGGATCTCGCCCTTGGCGTCGACGGTGATCTTCTTCGACAGATCGCCCTTGGCGACCGCGGTGGTGACGTCGGCGATGCTGCGCACCTGCACGGTCAGGTTGTTCGCCATGAAGTTCACGGACTGGGTGAGGTCCTTCCAGGTGCCGGACACCCCCTGCACCTCGGCCTGACCGCCCAGCTTGCCCTCGGTGCCCACCTCGCGGGCGACGCGGGTGACCTCCTCCGCGAACGACGACAGCTGGTCCACCATCGTGTTCAGCGTGTTCTTCAGCTCCAGGATCTCACCGCGCGCGTCCACGGTGATCTTCTGGGACAGGTCACCGCGCGCCACCGCGGTCGCGACCTGCGCGATCTGCCGCACCTGCGCCGTCAGGTTGCCGGCCATGCCGTTCACCGAGTCGGTCAGGTCACGCCACACACCGGCGACGCCGGGCACCTGCGCCTGACCGCCCAGCCGGCCCTCCGTACCCACCTCGCGGGCCACCCGGGTCACCTGGTCGGCGAACGCGGAGAGCTGGTCGACCATCGTGTTGATGGTGTTCTTCAACTCGAGGATCTCGCCGCGCGCGTCCACGGTGATCTTCTGCGACAGGTCACCGCGCGCCACCGCCGTCGTCACCTGCGCGATCTGCCGCACCTGCGCGGTCAGATTGCCGGTGATGGAGTTGACCGAGTCGGTCAGCTCCTTCCACGTCCCGGACACGCCCGGCACCTGCGCCTGACCCCCGAGCCGGCCCTCGGTGCCGACCTCCCGCGCCATCCGCGTCACCTGGTCGGCGAACGACGACAGCTGGTCCACCATCGTGTTCACGGTGTTCTTCAGCTGGAGCATCTCGCCGGAGACGTCCACCGTGACCTTCTGCGACAGGTCGCCGTTGGCCACCGCCGTGGTGACCTGCGCGATGTTCCTCACCTGTCCGGTCAGATTCCGGAACGCCGTGTTGACGGAGTCCGTCAGGTCCTTCCAGGTGCCCGCCGCGCCCGGCACCTGCGCCTGACCGCCCAGCTCACCCTCGTCACCGATCTCCCGCGCGACCCGCGTCACCTCGGAACCGAACGCGGACAGCTGGTCCACCATCCCGTTGACGGTGTTCTTCAGCTCCAGCATCTCGCCGGCCACGTCCACCGTGACCTTCTGCGACAGATCGCCGTTCGCCACCGCCGTCGTCACCGCGGCGATGTCCCGCACCTGAGTGGTCAGGTTCCGGAACACCGTGTTGACGGAGTCCGTCAGGTCCTTCCACGTCCCGGCCGCGCCCGGCACGTTCGCCTGCCCGCCGAGCCGCCCCTCCGCGCCGACCTCGTTGGCCACGCGCGTGACCTCGTCCGCGAAGATCCGCAGCGTCTCGGTCATCTGGTTGATGGTCTCGGCGAGCTGCGCCACCTCACCGCGCGCCTGCACGGTCACCTTGCGGGACAGGTCACCGTTGGCGACCGCGGTCGTCACCTCCGCGATGCCCCGCACCTGCGCCGTCAGGTTGCCGGCCATGGTGTTCACCGAATCGGTGAGTTCCTTCCACACGCCGGCCACCCCGGGCACCTGGGCCTGACCGCCCAGCTCACCCTCCGTGCCCACTTCGCGCGCGACCCGCGTCACCTCCGAGGAGAACGCCGACAGCTGATCCACCATCGTGTTGACGGTGTTCTTCAGCTCCAGCATCTCGCCGGCCACGTGCACCGTGACCTTCCGGGACAGATCACCCTTGGCGACCGCGGTCGTCACCAGCGCGATGTCCCTCACCTGCGCGGTCAGCCGGTGCGCCATCGTGTTGACGGACTCCGTCAGGTCCTTCCACGAACCCGACATACCGCGCAGCCGCGCCTGCCCGCCCAGCTTGCCCTCGGTCCCGACCTCACTGGCCACCCGCGTGACCTCGTCGGTGAACGTCGACAACTGGTCGACCAGATTGTTCACCGTCCGCCCGACCTTCAGGAACTCCCCGCGCAGCGGATGCCCCGTACCGTCCGGCGCCTGCGTCCGCAGGTCCATCCGCGGCGACAGGTCGCCCTCGGCCACCGCCGACAGCACCCGGCTGACCTCCGACACCGGCCAGACCAGATCGTCCACCAGCGCGTTCGAGGCGTCGATCGCCGCCGCCCACGACCCCTCGCAGGCACCCGTCTCCAGCCGCTCCGTGAGCTTCCCCTCACGGCCGACCATCCGGCGCACCCGCGACAGCTCACCCGTGAGATGGAGATTGCGGTCGGCCACCTCGTTGAAGACCGCCGCGATCTCCGCCATCACGCCGTCGCCGGACACCGTGAGCCGCTTGCGGAAATTCCCGTCACGCATGGCCACCAGGGCCGCCAGCAACCGGTTCAGGGCAGCGGTGTCCACCTCGGTGGTGCTCCCGCTCGGCGCGATGCGCCGCTTGCCCAGGGACGGTCCGCTCTTCGCGCGCGTCTTCGTGCCCCGCGTCGCTGCGCCAGACTCCACTGTGTCCCTCCCGCAGGGGTCGACCATTCACTGCTGTGCTCGGGTACTGCTGCCGTCGGCCTCCGGGCTACCGGCTGCTCCCGCACGGGATCCCGCCAGGCCGCACACGCCGTACCCAGGGAGGCTGCTGCCCCGCCCCGACGATCACACTCGGCCTGCCCGGACTCCACCGGAACCCTGCCCAGTGTTTCACCCCGGCCGAACCAGGCCATAACAGTTCGGCAGCTTCGCACACCGTCCGCACACCCTCCGGACGGAAACACTGCAGACCGGCATCCGCATGGACGGCGAAGGTAAGTAACCTTGCATCCGGCTGTCCAGCCACGCCGGTCCGTCCGGCCTGGGCGGTGGCACGAGTACGAGCGGGCATGGAGGGGCGGCCGCATACATGACCACCGGACTGATCCCCGGGGGACAGCCCCCGGACCCCCGGCCGACGGGCGGCCTGCCGCCCCAGACCCGGCACGAGCCCGAGCCCGCGCCGGACGGCCCCGGGGCCCCGCACGACGAAAGCAGGTCGAGGAGTTCCGTGATCACCGCGCGCGCGGCCGCCAGCTTCGACCCCGTGGGGCGTTCGGTCGCGTCCGCCCGCTCCTTCGTCCGCGACACCCTCCAGGGCTGGGGTTACGCCGACATCGTCGACGACGCCGTCGTCCTCACCAGCGAGCTGGTCACCAACGCCGTCGTCCACGCGGGCACCGCCGCCGACGTCCTGTGCCTGCGCGCCGACGACGGCGTCCGCATCGAGGTCTCCGACCGCTACCCGGAACGCGAGGTCCCCCTCCAGAACGCGGCCGTCACCATGAGCGGCCCCGACCGCGAGGGCGGCCGCGGCCTCCAGCTCTGCGCGGCCCTCGCCACCCGCTGGGGCGTCGAGTACACCCCCACCCACAAGAACGTCTGGTTCCAGCTCGCACTGCCCGAACGCCCGGTCGGCACCCGCACCGCCGGCCCCTCCCTCCCCGCCGACCTGCTGCCGCTCGCCGACGGCCGGGTCCGCGTCGCCGTCATCCAGATCGACCGCACCGGCGCCATCAACGCGTGGAACGAGGACGCCGAGGAACTCTTCGGCTACCAGGCCGACTTGGTCACCGGCAAACCCCTCACCGACCTCGCCGCCTGGCCGCACACCCCCGGCACCGGCACCGGCATCGCCGAAGCCCTCCAGCTCTCCCGCTGGGAGGGCAGCTACGGCATCCGCGACGCCTCCGGCCGGGTCGTCCCCGTGTACGCCTCCCACCTGCGCGTCCGCGACACCGCCGGCGAACCCTCCACGGTCTGCCTCCTCGTACGCGACCACGAACGCGCCGTCCTGCAGACACCGCTGCGCCACGTCTCCCCCGACGCCCCGCCCGCCGCCGAGGGCCAGAGCGCCGACCCCTTCGAGATCTTCATCGGCTCCCCCGCCCCCGACGACCTCGACGGCCTCCTCCAGCGCACCGTGGAACGCGCCCGCGACATGCTCGACGGCGACTCCGCCTTCCTGCTGCTCGCCACCGACGACGAGACGGAACTCGAGGTCCGCGCCTCCACCGGCCTGCCCTCCGCCCGCCAGCGCTTCGCCCGCGTCCCCGTCGAAGCCGGCCCCGGCCGCTACGGCTCCGCGCGGATGCCCGCCGTCCACGACGACCTCGCGGCCGTCCCCGGCGCGGTCCCCCTCCTCAACGGCACCGGCATGCGCTCCGTCGTCACGGTCCCGCTGAAGGTCGAGGGCCGCCTCACCGGCTCCCTCGGCGTCGCCGCCGAAGCCCCCGGCCGCTACAGCAACGAAGAGGCCCTCCGCCTCCAGTTCGCGGCCGACCGCATCGCCCTGGCCGTCGAGTCCGCCCGCCTCGGCGAACTCGAACGCCTGCGCCGAGGCTCCCTCAGCTTCCTCGTCGAGGCCTCCGATCTCCTCGCCGGCACCCTCGACCGCGACCAGACCCTGGCCCTCATGGCCCAGATGACGGTCCCCACCCTCGCCACCTGGTGCGCCGTCTACACCATCGCCGACCAGTCCTCCGAGCCGGACCTGTCGTACGTCCTGCACGAGGACGAGGAACTCATCGACGGCATCAAGTCACTGCTGTCCAAGATCCCCCCGCCGGACCCGGTCCCCACCCCCGGCGCCCGCGTCTGGTCCGCGCCCGCCGAGGCCGCCCACCAGGCCGCGCTCCGCTCCTCCATGCGCAGCCTCGGCCTCGGCGAACCGGCCACGGTCAGCTCGGGCATCGGCCCCACCCTCGCCACGGCCGCCGCAGTCGGCGGCGAGACCGTCGTCCTGCCGCTCGTCGCCCGCAACCGCGTCATCGGCATGCTCACCCTCGGCAAGCCCACCGACGAGCACTTCCGCCAGGAGATCCTGGAACTCGCCGAGGACCTCTCCCGCCGCGCCGCCCTCGCCCTGGACAACGCCCGCCTCTACTCCGAGCGCACCGCGATCAGCCAGTCCCTCCAGCGCAGCCTGCTCCCCCCGGAGTACCCGCAGATCGACGGCGTCGAGGTCGAGGTCATCTACCGCGCCGCCGGCGAGGGCAACGAGGTCGGCGGCGACTTCTACGACGTCTTCCCCATCCGCGACGGCGTCTACGGCTTCGCCATCGGCGACGTCTGCGGCACGGGCCCGAACGCCGCCGCCGTCACCGGCCTCGCCCGCCACGCGCTGCGCCTGCTCGCCCGCGAAGGCCTCAGCGGCCCCGCCGTCCTCGAGCGCCTGAACTCCGCCATCCTCGACGAGGGCGACCGCAGCCGCTTCCTCACCCTCCTCTACGGCGAACTGCGCACCCAGGAGGACGGCAGCGCCGAACTGAAGGTGGTCTGCGCCGGCCACCCGCTCCCGCTGCGCCTGCGCCCGGACGGCACGGTCGAGGCGGCCGCGGAACCCCAGCCGCTCCTCGGCGTCCTGGAGGACTTGGAGCTCTACGAGGAGACGGTCACCCTCGACCCCGGCGACGTCCTCCTCTGTGTCACCGACGGCGTCACCGAACGCCGTGAGGGCACCCGCATGCTGGGCGACGACGGCCTCGCCGACGTCCTCACCACCTGCACCGGCCTCACGGCGGGCGCGGTCGCGGCCCGCATCATGCGCGCCGTGGAACGCTTCGCCTCCGACGCCCCGTCCGACGACATGGCCATCCTCGCGATGCGCGTCCCCGGTCTCCAGAACGCCTGACACGGTCCGGGCAGCGAAAAAGGCCCCCGCCCGAAAGGGCGGAGGCCTTTTTCTCTGAGCCCCCAAACGGAATCGAACCGTTGACCTTCTCCTTACCATGGAGACGCTCTGCCGACTGAGCTATAGGGGCCTGTCGCTTTTTCGAGGTTTCCCTCGCGGCAACGGAATAGATCATACCCCGAACAGACCCGTGCTCCCAAACCGATCAGAAGGCGGGCTGCAGCAACCCTCCGAGAGCGTTGCACGCGGACACGATCCGCTGCATGTCCCGCTTCGTCAGCGAGGCGTCGACCGGCAGCGCCAGTGTCTCGTCGGCGGCCCGCTCGGTCTCCGGCAGCGCCACGCACTGCCGGAACCCGGGCAGCCGGTGCACGGGCGTCTTCACCGGCACCCGGCAGTCAACTCCTCTGACCCGTATGGCCCGTGCGAAGGCGTCCCGGTCCGGCCGCCCGTTCCCCGGCACCCGCACGACGTACTGCTGATAGGTGTGCCCGACCCCGCCCTCGGGCGTCCGCACGCCCTTCAGCCGGGCGTCCAGGTACCCGGCCCGCTGCCGCCGCTGGGCTATCTCGTCGTACGGCGCCTCGGACTCCCCCTGCTCCAGCACCAGCAGCCCGTGCCGCTGCCCGAGCGCACGCATCCGCACCACATCGGCCGGCCGCCCGAAACGATGGACGACAACGACGGCCGCGGTACGAGGAGTTACGGCGGCCTCCACCGCGGCCGGATCGAGGCAGTACGTCGCCGGATCTATGTCGGCGAACACCGGGAGCGCACCGGCCAGGGTCACCGCTTCGGCGACTTCCACGTTCCCGAAGGCCGGTACGACGACCTCGTCACCGACTCCGACGCCGGCGGCCCTGAGCATTGCTGCAGTACCCATGCTGCGGATGGTGGTTGCGCCACGTGAACTTCAAGTGACGGACAACAAAAGAGGGTTGGACCCGGAACCGAAGTTCAGGGTCCAACCCTTTGAAGAATTGTTCGGCGGCGTCCTACTCTCCCACAGGGTCCCCCCTGCAGTACCATCGGCGCTGTGAGGCTTAGCTTCCGGGTTCGGAATGTAACCGGGC
>NZ_JBFATR010000010.1:0-151484 GCF_040678395.1 Streptomyces sp. NPDC052687 | reverse complement strand
GGCAGGCCAAGGGCGGCCAGTCCGCCGCGGGCTCCTCCGGTGTCGCCCAGCAGGTCAAGCAGACCGCCGGCGCCATCAGCTACATGGAGCTGTCGACCCGGTCGCGCCCGGCCACGGCGGCGGCACCGGCTCCTTCGACGTCACCGAGGCCCTCGCGGCGGGCCCGCTCGGCAACGGCGGCCGCGCCGCCGAACCGCGCCGCGGCGACCTGCCGTACGGCCCGGAGAACGAGCGGGACGGCCGGCCGTCCACGTCCGCGCCCGGCGGACACAACGGCCGGAACGGGCAGAACCCGCAAGCCGGATACGCCGGCTCCTCCGGCGGCCCGGCCGGCCCCACCGGCGGCCCGGTCACCGGTGACGGCCCCCTGGCCCCGCCCGCCGTGCCCGGAGCCCCGGGCGCCCCCGCCGGCCCCGGCACCGCCCCCACGGGCGCCCCCGGCCCCGGCACCGCGCCCACGGGCGCCCCCGGCCCCGGCGGCGGCCTCAGCGACGACACCGCCGTCCTCACCCCGCAGAAGCAGGTCCCCGAGCCCCCGCCCGGCGCCGGCTTCCGCACCCCGCCGCACGACAACGTCTCCGGGCACACGGTCACCAGCGGCATCCCGGTCGTCCCGGACCCCGACCGCGACGCCGGGTTCCCCCCGGCCGGCCCCGCCGCCCCGGCGGCGCCCGCCCGGCAGAGCGCCCCGGCCGCCGCGCCCCGCAAGAAGAAGGGCCGCAGCAAGCTGGTGCTGCTCGGCGGCGGCGTGATCGCGCTCGCCGGTGTCGCCTACGGCGCCGGCCTGCTGATGAACCACTCCGACGTGCCCAAGGGCACCACCGTGCTCGGGGTGGACATCGGCGGCGGCACCCGCGACGACGCCGTCAAGAAGCTCGACGAGGCCCTGGGCGACCGCGTCGACGACCCGATCAAGCTGACCGTCGGCGGGGACCCGGTCACCCTCCGGCCGGACCAGGCGGGCCTGTCCCTCGACACCCAGTCCACCGTCCGCGAGGCCGCGACCAGCGACTACAACCCGGTCTCCGTGATCGGCTCGCTCTTCGGCGAGCAGCGGGTCGTCGAGCCCGTCATGCCGGTCGACGAGGAGAAGCTGCACGCCGCCCTGGAGAAGGCGGCGGGCGGCGCGGGCACCGCGAGCGACGGCACCATCAGGTTCGTCTCCGGCAAGGCCGTCCCGGTGTACGGCAAGCCGGGCAAGGGCGTGGACGTCGACGGCGCCACCGACGCGGTCGCCGCCGCCTACCGCGCCCAGGTGGAGACCGGCACCGCCGAGACGGTCGCCCTGCCGACCACCACCCGGCAGCCGACGGTCTCCGACGCCGAGGTCGACCGGATGATGAAGGAGTTCGCGCAGCCCGCGATGTCCGGCTTCGTCACGGTCCGCACGGACGCGGCGCACTCGATCAAGTTCAGCCCGGAGAACTCCCTCTGGCGCTTCCTGCGGGTCAAGGCCGTCGACGGCAAGCTGGTCGACAGCCCCGACCTCGCCGCCCTGGAGAAGCTCTACGGCAGCACCTTCGACGGCGTCCTCATCACCCGCGCCACCGGCGAGAAGACCCCGGTGACCCCGCAGGACGTCTACGGCGCCCTGCGCACGGCCCTGATGAGCGAGACGAACAGGACCGCGGTGATCGAAACCGACCCGAGCTGACGACCCGGAACGAGGGGCACCCCGCACACACGGGGTGCCCCCGGCCCGGTCGACCACGACGCACCCGCACCCGCGATCGAACAGCACCCCGCACGGTGAAGCGCTAGGGGGTGTCCGCAAAGTCGCGCCTGTCTCGCGACGCCTGGCACGCCCTCTCGCCGCACCGGGCGAACACCCGAGTACGACCAGTACGCGGGCGTCCGCCCGGCACGCCGAGAGCACGCACCAGACGCCGCGAGACCCGCCCTCCGGGCGGACGACGCGACTTTGCGGACACCCCCTAGTTCAACAACGCCCGAGCCGCCCGCGCCTCCCCCAGCACCCGCTCCCCGGCGGCGGCGTCCACCGCGGCGACGACATCCGCGTACGCCTCCAGCTCCCGCGCCCCCGCCGCGAACTCGCCCCGCTGCACCAGCAGCCGCGCCCGCTCGTACCGCAGCCGCGCCGGATGCGCCGGCAGCAGCAGCGACAGGTCGACCGCCCACAGCGACACATCCGACCGCTCCGGCCGGGCCGCGGCCCACGCCCTGATGTTGTTCAGGACGCGCAGCACGACCTCCCCCGTCGGCGCGGGCGACAGCACCGAGGGATCGAGCGGCGCCCCCGTGGCGCCGACCACCAGCAGCTCCGCGTCCATCCCGGCCAGCACCCGCCCGCCGTCGAACGGATCCGCCAGCACCCGCTCCTCGGCGGAGCCGAACCCCACGACGAAGTGGCCGGGCAGCGCGACGCCGTACACCGGCGCCCCCGCCCGCCGCGCGACCTCCATCCACACCACGGACAGCAGGATCGGCAGCCCCCGGCGCCGCCGCAGCACCTCGTGCAGCAGCGACGACTCCAGCCGCCGGTAGTCGCCGGGCGTGCCGTGGAAGCCCAGCCGCTCGCCCAGCAGCTCCCGGGTCGCCTCGGCCCACTCGCGCGGCCCGCCGGGCCGGTACGGCAGCAGCCCGGCCAGCCGGTCCAGCTCCATCTGGGCGCCGACGATGCCCGGTTCGTCCAGCGCGGCGTCCCCGGCGGCGGCCACCAGCAGGCACAGCAGCGACAGGTCGGGCCGCTCGGCCCGCGCCTCGTCGGCGAAGCGCCGCCGCAGCTCGGCGGCCCGCTCGGGCGGCGGCGGGAAGGGAGGACGCAGCACGGCAGGCACCCCCTCAGCCTCGCCCGGCGCCGGACGCGCCCCGCGCCTCCGGCTCCCGGTAGTGGTGGTACGCGTGGTGCGCGGCGAAGCCCAGACCGCCGTACAGCGCCCGCGCGCCCGCGTTGTCCGTCTCGACCTGGAGCCAGCCGGCGGAGGCCCCCTCCTCCAGGGCACGCCCGGCGAGCGCGGCCATCACCGCGGTGGCCAGCCCGCTCCGGCGCCGCGCCGGATCGACCTCGACGGCGGCGAACCCGGCCCACCGCCCGTCGACCACCAGCCGCCCGATCGCGGCGGGCGGCGCCCCCGCGGCCGCACCCGCGCTCTCGCCCGGCACGGTCGCGAACCACACGGACGGTCCGCCGGCCAGCACCCGCAGCGCCACCTCGCTCAGCCCCTTGCGCCGGTAGCGGGCCAGCCACGCCTCGTCGGCCTCCCGGGACAGCCGCACCTCAACGGCCGGCTCCCGGTCGGCGAGCGGCGCGAGGGAGCCCGTCCACAGCTCGGCGGTCACCTCACGCACCCACCCGCGCTCGCTCAGCGCGGCGCACAGCGCCTCCTGGGTCCCTTCGGCCCCGGTGGCGGCCTGGACGTAGGCGGGCAGGCCCCGCGCGCCGTACCAGCGCCGTACGGCGCTCAGCGCGTCGTCCAGCGCCATCCCCGGGTCGCCCAGCGCCAGCGCCGAGTTGGCCCGCCGGGTGAAGCCGCCGGCGGCCCGCAGCTCCCACTCGCCGAGCGCTTCGCTCTCCAGCGGCCGCCACGCCCGCGCGGCGACCCGCGCCAGCTCGGGAAAGGAGGCGGCGGGACCCCGGCGGCGCGCCGGCGCGGCGGGCACGACCTTGCCCGCCACCAGCGAGGATTCCGGGATGCGGACGACTTCGCCGTCCCGCCGTGTGATCACCAGCACACCCTCGTCCCAGGATGTGAGAACGCCGACCGTGTCGGTGAATTTCCCGTCCGTCACCGCGCTGGGACTAGTGTTGCTCCAGCGCCGTACGGAGACGCGTTTGCCCACGTCAGCAGCGGTGATACGGACCTCAAGGCGCCCTGCCGCAGAGATTTCCACAGGTCGGTTCACCCCTCCTGTTCGGATCATGCCCAAGAACGGAGATACTAGGTGCGGGCATCGACGACGCCGCGCTCCCGCGCGCCAGGCGGCGGAGCCTGAGGAGGCCCGCCAGCGCCCTATCGAGGAGGAACGACAGCGTGACCTACGTCATCGCGCAGCCTTGTGTCGACGTCAAGGACAAGGCGTGCATCGAGGAGTGCCCGGTCGACTGCATCTACGAGGGCCAGCGGTCCTTGTACATCCACCCGGACGAATGCGTCGACTGCGGTGCCTGTGAGCCGGTCTGCCCGGTGGAGGCCATCTTCTACGAGGACGACGTGCCGGAGGAGTGGAAGGACTACTACAAGGCGAACGTCGAGTTCTTCGACGAGCTGGGTTCGCCCGGCGGCGCCAGCAAGCTCGGCCTGATCGAGCGCGACCACCCGTTCGTCGCCGGTCTGCCGCCGCAGGGCGAGTAACACCCGCGTCCGCGTCCAGCGGCCCGCCATCCGCGCCGCCTCGGTCCCGTACGGTCTGATCGCCCCTGATCGCCGCACGGGACCGAGGCGTTTGCCGTATCGAAGAGAGTGAGCGAGAAACCGTGTCCGCAGTCTCCGACCGTCTTCCCACCTTTCCCTGGGACAAGCTCGCGCCCTACAAGAAGACGGCCGCCGCGCACCCGGACGGCATCGTCGACCTGTCCGTGGGCACGCCGGTCGACCCGGTGCCCGAGCTGATCCAGAAGGCGCTGGTCGCCGCGGCGGACACGCCGGGCTACCCGACGGTGTGGGGCACGCCGGAGCTGCGGGACGCGATCACCGGCTGGCTGGAGCGCCGCCTGGGCGCCCGCGGGGTCACCCACCACCATGTGCTGCCGGTGGTCGGCTCCAAGGAACTCGTCGCCTGGCTCCCCACCCAGCTGGGCCTCGGCCCCGGCGACCGGGTCGCCTACCCGCGCCTGGCCTACCCGACCTACGAGGTCGGCGCCCGCCTCGCGCGCGCCGGGTACGAGGTGTACGACGACCCGACCGGGCTGGACCCGGCGGGCCTGAGGCTGCTGTGGCTGAACTCGCCGTCCAACCCGACCGGCAAGGTGCTGCCGAAGGAGGAGCTGACCCGGATCGTCGCCTGGGCCCGCGAGCACGGCGTGCTGCTCGTCTCCGACGAGTGCTACCTCGAACTGGGCTGGGAGGCCGACCCGGTCTCGGTGCTGCACCCGGACGTCAACGGCGGCTCGTACGACGGCATCGTGGCCGTCCACTCCCTCTCCAAGCGCTCCAACCTGGCGGGCTACCGCGCGGCCTTCGCCGCCGGCGACCCGGCCGTCCTGGGCCCGCTGCTGGAGATCCGCAAGCACGGCGGCATGATGACCTCCGCGCCGACCCAGGCGGCCGTCGTGGCGGCCCTCGGCGACGACGAGCACGTGCGCGTGCAGCGCGAGCGCTACGCCGCCCGCCGCACCGCCCTGCGCGAGGCCCTGCTGGGCCACGGCTTCCGCATCGAGCACAGCGAGGCCGGCCTCTACCTGTGGGCCACCCGCGACGAGTCCTGCTGGGACACCGTGGCGCACCTCGCCGAGCGGGGCGTCCTGGTCGCGCCGGGCGACTTCTACGGCCCGGCCGGCGACCGCTTCGTCCGCGTGGCCCTGACCGCCACGGACGAGCGGGTGCGGGCGGCGGTGGAGCGGCTGGCGCGCTAGCCGGCCGGCCTCTTCCGGGAGGACGACGAAGGGGTCCGGGGAGTGTCTCCCCGGACCCCTTCGCGCCGTGCCGGCCGGGCGTCAGCCGAGCGGGAGGCCCTTGGTCGGCAGCTGCTGCGTCGGCAGCCCGCCGCCCTTGGTGAGCGAGTCGGTGGGCAGCCCGCCCTTGGTGGCGGTCTTCGCGGTGTCGCCGACGATGTCCCCGGCGGAACCGGCCACGTCCCCGGCGGCCTTCTGCGCGGCCGGCGTCGCCTTCTTCGCGGCCTTGCCGGTGGTCTTGCCGGACTGCTTGACCGCCTTGCCGCCGGTCTCGCCCGCGAGGTCGGTGACCTTGGTGGCGGCGCCGTCGACGGTGGTGCCGACGCTCGCGGCGTCCACGGCGGACAGCCCGCCGAGGTTCTGCGCGGCCGGCAGGTCGGGAGCCGCGTTGGCGGAGCCGGTCGCACCGACCACGGAGGCCGCTCCCGCTGCGGTGAGCAGCGCGGCACGGGCGATCCGGCGGGTCAGGGGGAGGGACATGTTGCTCCTTCGACGGGATGGAACGTGAAAAGACGTGCGCCGTGACTACCGCTCGACCCCCCGCCGAGGTTGCGCACGGCAAACGTAAAGAGTTGGCAATGCGTCGCATTATCGGCTGTGGATAAAAAGGGACAAAGGGCTGCCGGTCCGAAAGTCTGCGGAATCCTTACAGCCCTTTGTCCCCAAGGGATTCAGCGGCTGCCGGGGTGACCGGGCGAAAACCTGCGCACACCGCCGGACGCGCGGCGCCGGTATTAACCCCTGCGGGTGAACGTCCGCACTACTGCGCAGTGCGGATCCGCACCGCGTCGGCGCCCTCGCCGTTCTTCCCGCCGGCCGCGTCCCCGGCCGCACGCCACGTGCTGCCGGTGGTACCGGCCACCCACTCGCGGCCCGCGTACGAGACCCGCTCGATGTGCAGCGCGGAGGCGTTGGCCACCGCCCAGTGCGCCAGCTGCCAGCCGCGCTCCCGGGCCGCCCGCCCGTCCCCGGAGCCCTCCTCGACCGGCACGGTCACGGTCCGCCCGCTGGTCTCGGCGGTCACGGCCGGCCGCGGGGCCGCCGCGTCGCCGTTCACCTCGGCGCCGGTCTGCTGCATCGCGTCCTGCCCGAAGTCCCGCACCAGCGCCGAGCGCACCGCGTCCGGCCCGGTGGCCCGGGTGGCGTCGGGCCGCCCCTCACAGGTCAGGGTGGCCTCGGCGCGGCCGGTGAGGGCGGCGGCGAGCAGCGTGGCGTCCGGCTCGTGCTTGGCGTACGCCTGCGGGAAGCCGCTGCGCTGCACCCGCTGGGCGGCCACGGTGAGCGGCAGCCGGGTGTAGCCGGGCACCTCGACCAGGTGGTCGTAGAACATGCCCGCCGAGTAGATGGGGTCCATGATCTGCCGCTCGGTGCCCCAGCCCTGCGAGGGCCGCTGCTGGAACAGGCCGAGCGAGTCGCGGTCGCCGTGGTCGATGTTGCGCAGCGCGGACTCCTGCAGCGCCGTGGCCAGCGCGATCGTCACCGCCCGCTCGGGCAGCCCGCGCGCGGTGCCCACGGCCGTGATCGTCGCGGCGTTCACCGCCTGCTCCGGCGAGAACTCGTAGGTCGCCCCGTCGCCCTTGCCGGAGACGACCTTGCAGCCCGGACCGCCTGCCCCGCCGGTGACGTACTGCACCGCGAGGTACCCCGCGACCGCGAGCAGGACCACGAAGGCCGCCCCGCAACGCAGGAGACGGCCGCGACGCTTGGGAGAAGGGGACGGCTCTGGCACGCGTACAAGGTACTGGAGCCCGTCGGACACCCGGCGCCGGGTGGGGCCATTGCTTCGCAGGTCACGTCCCCGCGGGAGCCTCGGCCCGGCCGGTGGGCGCGGTGCGGGCGCTAGGGTCGGGGGCATGGCCGATACCCCGCTTGATCTCACGCTGGACGCCGCGCGGCTGACCGCGCGGCTCGTCGACTTCCCCTCGGTGAGCGGCGGCGAGAAGCCGCTCGCGGACGCCATCGAGACCGCGCTGCGCGCCCTGCCGCACCTCACGGTCGACCGCTTCGGCAACAACGTCGTGGCCCGCACGAACCTGGGCCGGCCGGAGCGCGTGATCCTCGCCGGGCACATCGACACCGTGCCGATCGCGGACAACGTGCCGTCCCGGCTGGACGAGGACGGTGTGCTGTGGGGCTGCGGCACCTGCGACATGAAGTCGGGCGTGGCCGTCCAGCTGCGGATCGCGGCCACCGTCCCCGCCCCCAGCCGCGACCTGACGTTCGTCTTCTACGACAACGAGGAGGTCGCGGCGGACCTCAACGGACTCAAGCACGTCTGCGAGGCCCACCCCGATTGGCTGGAGGGCGATTTCGCGGTGCTGCTGGAGCCGTCCGACGGCCAGGTCGAGGGCGGCTGCCAGGGCACCTTGCGGATGCTGCTGAGGACGACCGGCGAGCGGGCCCACTCGGCGCGCGGCTGGATGGGCTCCAACGCCATCCACGCGGCGGCGCCGATCCTCGGGCGCCTGGCCGAGTACGAGCCCCGCCGGCCGGTGATCGACGGGCTGGAGTACCGCGAGGGCCTCAACGCGGTCTTCGTCTCCGGCGGCGTCGCGGGGAACGTGATCCCCGACGAGTGCGTGGTGACGGTCAACTTCCGCTACGCGCCCGACCGTACGCCCGAGGAGGCGATCGCCCACGTCCGCGAGGTGTTCGCGGACTGCGGGGTGACGGAGTTCGTGGTCGACGACCACAGCCCCGGCGCGCTACCCGGCCTGTCCCACCCGGCCGCCGCGGCCTTCATCGAGGCGGTCGGCGGCACCCCGAAGCCCAAGTACGGCTGGACGGACGTCTCCCGCTTCTCCGCGCTCGGCGTCCCCGCGGTCAACTACGGGCCCGGCAATCCGCTCTTGGCACACAAGCGGGACGAGCGGGTAGAGACATCGAAGATCCTCGCGGCGGAGGAGCGGCTGCGCGCCTGGCTGACCGCCTGAGCCCGCATTCCGGCGGTGTGCCCCGGGACGCTCGACGGCGGACACGCGCGCGTCCCCCCTCCGTAACCCGCGTAGATCTACGCTGAAGACCGAAAGACGTGGCAACCGGAGGGAGCGCACATGGCTACCGGCAACCCTGAGGGCAGCAAGCAGCCGCCGGAGGAGCGGCGCCTGGGACCGGTCCTCCGGAGGCGGGATCAGGTGCAGACGAGCACCACGGACCAGCGGCTGCTGGACGAGCGGGCCCCGTCCGACTGGGTGCACACCGACCCGTGGCGGGTCCTGCGCATCCAGTCGGAGTTCATCGAGGGCTTCGGCACCCTCGCCGAACTCCCGCCCGCCATCAGCGTGTTCGGCTCGGCGCGCACCCCGGCGGACTCCCCGGAGTACGAGGCGGGGGTGCGGCTGGGCCGCGGGCTGGTCGAGGCGGGGTTCGCCGTCATCACCGGCGGCGGGCCCGGTGCGATGGAGGCCGCCAACAAGGGCGCCTGCGAGGCGGGCGGCATCTCGGTCGGCCTCGGCATCGAACTGCCCTTCGAGCAGGGGCTCAACCCGTATGTCGACATCGGCCTGAACTTCCGCTACTTCTTCGTGCGGAAGATGATGTTCGTCAAGTACGCGCAGGGCTTCGTCGTCCTGCCCGGCGGACTGGGCACCCTCGACGAACTCTTCGAGGCCCTGACGCTCGTGCAGACCCAGAAGGTCACCCAGTTCCCGATCGTGCTGTTCGGCACCGAGTACTGGGGCGGGCTGGTCGACTGGCTGAAGAACACGCTGATCGCCCAGGGCAAGGCCGCCGAGAAGGACCTCACCCTGTTCCACCTCACCGACGACGTCGACGAGGCGGTCGCCCTCGTGTCGAAGGAGGCGGGCCGCTAGCAGCCGCCCTCCGGGAACGCCCGGCCTGGTGCCCGGCCCGCGTCAGGCCAGGCCGCGGCGGGCCACCGCCGGCGGGCGGTGACCGGCGATGGAGGCCACCATGTCCAGCACCTGGCGGGTCTCGGCGACCTCGTGGACCCGGTACACCCGCGCGCCCAGCCACGCGGACACCGCGGTCGTCGCGAGCGTGCCGACGACCCGCTCCTTGACCGGGCGGTCCAGCGTCTCCCCGACGAAGTCCTTGTTGGACAGCGACACCAGCACCGGCCACCCGGTCTCCACCATCTCGCCGAGCCGCCGCGTCGCCTCCAGGCTGTGCCGGGTGTTCTTGCCGAAGTCGTGCCCGGGATCGATCAGCACCGACTCGCGCGGCACCCCGAGCGCCACGGCCCGCTCGGCGAGCCCGAGCGTCACCCGCAGGATGTCGGCCATGACGTCGTCGTACGTCACCCGGTGCGGACGCGTCCGCGGCTCGGCCCCGCCCGCGTGCGTGCACACCAGGCCCACCCCGTAGCGGGCCGCGACCTCGGCCAGCCGCGGGTCGACACCGCCCCACGCGTCGTTCAGCAGATCCGCGCCCGCCTCGCAGACGGCCTCGCCGACCTCCGCCCGCCAGGTGTCCACGCTGATCACCACGTCCGGGAAGCGCCGCCGCACCTCGGCCACGAACCCGACCGTGCGCCGCGCCTCCTCCTCGGCCGTCACCTCTTCGCCCGGCCCGGCCTTCACCCCGCCGATGTCGATGATCTCGGCGCCCTCGGCCACCGCCTGCTCCACCCGCGCGAGGGCCGGCTCGTCGCGGAACGTCGCGCCCTGGTCGTAGAAGGAGTCCGGGGTCCGGTTCACGATCGCCATGATCACCGGCTCGTGCGTGCCGAATTCACGCCTGCCCAGCCTGAGCATCCCCTGTGACCTCTCCTCGTGCCTCGTGCGAGCGGTGGCCTTTCGACCGCCTGCGACCTTAACTGTCAGACTCGCATGGCACGATCGGACCCTGACACGTCCGACTCGATTCGACCGACTCGACCTACCCGACCGTGGGGGCCCAGCGATGGTGATGTTCTTGTTCCTGGTCGTCGCGCTCGCCGTCGTGGTCGCCGCGGTGACGCTCGCCGTCGTGGGCGGCGGCGACCAGGCGCCGCTGCCGGAGGCCGCGCCCGAACGACTGTACGACCCGCTGCCGCCGGACCGCCCGGTCAGCCGCGCGGACGTCGACGCCCTGCGCTTCCCCCTCGCCGCCCGCGGCTACCGGATGAGCGACGTCGACGACGCCCTGAACCGCCTCGCCGCCGAACTCGCCGAGCGCGACGCCCGGATCGCCGACCTGGAGACCGCCCTGACCGGCGCCCGGACCGGCGGGACCTCGGGGGCCGCCGGGGCCGCCACGACCTCCGGCACCGCCGGCGGCCGGGACGACCGGGTCTCCATGGAGAAGCCCGACGGGCCCGGCCGCTTCGGAGAGGACGGCGGGAAATGACCGACGGCGCGCCCCTGAAGGGCCCGGACGGCGCGCTGCGCTGCCCCTGGGCGCTGTCCGCGCCGGAGTACGTCGCGTACCACGACGAGGAGTGGGGCCGTCCGGTCCACGGCGACGACGCGCTCTTCGAACGCCTCTGCCTGGAGGCCTTCCAGTCCGGCCTGTCCTGGATCACCATCCTGCGCCGCCGCCCCGGCTTCCGCGCCGCCTTCGCCGGCTTCGAGATCGCCTCGGTCGCCGCCTTCACCGACGAGGACCGCACCCGCCTCCTCGCCGACCCCGGCATCATCCGCAACCGCGCCAAGATCGACGCCACCCTCGCCAACGCGCGGTTGCTGGCCGAGTGGGCCCCGGGCGAGCTGGACGAGCTGATCTGGTCCCACGCCCCCGACCCGGCCGGCCGCCCGGTCCCCAAGACCCTCGCGGACGTCCCCGCGATCACCCCCGAGTCGACGGCCCTGTCCAAGGCGCTGAAGAAGCGGGGCCTGCGCTTCGTCGGGCCCACGACGGCGTACGCGCTGATGCAGGCGTGCGGCCTGGTCGACGACCACCTCGCCGGCTGCACCGCGCGCCGCGCCCCCGCCTGACCCGGCCGCCGGTCGCCGGGTCCGCGCCGCCGGTTGCCGGCTACCGGCCCAGGTACTTGGGCTTCTCCTTGTTCACGAAGGCCCGCACCGCGATGGCGTGGTCCTCGGAGGCCCCCGCCCGCGTCTGGAGCTCGTCCTCCTTCTCCAGGGCCTCCTCGAAGGTGTGGGTGAGCGCGTACGCCAGGGACTCCTTCAGCGCCGCGTACGCCACCGTCGGACCCTCGGCCAGCTCACGGGCCACCTTCTCCGCCTCGGCGCGCAGCTCCGCCGCCGGCACCACCCGGTTGGCGATGCCCAGCTCGTAGGCCTCCTGCGCCTTGACGCTGCGCGGGAAGAGCAGCAGGTCGGCGGCGCGGCCCGGGCCGATGATCCGCGGCAGGGTCCAGGAGATGCCCGAGTCGGCGGTGAGCGCGACCCCGGCGAAGGAGGTGTTGAAGGCGGCGGTGTCCGCCACCACCCGGTAGTCCGCGGCCAGCGCGAACCCGAACCCGGCCCCGGCGGCCACGCCGTTCACGCCCGCGACCACGGGCTTGCGCATCCCGACCAGCGCCCGCGCGATCGGGTTGTAGTGCTCCCGCACGGTGCTCATGGTCTGCCCCTCGCCGGCCTCCCGGTCGGCGGCCAGCAGCCCGATGTGCTCCTTGAGGTCCTGGCCCACGCAGAACGCCCGGTCCCCGGCGGCGGTGAGCAGCACCGCCCGGACGGCGTCGTCGTCCGCCGCGGACCGCACCGCCTCCCGGAGGGCGACCTTGGTCTCGATGTTCAGCGCGTTCATCGCCTCCGGGCGGTTCAGCGTGATCGTCGCGAGTCCGTCGGTCACCTCGTAGAGCACGGTGTCGGCCATGGCGTTTCCCCTCCGGTACGGGTTCTGTGTACGGGGCCCTGTGTGCGGCCCCGGGTACGAAGGACAGCATGGCGGAGATCACGGACGACGTCGTGTGACCTGCGTCAAAGAATGCGGACCGGTTTCCGCTCGCCGGAACGACCGGCGGCGGCGCAGTATCGCAGTCACATCGCCGAATTGAGTGGTTTTGCTCGCGCGCGTTGCCCAAGCGATGCCGACCGATGTTGGTCATCGGGTCGTGCGATGCGGGATAATGGCCTGGAAGCAATGTGTTCGATGCCGGTGTCGCGTGTCCCGCTCACGGAGCGCGCGTGCCCCCCAGTGGGCCGTCGGCTTTGACGATGAGCTGGTTTCAGGAAGGGGAACGAGCATGGCGGCCATGAAGCCGCGAACGGGTGACGGCCCGCTCGAGGTGACCAAGGAGGGGCGGGGCATCGTCATGCGCGTTCCGCTCG
This sequence comes from Streptomyces sp. NPDC052687, assembly GCF_040678395.1. NCBI lineage: Bacteria > Bacillati > Actinomycetota > Actinomycetes > Kitasatosporales > Streptomycetaceae > Streptomyces > Streptomyces sp. NPDC052687. Next base: position 138,737 of record NZ_JBFATR010000010.1, on the reverse strand, counting down.
AAGGCGGCGGTCGGCTCGTCGTCGAGCTGACCCCGGACGAGGCCGACGCGCTCGGCGACGCCCTCAAGAAGGTCGTGGGCTGAACGCGCGCAAGCGACCATACCCTTTCGGCCGCCCCGGCACCGCACATGGTGCCGGGGCGGCTGCGTTCCCCCGATCCACGGGTTCCACGGCCGGTCCACGGGTCCCCGGCCGGCCGGCCGGTCCACGGGGCCACGACGGCTCTCCCGCGCGCCGCACGGCTTACGGGCGCGCGGTGTCCGGGCGCTTGACCGCGCACAGCAGGCCGTCGCCCACCGGCAGCAGGGACGGCACCAGCTCCTGGCTCTCGCGCACCGTGCGCAGCAGCTCGCGCAGGCGTACGACCTCCGTGGGCTGGGGCCCGGAGTCCACCGTGCGCCCGTGCGCGAAGACGCCCTCGAAGACCACCAGCCCGCCCGGCCGCAGCAGGCGCAACGATTCAGCGAGGTACTCCAGCACCTCCAGCCGGTCACCGTCGCAGAAGACCAGGTCATAACCGGCGTCCGCGAGCCGGGGCAGCACGTCCAGCGCCCGGCCCGGGATGAACCGGGCCCGGTTGCTCGCGAACCCGGACGCGCGGAACGCCTGCCGGGCGAACTGCTGGTGCTCCGGCTCGGGGTCCACGGTGGTCAGCACGCCGTCGGGGCGCATCCCGTGCAGCAGGTGGATGCCGGACACCCCGGTTCCGGTGCCGATCTCCGCGACCGCCTTGGCGTCCACGGAGGCGGCCAGCAACCGCAGCGCGGCGCCCGCGCCGGGCGACACCGAGCGCAGCCCCGCCTCACGGGCCCGGTCACGGGCCCAGCGCAGCGTTTCGTCCTCGGCGACATAGGCGTCGGCGAACGCCCAGCTCGTCTGCCGGTTGCCGGTAATGACCCTCTCCTGTCCCCACGGTTGCCTCGGCGTGACTGTATCCGTTGGCGCCGGGAACCCGCAGATGGGACCGGGCGTTTAGAGGGGTGGGAGACGAGAGCGGGGGACACAGTTGGATCACGAAGAGGAGCGGTGCGCGGAGCAAGTGCTGACGCAGCCGTATGAGCCGTGGCAGCCCAGATCAAATTCTCGTAAAACCGCTTATCCGGAGCTAACGGACGAGGTGGCTATGGTAGGGGCTCCACTGGACACCACCAGAGCCGACAGGGGAGGTGCGGCTGCGCCTGTGGACCGGGGAGGAGTGCTCCGGCGCTTCCTCGGGTCGGCAGGCAGGCCGAAATCCGTGAACGACACCGCTGACCACAGCCACGCCGCCGGCCACGCCGTCGGCCCTGCCCAGACCGCGACCTTCTCCACCGACGCGGACGGGCAGGCGTGGACTCCGCCCACCTGGGAGGAGATCGTCAGCATGCACAGCGGACGCGTCTACCGCCTGGCGTACCGCCTGACCGGCAACCAGCACGACGCCGAGGACCTCACCCAGGAGGTCTTCGTCCGCGTCTTCCGCTCCCTGTCGACGTACACCCCGGGCACCTTCGAGGGCTGGCTGCACCGCATCACCACCAACCTGTTCCTGGACATGGTGCGGCGCAAGCAGCGCATCCGCTTCGACGCCCTCGGCGAGGACGCGGCGGAGCGCCTGCCCAGCCGTGACCCCTCCCCGCAGCAGGTCCTCAACGACGCGCACTTCGACGCCGACGTCCAGCAGGCCCTCGACACCCTCGCGCCCGAGTTCCGCGCCGCGGTCGTCCTGTGCGACATCGAAGGGCTGTCGTACGAGGAGATCGCCGCGACCCTCGGCGTGAAGCTCGGCACCGTCCGCTCCCGGATCCACCGCGGCCGCTCCCAGCTGCGCAAGGCTCTCGCGCACCGGTCTCCGGAGGCGCGCGCCGAGCGCCGCTCCTTCCTGGCCCGTGTCCCAGCGCTGGGGGGAGGGGGCGCGTCCGCGTGAGTGGATCACGGCCGAAACCTGCCGAGGGACACCTCGCAGAGCAGCACCTGGGAGACCGACTCGCCGCGCTGGTCGACGGTGAGCTCGGTCATGACGCGCGAGAGCGCGTGCTGGCGCACGTGGCGACCTGCCCGAAGTGCAAGGCGGAGGTGGACGCGCAGCGCCGCCTGAAGAACGTCTTCGCGGAAGCGGCCCCGCCGCCGCCCTCCGAGAGCTTCCTGGCCCGGCTCCAGGGACTGCCGGGGGGAAGCGGCCTGGACGGCGGTGACGCGCCGTTCGGCGGGAGCGCACTGCCCGGCGGCCTGGCGGGGCGTCCCGGCGCCGGGGGTGTGTTCGGGCTGAGGCGGGGCGGTGAGCGCTTCGACCTGGACTACCTTCCGGCCCGCACGCACACCTCCGTCCTCCCGGCCGCCGCGCAGCGCGGCTTCCGCATCCACGACGTCGGCCGCTCCGACGGCGAGCGCGCCTCACGCGGGCGGCGGTTCGCGTTCGTCGCCGCCGGGGCGGTGTCCCTGGCCGCGATCGCACTGGGCGGCGTCACCACCGGGGCGCCCGGTGACCCCGAGACGCGGGGCGGCTCCGGCAGCAATGTGACGCCGATGCGCACACCGGGCACGGGCACCGCCACGGCGCCGGACAACCAGCGGCGGCGCGCGGTGGCCCCCCTGCTGGCACAGGTCCAGGGCGGCCGCGCACTGGGCGAGACACCGGCGGCGTCGACGGGAGTGTCGGCACCACTGCTGCCCGGCGTCACCTCCCAGTCCGCACACGCGCTCACCACCCCGCCGGCGGTCGGCGCGGCGACCCTGTCCCCGCTGATACGCCCGCTCACCGCCACACCGCCGGTCAGCCTGACGGGCTGGTCCATGGCGCACGAGCTGACCACGCCCGGCCTGCTCGCGGCTTCCCCCACACCCGACCCGAGCGGCACCCGCCCCACTCGCTGACCGGCCTCTGCGGACCGGCCCGCGAACCTGGTTGAATCCCGGGATGGACCGCGCCCCGCCACACCGGGGCGCGGAGTCGACACATCGCGGCCACCACCGACGAGCCGGGCCGCGGCCAGCTGTGGGGGAGAGCATGAACGAGGGGAAGCCCACGCAGAGCCCTTCGGGCCGCCCGGACGAGGCGACACCGCAGGCGACCACGCCAAAGCCCGTCAGCGCCCCCACCCGGCGCCCCGAGCCCGACGGCGACTTCGAACTGGACGCTCCCGCGGGGGCGCGCGGCGACGAGTCCTATCCGGGTGCGTCTGCGCGGGTGCACGGTGCTGGTTCCCCTGCCGGGGAGGCGTCCGAGGCGAACGGCGACTCGGGGTTGAGCGCATCTGCGGGGGCGCTCGGTGAGGGCTCTCCTGCCGGGGCAGACGGTGACGCGGGTGGCGGTGAGGCCGCTGCGGGCGCCGGTACGGCCTCCGCCGACGGTGACGGTGACTTCGAGCTGCGGCGCCCGGAGCAGCCGGTGGACCCGGCGAGCGCGGCCGGCACGGCCGCCGCCGGTACGGGGGCTGCGCTCGACGTGGCCGGCAGCGCCGCCGAGCCTGGTGCCGCCGTGCGCCGGGGCCCGGCCGGGCCCGCCGACGGGGACTTCCCGGCCGCCGCCGCAGCGGGCTCCGCCGGGGAAGCTGTGGCGCTCCCGGACGTGGACGCGGTCCCTGCGGAGCCGGCTACCGCCGCGAGCCGGCACCTCGTCGGGTCTCCCGGCGCCGAGTCACGGGCCGTCGATGCCTCGGGCTCCGCCGGGGGAGCGGCTGCGGGCGCGGGCGTCGAAGCGGCGCCCCCAGAGACCTCCGAGACCGCCGAGACGTTCGAGACTTCCGAGACCTCCGAGACCTCCGAGACCTCCGAGACTTCCGAGACCTCCGAGGCCGCCGAGGCGTCCGGCACAGCCGCGCAGCCCCGTGCCCTGCCCGCCGCCCCCTCCGCCGACGCCGTGAAGCCCCTCCACGACCCCGACCCCTACAGCACCCCTCCCTACGGCGAACCGGGCCCCTGGGCACCCGCCCCGCCCGTACAGCACCCGGCGGTGACGCCCGCTCAGGGCACGGCGATACCCATGACACCGCCGCACGCCGCGGGCCCCCTCGCCGCCCCTCACCCGGCGGTGCCGACCGCACACCCGGCGACGCCCGCCGCGCCCCAGCCCGCCTCGCACCCAGCGGCTGCCGCGCCCCACCCCGCGACCCCCGTGCCCGGCCCCTCCGCGCACCCCACACCGCCCCCGGTCGCTCCCTCCACGCCGTCCACCCCGTCCACCCCGTCTACGCCGTCCATGCCGTCCGCGCCCTCCGTGGCGCACCCCGCCACGTCTCCGATCGCCCCCGCGCACGGGGCCGTCGCGGCGCACGGTGAGGGCGGTGGGGGCGTGGCGGGCGCCCCCGGTGCCTCCGCGCCCGCGCCCGGCGGTTCCGCCTCCACACCCCCCGCCGACCCGTGGCGGCGCTACGACCCCTGGGCGGCGGCAGCCGCCTCCGCCGGGCCGCTGCAGCAGACCGGCGCCGCGGTGCCGACCCAGCGGCAGCGCCGGACGCGGACCAGGAAGGCACTGATCGGCGCGGCGGTACTGCTGGCCCTGGTGTCCGGCGGGGTCGGCGGCCTCGTGGGGGCGTACCTGGAGCGCAACGGCGGCGTCGGGCGGGTGGAGCTGCCGCAGGCCGGGAAGGAGAGCACGGAGCGGGCCGCGGGCACCGTCGCCGGGATCGCGGCCCGCGCCCTGCCCAGCGTGGTCACCCTGCATGTCTCCGGCGGGGACGAGTCCGGCACCGGCACCGGCTTCGTGCTCGACACCCGCGGCCACATCCTCACCAACAACCACGTCGTCGAGCCCGCCGGCGCCGACGGCGAGATAACGGTCACCTTCAACAGCGGCGACACCGCGAAGGCCGAGGTGGTCGGCCGGGACAGCGGCTACGACCTCGCCGTCGTCCGGGTCCGCGGCGTCAGCGGGCTGAAGCCGCTGCCGCTCGGCAACTCCGACAACGTCCAGGTCGGCGACCCGGTCGTGGCCATCGGCGCGCCCTTCGACCTGGCCGGCACCGTCACCTCCGGGATCATCTCCGCCAAGGAGCGGCCCATCACGGCCGGCGGCGAGAAGGGGGATGGCAGTGACGTGAGTTACGTCGACGCCCTGCAGACCGACGCGCCCATCAACCCGGGCAACTCCGGCGGCCCCCTCCTCGACGCGCGGGCCCGCGTCATCGGCATCAACTCCGCGATCCGCTCCGCCGACAGCGGCGCGGACCTGGACGGCGGCCAGTCCGGCTCCATCGGCCTCGGCTTCGCCATCCCCATCAACCAGGGCAAGCGGGTCGCCGAGGAGCTGATCAACACCGGCAAGGCCACCCACCCGGTCATCGGCGTCACCCTGGACATGAGCTACACCGGGGACGGCGCCCGCGTCGGCACCAAGGGCAGCGACGGCGGCTCCGCCGTCACTCCGGGCGGCCCCGGCGACCGGGCCGGCATCGAACCCGGTGACGTCGTCACGGAAGTCGACGGTCAGCGCGTGCACTCCGGCGAGGAACTGATCGTCAAGACCCGCGCCCACCGCCCCGGAGACCGCCTGGAACTGACCGTCGTACGCGACGGCGAGGAGCGGACGGTCTCCCTGGTCCTCGGCTCCTCGGAGGACTGACCGGCGCACGGCCGACCGGGGAGGCGATCGAGGACGGAACCGAGAAACCGCTCACATACACACACTCGGGGGTCACGGGACGGTACCGGTCGGACAGGATCGACGGGTACCGTGGATGCGGCCCGGGACCGCGGGAGGACATCGCAAGGAGCTTCAGGTGTTCAATGACATAGGACCGCTCGAGCTGGTGACGCTCATCGTCCTCGCCGTGCTCGTGTTCGGTCCGGACAAGCTCCCGAAGGTCATCCAGGACGTGACGCGGACGATCCGGAAGATCCGTGAGTTCTCGGAGAGCGCCAAGCAGGACATCCGGCAGGAACTCGGACCGGAGTTCAAGGACTTCGAGTTCGAGGACCTCAACCCCAAGACGTTCATCCGCAAGCAGCTGGACAACGACGACCTGGGGCTCAAGGAGATCCGCAACACCTTCGACCTGAAGAAGGAGATGGCCGAGGTCACGGACGCGGTCCACGGCCGCGACACCGACTCCTCGGCGTCCTCTGCGTCCTCTACGTCCTCGTCCTCCGGTGCGCGCGTCGACATGAGCAAGAAGCCCGAGCCCGCGGACACCCGCCCGCCGTTCGACGCCGACGCCACCTGAGGCCCGCCGCACGGCACGGGCCCCTGCTCCTGCACGGCGCGCTCGCTGTGACCCCACGCGCGCCGCTTCGCACGCCCCCGCGCACGGCGTGAACCCCGCCCTCGGGCGACCCACGCGCCGGGCGCATTCCCTGCTGCCCCGAGCGGTGTGGATATGCTGCCGAGTTGTTGTGCGGACCGTACGCAAATAAGCAACGCCGCCCGAAGGGGGGCGGGCGACCGGTCCGACGAGAGCGAGGAGGCGTCCGGGTACATGGAGACGACGAGTCGGTCAGTCGCGCAGACGCCGGCCGCGGAGGGTGGACAACAGGTCCCCGCCGCCCGGCGGGCGGTCGACGGCTACCTGCGAGCGTCCTTCCCGTGGTACGGCCTCGACGAGGCGTTCACGGGGCCGCGTTGGCTGATGCAGGTCGGTACGGCGGCCGACGGAGCCGTGGAGCACGGTTCGATCGGACACGGTGACGAGCCCTCGGTACGCGGGGACGTGGGGCCGGAGGACAGCCGGGAGCGGTTCGCGGTCGTCGTGACCGTCGCGGCGAACCCCTCCCGCCGGAGCGCCGACGGCACGGGCCTGTTGGAGGCCACGACGGTGTCCTCGGCGGCCTGGCTGGCCGGGGTGGGACTGCTGTCCTTCACCTGGCCGGGGCAGATGGACCACAGCCTGCGCGACGACTGGCTGGAGCAGCAGACCGAGACCGCGTGGGAGCTCGCCGACGACCTGGACGGGCCCGAGTGGTCGACGCTGAGCCTCCCGGTGGACGGGGTGCCGACGCCGTTCCACTACCGGGAGTCCGAGTACGGCTGGGTCCTCGCCGGGTCGACGCAGCAGGGCGTCCACGTCGGGGCGTACGGCCGCGGCATGAGTGCGTACGGCCTCGGCTTCGCCGCGATCAAGGACATCGCCGCGTACGAGTAGAGCCACGCACGGAGACGCGAGACCACGCAAGAAGGGGCGCCGCTGCTGTGCGGCGCCCCTTTCGTGACACGCGGGAGCGGGAAAAGCGCGGTCCTCAGAACTTGTTCTTCGGGGTGATCCCCAGGGACAGTCCCGACAGGCCCCGCTGCCGTCCGCCCAGCTTGCCCGCGATGGCCCGCAGCGCCGCGCCCGCCGGGGACTCCGGGTCGGTCAGGACGACCGGCTTGCCCTCGTCGCCGCCCTCGCGCAGGCGGACGTCGATCGGGATGGAGCCGAGGACGGGGACGCTCGTGCCCGTCGTACGGGTGAGGCCGTCGGCGACCGTCTGGCCGCCGCCCGTGCCGAAGACGTCGACCATCTCGCCGCAGTGCGGGCAGGGCAGGCCGGACATGTTCTCGACCACGCCGACGATCTTCTGGTGGGTCTGCACGGCGATCGAGCCGGCCCGCTCGGCCACCTCGGCGGCGGCCTGCTGCGGGGTCGTCACGACCAGGATCTCGGCGTTCGGGATCAGCTGGGCGATGGAGATCGCGATGTCGCCGGTGCCGGGCGGCAGGTCGAGCAGGAGGACGTCGAGGTCGCCCCAGTAGACGTCCGCCAGGAACTGCTGGAGCGCGCGGTGCAGCATCGGGCCGCGCCAGACGACCGGCGCGTTGCCCGGCGTGAACATGCCGATGGAGATGACCTTCACGCCGTTCGCCGACGGCGGCATGATCATGTTCTCGACCTGGGTGGGACGGCCGTCGGCGCCCAGCATCCGGGGCACCGAGTGGCCGTAGATGTCGGCGTCGACGACGCCCACCTTCAGGCCGTCGGCGGCCATCGCGGCGGCCAGGTTGACCGTCACGGACGACTTGCCGACGCCGCCCTTGCCGGAGGCGACCGCGTAGACGCGGGTCAGGTTGCCGGGCTTGGCGAACGGGACCTCGCGCTCGGTCTGGCCGCCGCGCAGCGCCGCCGCCAGCTCCTTGCGCTGCTCGTCGCTCATCACGTCCAGCGTGACGGCGACGCGGGTGACGCCCTCGACGCGGGAGACCGCCTCGGTCACCCGCTGGGTGATCGTGTCCCGCATGGGGCAGCCCGAGACCGTCAGGTACACGGTGACGGCGACCGCTCCGTCCGCCCCGATGTCCACCGACTTGACCATCCCGAGTTCGGTGATGGGGCGGTTGATCTCGGGGTCGTTCACCGTCGCCAGTGCTTCGCGCACCGCGTCTTCCGTAGCCATAAGGACGATGGTACGGCCCGGTAGCCGCCCCTCGGAAAGGCTGTCAGCGGTCGTCTACGTCACGTCCGTGCGACCGTTCCGCCGGGAATCCGCCGGGAACACGACCGCCTCGGAGCGGTGGCCGTCCCGCCGCTGCTCCAGCTCTCTGACGAGGTCGTGCAGCTCGGAGCGGATCCAGTCGCGGGTGGCGACCTCGCCGAGGCCCATGCGCAGCGCGGCGACCTCGCGGGTCAGGTACTCGGTGTCCGCGATGGACCGCTCGTTCTGCTTGCGGTCCTGTTCGAGATTGACCCGGTCGCGGTCGTCCTGCCGGTTCTGCGCGAGCAGGATCAGCGGGGCGGCGTAGGAGGCCTGGAGCGACAGCGCCAGGGTCAGGAAGATGAACGGATACTCGTCGAACCGCACGGACTGCGGCATCAGGGTGTTCCAGGCGACCCAGCAGATGATCGTCACCGTCATCCAGACCAGGAACCGCCCGGTGCCGATGAACCGGGCGACCCGCTCCGACAGCCGCCCGAAGGCCTCCGGGTCGTACTCGGGCAGATAGCGGCGCCGCGGCGGGGCCGGCTGGTCGAGGCGGGCGCGGGGGCGGCCGGTCGCCGTCGCCCCGGCCGGTGTCCGCTCGCGCGCGCTGTCCCGCTCAGGCGCCATGGGCGGCCGTCCCCTCGTCGAGGTGGAACTCGGTCTCCCGCCAGTCCTCCGGCAGCATGTGGTCCAGTACGTCGTCCACGGTGACCGCGCCCAGCAGCGACCCGGACTCGTCGACCACGGGCGCCGCGACCATGTCGTACGTCGCGAAGAACCCGGCGACCAGCGGCAGCGCGGCGTCCGGCGCGAGCGGCTGGAGGTCGTCGTCGACGAGCGAGCTGACCAGGGTGTACGGCGGGTCGCGCAGCAGGCGCTGGAAGTGGACCGTGCCCAGGTACTTGCCGGTGGGGGTCTCGTCGGGCGGGCGGCAGACGTAGACCTGCGCGGCGAGCGCGGGGGACAGGTCGGGGTTGCGGACCCGGGCGAGCGCGTCGGCGACGGTGGCGTCCGGACGCAGCACGATCGGCTCGGTGGTCATCAGACCGCCGGCGGTGTGCTCCTCGTACGACATCAGGCGGCGCATCTCGGCCGCGTCGTCGGGCTGCATCAGGCCCAGCAGCCGCTCCTGCTCCTCCTTCGGCAGCTCGGCGAGCAGGTCGGCCGCGTCGTCCGGGTCCATGGCCTCCAGGACGTCGGCGGCGCGCTCGCCCTGCAGCTTGCCGAGGATCTCGATCTGGTCGTCCTCCGGCAGCTCCTCCAGGACGTCGGCGAGCCGGTCGTCGTCGAGGGCGGCGGCGACCTCGGCGCGGCGCTTGGGGGAGAGGTGGTGCAGCACGTTCGCCAGGTCGGCGGCGCGCAGCTGCTCGAAGGTGGCGAGCAGGTTCTCGGCGCCCTGCCCGTGCTCCTCCAGCGAGAAGCCGGTGACCTGCGACCACTCGACGGTCAGGGTCTCGCCCTTGGCGCGGCGGAAGGCGCCGCCCTTCCTCCCCTTGCGCACGAACACCCGGTCGATCTCCCAGTCGCGGCGGGCCGGGAGCTGCTGCACCGACAGGTCGAGGACGGTGACCTCCTCGCCGGTCTCGACGAGGGTGACCCGGCGGTCCAGCAGCTCGCCGAAGACCAGCCGCTCGGTGGGGCGCTGCTCGAAGCGCCGGACGTTGAGCACGCCGGTGGTGATGACCTGGCCGGACTCGATGCCGGTGACCCGGGTCATGGGCAGGAAGATCCGGCGCCGGGTGGCCAGTTCGACCACCAGGCCGAGCAGCCGCGGCGGCCGGCGGGCGACGCGCAGCATCACGACGAGGTCGCGCACCCGCCCCACCTGGTCGCCGTTGGGGTCGAAGACGGCGATGCCGGCGAGGTGCGAGACGAAGATCCGGGGGGCGCCCGCTGCCATGCTCTCCACACCTCCGCTTCCGTGCCGCTGCCGCGCTCCGCCGTCGTACGGCCGGTGCGCTCCGTACGGCCGCCGTGCCGCTTCCGTGCTGTTTCGGTGTACCGCGCGTGTTATCCGGATTGCCCGTTCGGGTGGGCTTCAGGCTAGCCCGTCCGGATCGGATACGCCCTGGTGAGCGGTCCGGTCGGACTGGCTCCGCCGGACCCCGCGCACCCCGGTACTCTGCGGTACGCCGACCGGACCCCCGTAGAAAGGCAGCCCCACCTGTGACCGCGATTCCCCAGGGCCGTATCCGTCGGGCCACGCTGACGAGCGCGCTGTGCGCGCTGGTGGTGAGCGGCGCGGGGCTGACGGGGTGCAGCAGCGAGGACCCGGACGCGGGCACCAACGGGGTGGGCAAGCTGTCCCCGGAGAAGATCCAGGCGAAGACCCTGGCCGCCGCGGAGTCCGCGGCCGCGGTGCGGCTCTCCGGGACCGTGGTGACCAGCGGCCGCACCTACAAGCTGGACATGCGGCTCAAGGGCGACGGCGGCACCGGGTCGGTCACCGCGGAGGGCGCCGCCTTCGAGCTGCTGCGGGTCGGGGACCAGCTGTACCTGAAGGCGGACAGCGCGTTCTGGAACCCGGAGGGCGGCAAGGGCGGCGGCGACGCGGCCGCCGCGGACAAGCTCGACGGCAAGTACGTCAAGGTCCCCGAGGGCGACCCCTCCTACAAGCGGTTCAGCGGCTTCACCGACAAGGACGTCCTCCTGGAGAGCCTGCTCACCCTGCACGGCACCCTGGAGACCGACGGCCGCCACAAGCGGGCCGGCGTCCGCACCATCCGCATCACCGGCGACCAGGGCTCCGGCGGCACCCTCGACGTCTCCCTGGAGGGCAAGCCCTACCCGCTGCGCCTGGTCCGCGGCGGCGACGCGGGCACCCTGACCTTCTCCGCCTGGGGCAAGGACTTCCCCCTCACCGAGCCGGACAAGAGCGAGACGGTCGACTACGGCCCGCAGCTGCCGACGTCGTAGCGGGCCTCCGGGGCGCTACGTCCGCGCAGCAGACCTCCGGGGGCTACGTCCGCGCAGCAGACCTCCGGGGGCTACGTCCGCTTGCGGCGCTTCAGCAGCAGCCGCGGCAGGGCCGCCGGGATCGGGCGCCGGGTCGTCGCCGGGCTGGGCAGCGGCGCCTGTGCCTGGGAGTCCTCGGGCAGCGGCAGCGTGACACCCGTCGGCTCCAGGCGCAGCACCCGGCACTCGCGGCGCCAGCGCTCGGGCATCGCCTCCCCGTCGGGCGCGTTCAGCCGCTTGCCCTTCAGCTCGGCGACGGCGGCCTCCCACGCCTCGGACCGCGGGGCCAGCTCCACGACCGTCGCCGTCCACGACACCACCCGGCCGCCCTTGTCCTTGCTGCGCACCGTCACCTCGGCGGTGGCCCCGTCGGTGAGCCCCGGCAGCGGCTGCTCGCCCGGTCCGTCACCGACCACGCAGGCCGCGCCCTCGTGCCAGGCGTGCCACAGCGCGCGGGCGGGCACCTCGGGACCCTTCACCCAGATGAGCCCGGACTTCTTCGTGGCCTCCTCGACGAGGGCCCGGTCGAGCAGCTCGCTTGTCATGGGCCCAGCCTATCCAGGCCCTCGCGCCCGGCCCGGGTCAGAGCCAGCCGTTGCGCTTCAGCGTGCGGTGGATCCCGAAACAGATCATCGCGGTGATCCCGAGCACCATCGGGTAGCCGAACCTCCACCGCAGCTCCGGCATGTAGTCGAAGTTCATCCCGTACACACCGCACACCATCGTCGGCACGGCGATGATCGCCGCCCACGAGGTGATCTTCCGCATGTCCTCGTTCTGCGCCACGGACGCCTGCGCGAGATTGGCCTGGAGGATGGAGTTCAGCAGCTCGTCGAAGCCCATGACCTGCTCCTGCACCCGGGCCAGGTGGTCGGCGACGTCCCGGAAGTACTTCTGGATGTCCGGGTCGATCAGCCGCATCGGCCGCTCGCTCAGCAGCTGCATCGGCCGCACCAGCGGCGACACCGCGCGCTTGAACTCCAGGACCTCACGCTTGAGTTGGTAGATCTGCCCGGCGTCCGTGCCGCGCGGGGTGCCCTTGCGCCCCGGCGAGAACACCTCGGTCTCCACCTCGTCGATGTCGTCCTGCACCGCGTCGGCGACCGCGATGTACCCGTCGACGACGTGGTCGGCGATCGCGTGCAGCACCGCCGAGGGGCCCTTCGCCAGCAGCTCCGGGTCGTCCTCCAGCCGGTGCCGCAGCCCGCGCAGCGAGCCCTGCCCGCCGTGCCGGACGGTGATGAAGAAGTTCTCGCCGGTGAAGCACATCACCTCGCCGGTCTCGACGACCTGGCTGTTGGCGGTCAGCTCGTCGTGCTCGACGTAGTGGATGGTCTTGAAGACGGTGAAGAGCGAGTCGTCGTAACGCTCCAGCTTGGGCCGCTGGTGGGCCTGGACGGCGTCCTCCACGGCCAGCGGGTGCAGCCCGAACTCCCCGGCGATACCGGCGAATTCGGCCTCGGTCGGCTCGTGCAGCCCGATCCAGGCGAACCCTCCGTCGCGGCGCACCTGGCGCATCGCCTCCTGCGGCGTCAGCGGCCGGGAGCTGGCCACGCGCGCACCGTCGCGGTAGACGGCGCAGTCGACGACGGCCGAGGCGGTCGCGGGGTCACGGGTGGTGTCGTAACTCCCGGTGTCCTTGCGCAGCGCGGGGCGGGACGGGCGGACGGCGGCGCGCAGGTCGCGGATCATCGACATGGGCAGGCTCCTTCGCAACGGGCAACGAAAGACCGCCGACGACGGGTGGAACTACCCGGAATGAGGACGTCTTCTCGACTGCGGATGTTTGGCACGTCCACAAAGCGGGGAGCACCGCACCGTCGCGGTGGCGAGTTCGCTACTGAGTCAGCTGCTGATGCAGACCAGACAGACCAGACAGAACAGACAGATCAGGTAGAGCGAAACGACGTGCTCTTCCGGGTGACCCGGATGAAGGCGCGCATGCGAAAGGCGGCAACCAGCCAGAGCGAGAGCAGCTACATCAGAGACCGGAAGAGCGGGTGCTACTGCACGGTCGACTTCGATCCATGACAGCCCCACCTCCTCCGGCCGGTCCCTGCTGAGGGACGATCCCAACCCCCTAGAGGGTTCCCGTGGCGTCGGGACTTCACCCGCACGCTTGCCGCGTGCTGCCCGACCACCGGCCAAGAGTATCAGCCGACTGAAGTGTCAAGGCGTTGCTTTGCCCGGTCCTGACGAGTTCTATGCTCGCCGCATGGCTGATGTTCTCCCTTTGGTCGAAGCCCGGTTGTGTACCGCGCTCGGCGAGCCCGACGCCCGCGCCGCGGTCACCTTCCTCGGCACGGACCGCATCGAGGTGCTGCGCTTCCACGAGGGGGACATCGTCCGCTACGCCACGCTCGGCATGTCCGCCCAGCCCATGGCCGACCCGACCGCGGTGCTCGCCGACCCGGTCAAGGGCCCGCGCGCCGAGCTGGTCCTGTCGGTGCGCGCCGGGCTCGCCGACACCGACAAGGTGCTCCGCCCGCTGGCCGTGCTCGCCGCGTCACCCCAGGTGGAGGGCGTGGTCGTGGCCCCGGGCGCGTCCCTGGACGTGGGGGAGCCGCTGTGGCCGGGCGCCCCGTTCTCCTCGGTGCTGGTCGCCGAGCCGGGCGGCCTGGTCGAGGACCTGGAGCTTGACCCGCCGATGGACGCCGTACGGTTCCTGCCGCTGCTGCCGATGACGGCGAACGAGGCCGCCTGGAAGCGGGTGCACGGCGCCCAGGCGCTGCGGGAGCGCTGGCTGAGCCAGGGCACGGACCTGCGCGATCCGCTGCGCGCGTCCGTCCCGCTCGGGTGACCGGTTGCACGAACACGCGCGTCTCACCAACGCCCGCGTCGCACGAACACCGGCGTCGCGTCTCACCAACGCCCGCCCGGTGCCCGTCAGTTGCCGAGCCGTCGAACATGTGAACGCTGTGCTGCCGGCCGGCCCGTCTGCCCTCCTGGCGGCGCGTCACCCCGCCCTTGTCCCCTTTTCCGTCCGGACGGGTGATCGTCCTTGACGTGACGCGGCGCGGGTAGGACCGTGGAGCCCTATGAGGGGCGAACCCAGTTGCCCGAAGTGCGGTGGCCGGGTCAGGGCGCCCGGACTCTTCGCCGACTCGTGGCAGTGCGATGTGCATGGCGCGGTCCATCCGCTGCAACCCGTGGTGCCGCCCAGCGTCGAGGCCCTCGCCGTCGTGGTACGTCGCGCCCAGGTGCCGGTGTGGATGCCGTGGCCGCTGCCGATCGGCTGGCTCTACACGGGTGTGCTCTGCGCCGGCGACGACCGCAGTGGCGGCCGGGCCACGGCGCTGGCCTGCTCGGGACCCAGCCCGCTCGGCGGCGTCGGCGAGCTGGTCCTGATCGCCGAGGAGCTGGGCGTCGGGCTCGGCGCGCGGTACGCGGGCATCGAAGGCCCGGACCCGGGGCCGTACGTGGACGTCGAGAAGCCGCCGCAGGCCAAGGTGCTCGCCGCCGGCCGGCCCACCCCGCTGTGGCATGTCTCCGGTACCCCGGACGACCGGGCGGTCTTCGCGGGCGAGGCGCGCGGGCTGTGGCTGTGGGCCGTGGTGTGGCCCGAGCAGTCGGGGCTGCTGATGTACGACGAGCTGGTGCTGACGGACCTGCGGGACGCGGGGGCCGAGATGGAGCTGGTGCCGTGCGGGGCGCTGTCCCCGCGCTTGCTGTCGCCCGATCCGGAAGGGTGACCGGGGCGGAGGATACGGGTGCCGGCGGCGTGCGCGGGTGGGCGCGGTCGGCCGACGCAGGGCGTCCGCGTGACGCGCGTGTAAAGGGCGCACGCCGGTAGCGGGTGTGACGGCGGGTGTTCGAGTGCGGCTATCCTTGGGTGTCCCCTTCCGTGTCGTCACCCGCTTGGAGTACGCGTCGTGCGCATAGACCTGCACACCCACTCCACCGCGTCCGACGGTACGGACACCCCCGCCGAGCTGGTGCGCAACGCCGCCGCGGCCGGTCTGGACGTGGTCGCGCTGACCGACCACGACACCACCCGCGGACACGCCGAGGCCGTCGCCGCGCTGCCGCCGGGGCTGACCCTCGTCACCGGCGCCGAGCTGTCCTGCCGGATCGACGGGATCAGCATGCACATGCTGGCCTACCTGTTCGACCCCGAGGAGCCCGCCCTGCTCGCCGAGCGCGAGCTGGTGCGCGACGACCGGGTGCCGCGGGCCAAGGGCATGATCGCCAAGCTGAACGAGCTGGGCGTGCCGGTCACCTGGGAGCAGGTGGCGCGCATTGCCGGGGACGGGTCCGTGGGGCGGCCGCATGTGGCGTCCGCGCTGGTCGAGCTGGGTGTCGTCGGCTCTGTGAGCGACGCGTTCACCCAGGACTGGCTCGCCGACGGCGGCCGGGCCTTCGTCGAGAAGCACGAGACCGACCCCTTCGAGGCGATCCGGCTGGTCAAGGGCGCGGGCGGGGTCACCGTGTTCGCTCACCCCGGCGCCGCCAAGCGCGGCCGTACGGTGCCGGAGTCCGCGATCGCCGAGATGGCCGCCGCGGGCCTCGACGGCATCGAGGTCGACCACATGGACCACGACCCGGACACCCGGGCGCGGCTGCGTGGCCTGGCCAAGGAGCTGGGGCTGCTCGTGACCGGCTCCAGCGACTACCACGGCAGCCGGAAGACCTGTGTGCTCGGCGAGTACACGACCGACCCCGAGGTGTACGGGGAGATCACCCGGCGGGCGACCGGTGCGTTCCCGGTGCCGGGCGCCGGTGGAGCGGTCTGAGCGGTCCGAGCGGCCGCCTGATCCCTCACGTCCCCCCTCTTTCCTTCAGTGCAAGGCCTGTAGCTCACCCATGTTCGACATCGCCGTCTTCGGCTCTCTGTTCCTCACCCTTTTTGTCATCATGGATCCCCCTGGGATCACCCCGATCTTCCTCGCCCTGACCGCGGGGCGGCCCGTCAAGGTGCAGCGGCGGATGGCCTTCCAGGCCGTCTGCGTCGCCGGCGGTGTGATCACCGTCTTCGGTGTGCTCGGGCACCAGATCCTCGACTACCTGCATGTGTCCGTGCCGGCGCTGATGATCGCCGGCGGGCTGCTGCTCCTGCTGATCGCCCTGGACCTGCTCACCGGCAAGACCGACGAGCCCAAGCAGACCAAGGACGTCAACGTCGCCCTCGTCCCGCTGGGCATGCCGCTGCTGGCCGGCCCCGGCGCGATCGTCTCCGTCATCCTCGCCGTGCAGAAGGCCGACAGCGTGAGCCTCCAGCTGTCGGTGTGGTCGGCGATCCTCGCCATCCACGTCGTGCTGTGGCTGGTCATGCGGTACTCGCTGCTGATCATCCGGGTCATCAAGGACGGCGGGGTGGTGCTCGTGACCCGGCTCGCGGGCATGATGCTGTCCGCGATCGCCGTGCAGCAGATCATCAACGGCGTCACCCAGGTGATCCAGGGCAGCTGAGCAGGGCTGTCCCTCGCCGCTCAGGGCAGCTGGTCCGGGCGCGGCGGCAGTGCGTGGTCCGGACGCAACAGAGCCCCGTACGGCCGTCACGCCGTACGGGGCTCTCAAGCATGTGGGTTACGAGGCCGGGGTGTCGGCCGGACGGATCCACAGGCGCTGACCGATCGCGGCGGCCTGCTGAACGATCCGGTTGACGGAGGCGGCGTCCACGACGGTGGTGTCCACGGGCGTACCGTCGACGTCGTCGAGGCGCAGAATCTCGAAGCGCATGGCTTCTCCCTTCGTCTGGTCATCCTCCCGGAGGAGAACTACTGGTGGGTGGCCCACGGTGCGACGGTGCACCCTGTTCCTGACGGGTGCAACGCGATGGGTGCTACAAACATTCCCTACGCTAAAGAAATTTTTCGAAGAACTAATTACTGGCTCGTAAGCTTTCTGTTGCTTACGGATCGAGACTGATCGGGACCAGTTGTGTTCACAGTGTGACGGCGCGGACAATGGAGACAATGAACGACGACCTTTCGGCCATGGCCGCCCGTCTCGACCGGACCAACGAGCTGCTGGAGCGCATGCTCGCCGAGGTGGCCAAGACGCCCTCGACGCATGCGATCTTCGTGGACGCCGGGTACCTCTACGCGGCCGCGGGACGCCTCGTCGCCGGCACCGAGGACCGGCGCGCGTTCGACCTGGACGCCGAAGGTCTGATCGACGCCCTGATCGACCGGGCCCGCACCGTCTTCGCCGACAGCCGCCTGCTGCGCGTGTACTGGTACGACGGCGCCCGCCGCCGTATCCACACCGCCGAGCAGCAGACCATCGCCGAGCTGCCCGACGTCAAGGTCCGCCTCGGCAACCTCAACGCCAACAACCAGCAGAAGGGCGTCGACTCCCTCATCCGGACCGACCTGGAGTCCCTGGCCCGGCACCGCGCCATCAGCGACGCCGCCCTGCTCGGCGGCGACGAGGACCTGGTGTCGGCCGTCGAGGCGGCCCAGGGCTACGGGGCCCGGGTGCACCTGTGGGGCATCGAGGCACCCGAGGGCCGCAACCAGGCCGAGCCGCTGCTCTGGGAGGTCGACAGCCAGCGCACCCTCGACCTCGACTTCTTCAAGCCGTACGTCTCCCGCCGCACCGCCGCGGCCTACGACGCCAGTACCGCCGCCCGGCCCGCACGGGAGGACGTCCGCTTCGTCGGCGCGCAGATCGCCGCGAAGTGGCTGTCCTCGCGCGGCCGCGACGCACTGGTCGAACTGCTGCCCGGCCACCCCTACCTCCCCGGCTCGGTCGACCAGGACCTGCTGGTCGAGGCGGAGGGCATGCTCCAGTACTCCCTGCGCGGCCAGGCCGATCTGCGGCGGGCGCTGCGGGACGGCTTCTGGGAGCACCTCCAGACGCTGTACTAGCGCCCGTCCCGGCCGGCGCCGGCGGGATCAGCGCGCCGGGTGCTCGTCCCAGAAACCGGCCACCGCGAGGGCCGTCGGCAGCGGCTGGTCCAGGTTCGGCGAGTGCTCCGCGCCCGGTACGACCGTGCGGCGCGCGCCCAGCCGGCGCGCCATCTCGTCGAGCAGCGGCACCGGCCAGGTCTCGTCCCGGGTGCCGGACAGCACATGGCACGGCAGCGGTACGGCGGCCAGCTCACCGACGCGGTCCGGCTCCGCGCACAACTGCTGCCCCGTCGCGACGAGCTGCGCGGGCGAGTGGCCCAGCCAGCGGCGGCGCAGCTGCTCCGGACCGCCCAGCCCGCGCGCCGGACCGCCGACGTCCTCCGGCGCGCCCATCGCGAGGATCGCCTCCCACACCTCCGCCATCGGCAGCACGGCCAGCGCGTCGCGCAGCAGCTTCACCCGCGCCTGCTGCGCCGTGGAGATCTCCGCCGGGCCCGAGGAGACGAGGGTGAGCGAGGCGAAGGGGGAGTGGTCGAGGAGAACGGCCGCGCGGGCGATCTGCCCGCCCAGCGAGTGCCCCAGCAGATGCACCGGCGCGTCCGCGCCCAGCGCCTCGGCCTGCGCCAGCACATCGCGCGCCAACTGGCCCTGGGCGTACGCCGTCTCGTCGTCCGCCGGACCCTTCGACTCGAACTGTCCGCGCCCGTCCACGGCGACCGTCCGGTACCCGCGCGCGGCCAGCGGCTCGTGCATGAGGTGGAAGTCCTCCTTGCTGCCGGTGAACCCGGGGAGCAGCAGGGCGACACCGCGCGGCTCGGCATCCGGCGCGACGGGCGCGTCCACGACGGCGAACTCCCCGCGGGCGGTACGGAGCGGGTAGGCGCGGGCGCCGGGGGGAGGGGCGAGGGGGGCGGGGCTGGTCACGGGGGGAGACTAGCGCGGGTACGCCGACGGCCCGGTCCCACGCGAGGTGGGCCGGGCCGTCGAACGCGGTGCCTGTCGGCGCCGGTCAGCTCTCCACGGGCTCCGCGGCGGCCGCAGTGGCCGCGGTGGCCTTGCGGGTGCGGCGGGCCTTCGGCTTGGCCTCCGGCTCGGCGGCGGCCTGCGCGGGGATCTCCGCGGACGCGGTCGCAGCCGGTGCGGCGGGCTCGGCGGCCTTCCGCGTGCGGCGGGTCTTCGGCTTGGCCTCGGCACCCTCGGCGGTGTCGGCCGCCGTCTCGGCCGTGGCGGCCGTCTTGCGGGTGCGCTTCGGCTTGGCCTCGGCGGCGTCGGCCGCCGTCTCGGCCGCGGCAGCGGTCTTGCGGGTGCGCTTCGGCTTCGCCTCGGCCTCCGCAGCCTCCGTCGTCGCGGCGGGCTCGGCGGCCTTCCGCGTGCGGCGGGTCTTCGGCTTGGCCTCGGCACCCTCGGCGGTCTCGACCGCCGTCTCGGCCGTGGCGGCCGTCTTGCGGGTGCGCTTCGGCTTCGCCTCGGCCTCCGCGGTGGCCTGCGCGGGGATCTCCGCGGACGCGGTCGCAGCCGCTGCGGCGGGCTCGGCGGCCTTGCGGGTACGGCGGGTCTTCGGCTTGGCCTCGGTGCCCTCGGCGGTGTCGGTCGCCGTTTCGGCCGTGGCGGCGGTCTTGCGGGTGCGCTTCGGCTTGGCCTCGGCCTCCGCAGCCTCCGTCGTCGCGGCGGGCTCGGCGGCCTTCCGCGTGCGGCGGGTCTTCGGCTTGGCCTCGGCACCCTCGGCGGTCTCCACTGCCGTCTCGGCCGTGGCGGCGGTCTTGCGGGTGCGCTTCGGCTTCGCCTCGGCCTCCGGAGCCTCCGCCGCGACCGGGGCCTCCGTCGTGACGGCGGGCTCGGCGGCCTTCCGCGTACGGCGGGTCTTCGGCTTGGCCTCGGTGCCCTCGGTCGCCTCGGTGGTGTCGGTCGCCGTCTCGGCCGCCGCGGCGGTCTTGCGGGTGCGGGTGCGGGTCCTCGGCTTGGTCTCCGTGGCCTCGGCGGTGTCGACCGTCGCCTGAGCGGTGGTCTCCCGCTGCTCCGGCTCGGTCACCGCGGCCACCGGCTCGACGGGCGCCGCGGTCTCGACGGCCGGGGCGGCGGTCTCGACCGGCGTCGCCGACTCGGCGGACCGGCGGGTGCGGCGGCGGCGCGGCTTGGCCGGCGCTTCGGAGGCGTCCACGTCGGTGCTCGGGCCCTCCGCGGTGGTCACCGCGGCCTCGGCGGCGGAAGCCGTCGCCTCGACCGTGGCGGCCGGGGCGGCCTGTCCGGCCGGGGCACCGCCGCGGGTACGGCGACGGCGGCGCGGCGTACGCGGCGCGGTGACCGCCTCGGCGGAGCCGGCCGCCTCCGGGGCCTCCGAGGTGGTGCCGGCGGACGGCGCCGGGGCCGTCGCGTCGAGGGGGGCTCCGCCGCGCGTACGACGACGGCGGCGCGGCGTGCGCTCACCGCGCTCCGCACGCTCCCGCTCGGCCGGACGGGACTCGTCGCGGCCATCGCGGCCATCGCGGCCATCGCGGCCGTCACGGCGACCGCCTCGGGCGGTGCGCCCGCGGCCGCGGCCGCCCGGCTCGCCCAGGTCCTCCAGCTCCTCCGCGTCGAGTCCGGCGCGGGTGCGCTCGGCGCGCGGCAGGACGCCCTTGGTGCCCGGCGGGATGCCGAGGTCCTCGAACAGGTGCGGGGACGTGGAGTACGTCTCCACGGGGTCGTGGAAGTCCAGGTCCAGCGCCTTGTTGATCAGCTGCCAGCGCGGGATGTCGTCCCAGTCGACGAACGTGATCGCCGTACCCTTGGCGCCCGCGCGGCCGGTGCGGCCCACGCGGTGCAGGTACGTCTTCTCGTCCTCCGGGGACTGGTAGTTGATGACGTGGGTGACGCCCTCGACGTCGATGCCGCGGGCGGCGACGTCGGTGCAGACGAGGACGTCGACCTTGCCGTTGCGGAAGGCGCGCAGCGCCTGCTCGCGGGCGCCCTGGCCGAGGTCGCCGTGGACCGCGCCGGCCGCGAAGCCGCGGCGCTGGAGCTGCTCGGCGATGTCGGCGGCGGTGCGCTTGGTCCGGCAGAAGATCATCGCCAGGCCGCGGCCCTCGGCCTGCAGGATGCGGGCGATCATCTCCGGCTTGTCCATGGAGTGCCCGCGGTAGACGAACTGCTTGATGTTCGCGACCGTCGCGCCCTCGTCGTCCGGCGCCGTGGCGCGGATGTGGGTGGGCCGGTTCATGTACCGGCGGGCCAGGCCGATGACCGCGCCCGGCATGGTCGCCGAGAACAGCATGGTCTGGCGCCTGGCCGGGAGCATGTTGATGATCTTCTCGACGTCGGGCAGGAAGCCCAGGTCGAGCATCTCGTCGGCCTCGTCGAGGACGAGCGACTTGATGTGGTTCAGGTTGAGCTTCTTCTGGCCCGCGAGGTCGAGCAGCCGCCCCGGGGTGCCGACGACCACGTCGACGCCCTTCTTCAGGGCTTCCACCTGCGGCTCGTAGGCCCGGCCGCCGTAGATCGCGAGGACGCGTACGTTACGGACCTTGCCCGCGGTCAGCAGGTCGTTGGTGACCTGGGTGCACAGCTCGCGGGTGGGGACCACGACGAGCGCCTGCGGGGCGTCGGTCAGGTCCTCGGGCCGGGCGCGCCCGGCCTCCACGTCGGCGGGGACGGTGACGCGCTCGAGGAGCGGAAGGCCGAAGCCCAGCGTCTTGCCGGTGCCGGTCTTGGCCTGGCCGATGACGTCCGTGCCGGCGAGGGCGACGGGGAGGGTCATCTCCTGGATGGGGAACGGGGTGACGATGCCGACGGCCTCCAGGGCCTCGGCGGTCTCGGGAAGGATCCCGAGCTCTCGGAACGTCGTAGTCAGGGTGCTGCCTCTTCTGTGTGGGCGGTGCGAGGCGAGCGCGGGGGGTCGTGTCAGACCGTGCCGGGGACGTCGGCTGCCTTTACGGGCGGGCCGTGGGGCACGGGACCGCGCCGACGCTCTAGCGCTCGTACCGCTGAGGGTTCCCTCCGATCGTCGTACGCGTGGTGCCGTACGGTCAGGGAGAGCTGTCGGGTCGGAGCCGATCGGGCCACCGACCGGGCATCCTCATACGTGCGGCCTGTCGAGACACATCGAAATCAGCCGACGTGCCAGCAGGCGCATTACCACCATACCCCGGATTCGCGCACATGCGATGGCCGATTCGGTCACGTAGTCGTCGTCACACCGAATCACGCGGTCAGTCAGGTGGTCCCGCGGGTCGTCGTTGTCACACTGAATGACCAGGGACTTCCCCGCAGCGGTGGGCGGGCTATTGTGCGCTTCATGACGAGCTCTGACAAGCCTGCGCACGCCGCCGACACCCCCGAAGCCGCCGCTCACACCGGCGTCGCCGCCCAGGACTGGGCGACGGCCGCCGCCGACCCGCAGTACCGGGCCGCGGTCGTGGACCTGCTGGGCGCGCTCGCGTACGGGGAGCTCGCCGCGTTCGAACGGCTCGCGGAGGACGCCAAGCTGGCGCCGACCCTGGAGGACAAGGCGGAACTGGCGAAGATGGCGTCGGCCGAGTTCCACCACTTCGAGCGGCTGCGCGCCCGGCTCACGGAGATCGGCGCGGAGCCGACCGCGGCCATGGAGCCGTTCGTCGCCGCGCTGGACGGCTTCCACAAGCAGACGGCGCCCTCGGACTGGCTGGAAGGTCTCGTCAAGGCCTACGTCGGCGACTCCATCGCCAGCGACTTCTACCGCGAGGTCGCGGCCCGGCTGGACTCCGACACCCGCGAGCTGGTGCTCGCCGTGCTCGACGACACCGGGCACGCGGACTTCGCCGTGGAGAAGGTGCGCGCGGCGATCGACGCAGACCCGCGCGTGGGCGGGCGGCTCGCGCTGTGGGCGCGGCGGCTGATGGGGGAGGCGCTGTCGCAGTCGCAGCGGGTGGTCGCGGAGCGCGACGCGCTGTCGACGATGCTCGTGGGGGGTGTCGCGGACGGGTTCGACCTCGCCGAGGTCGGGCGGATGTTTTCGCGGATCACCGAGGCGCACACCAAGCGGATGGCCGCGCTGGGGCTGGCGGCCTGAGCCGGCGCCCGGGCGCGGGCGTGGTTCCCCGCGCCCCTTCTTTCCGCCGGCCGGTTCCGCTAGCCGGCATCTCCGTCGGGCCGTCGTCGTCCGTCGCGCCGTCGCCGTCCCGCGCGCAGGCGTGCGGCCGCGTGCGGGCGCGGGGCCGCGCGGCGGCGGCTCAGGCCGTCGCCGAGTGACGGCGGAGTCTTCCCGCGGGGCGCAGCAGCAGTGACAGGGAGGCGACGGCGACCACGGCCGCGCCGATCAGGGTGAGCAGGAAACCTCCGGTGTCGAGGGCGCCGCGCGCGAGGAACGCGCCGAAGAGGCCCCCGGCCGCACCGGTCGACAGCACCAGGGGGCGGGCCGGCAGTCGGTGCGGCAGCCGGTGGACGTACGCCCACGCCAGGACCAGGCCGAGGATCGCGGAGCTGAAGGCTTCCAAGAGCATGTAGGGGTCCTCCCACGTGGCCGTCCTGCCCTAACGGTCACAGCCGGTCTTACCCCTGACCTGCGGAATGCAATCCACTCTGTGGAGGGTATGTGTGCCTCCCGCGAAGAAGCGGGCGCACGACGAGGGCCCGCCGGGGTGACACCCGACGGGCCCTTGCCGTTGTCTGTCGCGGTCTGTCGCGTCCGCGCTGCCTGCAGCGCGCCGAAGCCGACTGCGCCCTACAGCGCGCCGAAGCCGACCTTGCGCGGCGCCGGCTCGCCCAGCTCCACGTACGCGAGGCGGTCGGCCGGGACCAGGACCTTGCGGCCGTGCTCGTCCACGAGACTCAGCAGCTGCGACTTGCCGGCCAGTGCCTCGGCCACCACGCGCTCGACCTCCTCGGCACTCTGACCGCTCTCCAGAACGATCTCGCGGGGCGCGTGCTGCACGCCGATCTTGACCTCCACGGCTATGTCCCTCCGAACGGTCAGTGTTGCGCGGGCGTCCGCGCCGTACCCAGCACACATTAGCCCGGTGAGGGGACGCGCACGCTCCGCGCGAGAACGCCAGGAGCGAACAGCGGACGGGAACAAACGCGCCCCACCCGTGGCGTCAGTGGTGCGGCTGCTCGCCGTGGTGCTGTTCGCTGTGGTGCAGCGGGAAGCCGGCGATGCCCCGCCAGGCGAGTGACGCCAGCAGCTGCACCGCCTGGTCGCGCGGCACGCTGCGGTCGCTGTGCAGCCACGACCGGGCCACCACCTGGGCGAGGCCGCCCAGCCCCGAGGCGAGCAGCATCGACTCCGCGCGGGAGAGCCCGGTGTCCTCGGCGATGACGTCGCAGATGGCCTCCGCGCAGTCGTTGGTGACCTTGTCGACGCGCTCGCGCACGGCGGGCTCGTTGGTCAGGTCCGACTCGAAGACCAGGCGGAAGGCACCGCCGTCGTCCTCGACGTACGCGAAGTACGCGTCCATCGTCGCCCGTACGCGCTGCTTGTTGTCGGTGGTCGACGCCAGAGCGTTGCGCACGGCCTGGATCAGGGACTCGCAGTGCTGGTCCAGCAGTGCGAGATAGAGGTCGAGCTTGCCCGGGAAGTGCTGGTAGAGCACCGGCTTGCTGACGCCGGCCCGCTCGGCGATGTCGTCCATCGCGGCCGCGTGGTACCCCTGCGCCACGAAGACTTCCTGGGCGGCGCCCAGCAGCTGATTCCGTCGGGCACGGCGCGGCAGGCGCGTACCCCGCGGGCGTGCCGCCTCTGTCTGCTCGATGGCTGTCACGCCGCCTCCCAAAGTCGTCCACATGCGGTGTGCGCCGCGCCGCCATCGTACTTTTCGGTAACCGTGACGTGCGCGGTGCGCACGCAGAATTTCACGTACCGGACGGTGGCGAAAACGGCACAAGAGGTTTCAAACAGATGCGGAGCGGGCAAAAATCGGCCCCGTTCCTGGTCAGCGGTGCCGCGCGGCCGCGCGGGTCACCGGTAGTCGTCCTCGTCGAGGGAGACCACACGGGCCTGCTCGACGAGATCCGCCTCGTTCGCCCGGTCGGGGATCACCCCGGTCAGCGGGTCGTCGCGGTCCGGCTTCACTTCCGCGTGCTGCTCCGCCGCGTCGACCTCGGGGGCCTCGACGCCGAACTGCGGGGCTTCCTCCGCCTCGCCGTTGTCGAAGGTCTCGGGGTCGGTGGGGTCTACGGCCATGATGGGCTCCCTTCCTACGAACGTCCCTGGGAAAGCAGGGGCCACACGCGGGTGCCCTCTGTACGAGCCTAGGAGACACTCGATCAGGACGCTATGCGATCCGCGTCCGTATCGTCACACCGCGCGTCATTCATCTGGCCCCATTCGCCGGATCTCGGTGAAACCGGGTGTCCCGAGGCGGCGCTGAAACGACTCTGCACCCTGTGACGGCGAACACATGAACCACGACGTGATCACCTCGTAACATTGCCGCATGTCTTCGACCGAGCCCGCCTTCGTGCCGCCCGCCAACGTGCTCCCGAAGGTGGCGCCCGTCCGGGTCGCGGAGGGCGAACGGCTCAGGTCGGTCCGGCTGCCGGGGATCACCCTCTCGGTCCGTTCCCGGCCGCCCGCGCGCGAAGGGCTGCCGCCCGCGCTCTACGTCCACGGCCTCGGCGGTTCCTCGCTGAACTGGTCGGCGCTCATGCCGCTGCTGGACGACGTCGTGGACAGCGAGGCCGTCGACCTGCCGGGCTTCGGCGACTCGCCGCCACCGGACGACGGCGACTACTCGGTCACCGGGCACGCCCGCGCGGTCATCCGCTATCTGGACTCCGCCGGCCGCGGGCCCGTCCACCTCTTCGGCAACTCCCTCGGCGGCGCGATCGCCACCCGCGTCGCCGCGGTACGGCCCGACCTCGTCCGGACCCTGACCCTCGTCTCGCCCGCGCTGCCCGAGCTGCGGGTCCAGCGCAGCGCCGTCCCCACGGCGCTGCTGGCGGTGCCGGGAGTGGCCGCGCTGTTCACCCGGTACACCCGGGGGTGGACGGCCGAGCAGCGCGTGCGCGGCGTCACCGCGCTCTGCTACGGCGATCCCACGCGGGTGTCGCCGGAGGGCTTCCGCAACGCGGTCGAGGAGATGGAGCGGCGGCTGCGGCTGCCGTACTTCTGGGACGCGATGGCGCGCTCCGCGCGGGGCATCGTCAACGCCTACACCCTCGGCGGGCAGCACGGCCTGTGGCGCCAGGCCGAGCGGGTGCTCGCGCCGACGCTCCTCGTCTACGGCGGGCGCGACCAGCTCGTCGGCTTCCGCATGGCCCAGAAGGCGGCCCGCGCGTTCCGCGACTCCCGCCTCGTCACCCTGCCGGAGGCCGGACACGTGGCGATGATGGAGTATCCGGAGACGGTCGCCGGCGCGGTGCGCGACCTGCTGGCCGAACAGGCCGCCCGTGACACCACCGAGTCCGCGAACGCGGGGAGCTGAGACGCGACGTGGGACGCCACAGCCGCCGGGGGCCGGCCCCCAAGGACGGGACCACCGGGACCACCGGGACCACCGGCGCCAGCGCCAGGGGGACGGGACGACGGAGAGCCGCGGGGGCGGCGGCCGAGGCCGCGCCTGCGGGGGAAGCGGGGCCCGCGGGGCCTGCGGGGGGTTTGGGACCTGCGGGGCACGGGGGGCATGCGGGCCACTCGGGCCAGGCGGGGCAGTCCGTGTCTGCGGAGGGCTTGGGGGTTGCCGGTGCCGCCGGCGCTTCCGGTGCCCCGGCAAGCGGCGCCTCCCCGGGAGCGCCGGGGGCAGCAGGGGCTGCGGGAGCCGCGGGGAGAGCAAGGGCGGTGAGGCCCGGTTTCCCTGACGGGACGCCGCCTCGTGGTGTACCCGGATTCTCCGTCGGCACGCCCGGGCAGGGCGTGCCGCGCTTTGTCGAGGGGACGCCCGCTCATGGCGTACCGAGGCTGTCCGACGAAACGCCGGCGCACGGCGTCCCGAGGTTCGCCGACGAGGCCCCCGGGCGTGGTGCGCCGCGTTTCCCCGGCGGGACGTCGTCGGCGCAGGGCGGGGCGCGGTTCTCCGACGGAACGCCGGCACGCGGTGTCCCCGGGTTCCCTGACGGGACACCGGCGCACGGTGTCCCGAGGCTTGCGGAGGGGACGCCCGCGCGTGGTGTGCCCCGCTTCCCTGAGGGGACGCCCCCGCGTGGTGTCCCTCGCTTCGCTGACGGGACGCCTCCGCGCGGTGTGCCCCGCCTTCCTGACGGGACGCCGGCGCGGGGTGTGCCCCGCGTCCCGGACGGCACCCCCGCGCACGGCACGCCCCGTCGCTCCGGTGGCACCCCCGCGCGCGGGGTCCCCCATGTGCGCGGCGGGCACCCCGAGCAGCGGGAAGGCGGCGGAGGCTGGGGCGAGGTGGCAGGTCCCGGGGCGCACGATGCCGGGATACCGCCACAGCGGCCGAGCATGGGCCAGGCGGGCCAGGCGGGCCAGGCGGGCCAGGCGGGCCAGGCAGGCAAGGCAGGTCGGGCGAGTCGTGCCGGGGCGGCGGGAAGCGCGCCGGGTGCCGCCGGTGGCAGGCCGCGGCAGGACTACCTCGACGCCTTCGCCGCGGACGAGGCGGCCGACGACGTCTTCAGCCGCCGTACGCACCGTACGGACCGTACGCACGCGGCGGGCCCGGCCGAGCCGGCGGAACGCGCGGACGGCGCGGAGCCGTACGCCTCCACCGCTCGCCGGGACGGCTCCGGCGGTGACGGCACCCCGCCCACCGACGCGTCCGCGCGCGGGCGGGGCGGCAAGGGGCGGGCGTTCGCCGGAGTCGCCGCCGCGGCGGTGACCACCGTGCTCGCCGTGGTGGTCGCGGGGCAGGTCGCCGACGGGCAGGAGGGCGGCGCCGTACGCTCGCAGGCCGGAGCCGACAAGGCGCGGGCGGACCACGACTCCGCCTCGCGGGGCGACGGCCGGCCGACGCCGTCCGGCACACCGACCCCGGTGCCGCTGACGTACGAGCAGAAGATGGCCCGGAAGTACCCGCTGAGCCCGTCGCTGGTGGGCTCCGGGAAGTTCGAGGCGATCCCCGGCATCGACAAGGCGCCGGGGACGGGTGAGAAGTACACCTACCGGGTGGACGTCGAGGAAGGCCTCGGGCTGGACGGCGAGCTGTTCGCGCAGGCCGTGCAGCGGACCCTCAACGACGACCGCAGCTGGGCGCACAACGGCGGCCGCACCTTCGAACGCGTTTACTCCGGCGAGGTCGACTTCGTGATCACCCTCGCCAGCCCGGGTACGACCGCCGACTGGTGCGCCAAGTCGGGACTCGACACGACGATCGACAACGTCTCGTGCGACTCCGCGGCCACCGAACGCGTGATGATCAACGCCTACCGCTGGGCGCAGGGCTCGCCGACGTACGGCGACGAGATCCACGCCTACCGCCAGATGCTGATCAACCACGAGGTCGGCCACCGGCTCGGCTACTCGCACGTGACCTGCGACAAGGACGGCGATCTCGCCCCGGTCATGCAGCAGCAGACCAAGTTCCTGGAACACGACGGCATCCGGTGCCGGCCCAACCCCTGGCCGTATCCGCGAAGTTGACGCACACGTGACCTTCCGTACGCGTGTGATGTCTTAGCGCGACAGAACGCGGTCCGCACGGGAAAGTTACGACCGTTCACCCCTTTTGGTGGCGCGATGGACAACCGTCCGTCGCGCCACCGGCTTGTCCGCATACGTTCGTCCCGCTGCGAGCCGCCGGCCGACGGCGGCTCCCCAAACGGGAGATCGGGGGTGCACTCGTGCGCATCGGACTGCTGACCGAGGGTGGCTATCCGTATGTGAGCGGTGATGCCAGGATCTGGTGCGACCGGCTGGTGCGCGGACTCGGGCAGCACGAGTTCGACGTGTACGCGCTCAGCCGCAGCGAACGCCAGGAGGACGAGGGCTGGGTCCCGCTCCCGTCCCAGGTCGCCCGGGTGCGGACGGCACCGCTGTGGACGGTGGAGGACGACGGGGTCGTTCACGGCCGACGCGCGCGCCGGCGCTTCTCGGAGGCGTACGGCGAGCTGGCCGTCGCGCTGTGCGCCGGTTCCGCGGAGACGGTGGGGCTGACGCAGGACGCCTCCGCCGTTGAGGCGGACCGTTTCGCCAATGCTCTGTACGGGCTCGCCGAGCTGGCCCGCGAGGAGGGCGGACTGGCCCGCGCGCTCCGCTCGGAGACCGCCGTCCGCGCGCTGGAGCGCGCCTGTCGCGCGCCCGGCGCACCCCGCGCGGCGCGAGCGGCGCGCGTACCGGATCTGCTTGCCGTCGCCGCACACCTCGAACGCGCCCTGCGCCCCCTCTCGCTCGACTGGTACGAGGACGACGGGCTCGGCTCGGTCGACCTCTGCCACGCCGCCTCCGGCGGTGCCGCCGCCCTGCCCGGACTCCTCGCCCGGCACTTCCACGGCGTACCGCTGCTCGTGACCGAGTACGGCGTGCGGCTGCGGAGCCACTACCTGGACGCCGGCCACCACACCCCGGCCGTGCGCGCCCTGGCCGCCGCCTTCCACGGCCGGCTCGCCGCCGAGATCTACCGGCGGGCCGAACGCATCACACCCGGCAACGCGCACGCCCGCCGCTGGCAGGAACGCTGCGGCGCCGACCGGGCCAAGCTGCGCACCGTCTACCCCGGCATGGACGCCGCCCCCTTCGCCGAGGTGGGCGAGGCACCGGAGGCCGCCGGCCCCGGCACGCTGGTCTGGGTGGGCCGGATAGAACCGGCCAAGGACCTCGTCTCGCTGCTGCACGCCTTCGCCGAGGTGCGCAGGGAGGAGCCGAAGACCCGGCTGAGGATCATCGGCGCGGCCGCCGGAGCCGAGGGCGCCGCCTATCTCGCCCACTGCCGGGCGCTCGCCGCGCAGCTCTTCCCCGACGAGGCCGACGGGCCGCACGCCGTCGGCGACAACCCCGTCTCCTTCGAGGAGATCGGTGACCCGGAGGTCCCGACGCGCGCCGAGGCGTACGCCTCCGGCGCGGTGGTCGTGCTGTCCAGCGTCGTCGAGGGCTTCCCGGTCGGCCTCGTGGAGGCCATGTTCTGCGCCCGCGCGACCGTCTCCACCGACGTCGGCGCGGTGGTGGAAGTCATCGGCGGCACGGGGCTCGTGGTGCCGCCGCGCAACCCCAGGGCGCTCGCGGAGGCGTGCGTGGCGCTGCTGCGCGACCCCGAGCGCCGTGCGCGCCTCGGGGCCGCGGCGCGCGCCCGGGCGCTCGAACTCTTCACCGTCGAGCAGAACATCGCCGCCTTCCACGGCATCTACCTGGAGATCGTCGCGCAGTGCCCGGTCCGCCGGATCGTCGTCGACGACAGCGGGGAGCCCCTGCCGTTCGCCGTGCCCGCGGAGGCGCGGGTGGCGGGGAGATGGACGACCGGGGTGGTGGCGCGGGAAGCGGGAGCGAGGGCTGGGGTTGGGGCCGGGGCCGGGGCGGGACCCGGGTTGGGAGCTGGGTCGGGAGCGGGAGCCGGGGCGGGGGCGGGTTCCGGGGCAGAGGCGCGGGGTGTGGGGACGCAGGGCGCGGGGGCGCAGGGCGCCAGGGCGCGCGGCGTGGGGGCGCGTGGGCCCCGGTGGGCGAGGGAGTGGGCGCCGGTGCGGGGCGCGGTGGCGGCCGTATCTGGCGTGCCCGCGGTGTCGGCCGTATCTGCGGTGTCTGCCGTGTCTTCGGTGTCGCAGTCGTCGGTGGTCGCGGGTGGGGCGGCCGTGCCTGGCGTGGAGGTGGGCCGATGAGGGACGTCGACCTGAACCGGCCCGGGACGCCCGAGAGCCCCGGAGCGTGGGACGCCCGTTCGGAGCAGTGGCTGGCGGTGGGGGGCGTGGAGGCGGACCGGCCGGCGGATGGCGCCGGTGACGCGCCCGTCGGTCCGCGCCCTGGTGCTGCGTCCGGTTCCGCTGTCTACGGGGGTGTGGCCGCGGACGGCCGTCCGGGCCGCGCGGGTGGCCGTGAGCCCGCCGTACCTCCCCGCCGCGGGCCCGCCGACCCCGTCAAGGCTCTGATGCACCGTCACCGGGAGCTGTGCGAGCGGGCCGTGGACCCGCTGGAGATCGCGGCCGGTCTGGAAGCGCACGGCATCACCGACCGGACCGCCGCCCGGTTCCGCCACCGGGACGTCTTCTCCCTCGCCGAGGAGATGTTCGCGCGCGTCCCGCGCGCCGCCGACGCGCCGGCAAAGCGCCCGGTCGCGGCCGACCCGCCACGGGGGCGCGCGGAGTGGATCGTCCGCAGCCTGCTGCCCGGTGCCGCGGGCGTCGCCACCCTCGCCGGGCTGCGCCTCACCGACGGGCAGGTGCGCCTCGTCGTGGCCGCCGTGGGCGTGGCGGCCCTCGCGCTCGCCGTACGCGCCGCCCTGACCCGGGGACCGCTGAGCGCGCACCGTACCCGCCCGGCGTCCCCACCCCCGGCCACCGGCCCGCGCGTGTGGACCTGCTGGCTCCTCGCCTACGCCGTCTTAGGCGACGGCCTGCTGACCGCCGCCGCCACCGGTGGCCCCGACAGCCCGCCCACCGGCACCCCGGACTCCTCCTGGCCGGTCGACACGGCCGTCCTGCCGGCCCTCGCCCTCTCCTGCGCCCCCGCCGCCTGGAGCGCGCACCTGCTGACGGCCGGCGCGCGCCGCAGACTCACGGCCAGCCGTGGCCTGGAGGAGTTCGCCACCGCCGTACGGCCGCTGCTGCTCGGCGCGTTCGCGCTGTACCTGACGGCCCTGGCCACGCTCCACGCCCTCACGGCCGCCGTCCTGGAGGAGCCCGCCGACCACGCCCGGACCCTCACCCTTGGCGCCCTGCTGCTGCTCGCCCGCCTCCTCATCGTGCACGGCTTCCGCCACGCTCCGGCGCTGGTCCTGGGCGTCGCGGCGGCGGCCGAGGCGCTGGCCGTCGCCGCGCTGTTCGCCGCCCGCCTGCCGGGCTGCGGATTCCTCGCGCTGCCCGTGCGCGGCCTCCTGGACGGCTGGGGCGCGGACAGTGTCCCGGTCCTCGTCTGCGGCGCCGGTGCTCTCACCTTGCTGATCCACGCGGGCCGCAGGCTCACCCGCGCCTCGGCGCACGCCGTGGCGCAGGCGCCGGCGCCTGCTCCGGTCGTACGGGACGACCGATGCTGACCGCTGTCGACGCCGACGCCGTAGCCATGGCCGCCGCCTCCGCCGCCTCGGCCGCCTCGGCCGCCTCCGCCTCGGCCGCCTCCGCCTCGGCCGCCTCCGCCTCGGCCGTCCCGCGTCCGGCGCCGCACCGGCCACGCGGCCGTGCCGCCACCCCGAACCATCCATCCGCCGCCCCGGCGCCCGGCCAGGCCGCCGCAGGCAACCGCACCACCCCCTCGAAGGAGAACACCAGATGACCACCTCCCGACCCGGACACCCCGGAGCGCCCGGAGCCACCGGCGCGTTCGGCGTTCCCTCAGGAGCGAGCGGACCTGCCGTAGCCGGCGGAGCCGCCACAGCCGGCGGACCTGCCGTGACCGGCGGAGTCGCCGTGACCCGCCGTGTCACCGTGACCCGTGGTGTGACCGTGACCCGCGGTGTCACAGTGACCGGCGGAGTCGCCATGACCGGCGAAGTCGCCGTGACCCGCCGTGTCACCGTGACCGCCGGAGCCGTCACAGGCGGCGGCGGAGTCGCCGTAGCGCACGGCGGACCCGGCGGCGCCCCGAGGCCGTCGGCGGCAGCCGGAACCCTCGCCTCCGCCACGCTCACCCGGGGAGGCGCCCGATGAGGGTCCTGCTGATCGGAGCCAACGGCTACATCGGCCGCTTCGTCGCCGACCGCCTGCTCGCCGACCCGGCCGTGCAGCTCACCGCCCTCGGCCGCGGTGACGACGCCGACGTCCGCTTCGACCTCGCGTCCGGCAGCCCCGGCGCGCTCACCCGCTTCCTCGACGCGGTCCACCCCGGCGTCGTGATCAACTGCGCGGGAGCCACCCGGGGCGGAGCGCGGGAACTCACCCGGCACAACACCGTCGCCGTCGCCACCGTCTGCGAGGCGCTGCGGCGCAGCGGCTGCGGGGCCCGCCTGGTGCAGATCGGCTGTTCCGCCGAGTACGGCCCCAGCCAGCCCGGCTCCTCCACCGCGGAGGACGCCGTTCCGCGCCCCGGCGGCCCGTACGGCGTCAGCAAGCTCGCCGCCACCGAACTCGTCCTCGGCTCCGGCCTGGACGCGGTCGTCCTGCGCGTCTTCTCGCCCGCCGGGCCCGGCACCCCCGCCGGATCACCGCTCGGCCGCCTCGCCGAGGCCATGCGCCGGGCGATGCAGACCGGCGACGGCGACCTCAAACTCGGCGGCCTGGGCGTCCAGCGGGACTTCGTCGACGTACGGGACGTCGCCCGCGCGGTGCACGCCGCCTCGCTCTCCGCCGCGCAGGGCATCATCAACATCGGCTCCGGCCGTGCCGTACGGCTGCGCGACGCCGCCGCGACGCTCGCGCGCGTGGCAGGCTACGGCGGCGCCCTGCACGAACTGGACGGCCCGCCCGGCCCGCACCGCCCGTCCATCGGGCACCCGCGCCCCGAAGTCCTCGGCCACCACCGCGGCGAGCTCCTCGCCCACCACCGGGGCGAAGCCCTGGGCCACCACCGCGGCGACGCCGACCACCCGCCGCACACCGCCCCGGTCGCCTACCCCTACCCGGACGGCTGCGGCAGCTGGCAGCAGGCGGACGTCCGCACCGCCCGCGACCGGCTCGGCTGGCGGCCCCGCATCAACCTCGAGGAGTCCCTGGCCGACATCTGGATGGAGGCGGCATGCCGCATCTGACCAGCCGGCCGGTCCCCGCCGCGGGCACCGGCGTCCGCACCGGGCTCGGCGCGCCCGGCTACGCCCACCCGCTGCTCGCCCCGACCGAGTGGGGCGAGCTGACCCGCCCGGGTACGCCCGTGCAGTGGGCGGTCCTGAACGTCGCCCAGGGGCTGGGCACCCGCCCCGACCCGCACTGCCTCCAGGCGGCCGTCCACCTGCGCGCGGCGGGCGTCCGCGTCCTCGGCCACCTGGACCTGACCTACGGCGCCCGCTGGTTCGGGGAGGTGATCTCCGACGCGCACCGCTACCTCGACTGGTACCGGGTCGACGGCTTCCTGCTGGACCGCTGTCCGTCCGACCGCGTCTCGCTGCCCGAGACACGCCGTATCGCCACCACGCTCCGCGCGCTGCGTGACGATGCCCACATCGTCCTGGGCCACGGCACCCACCCGTACCCCGGCTACGCCGACACCGCCGACCAGCTGGTCACCTTCAACGGTCCCTGGAGCGACTACCGCTGGTCGCAGGCGGCGGAGTGGACCGCCGACCATCCGCCCGAACGGTTCTGTCACTTGGTGCACGGCGTTCCCCGAGGTCACCTGGACGAAGCGCTGCGCGTGGCCCGCTGGCAGGGCGCGGCGACGATCTGGTTCACCGACCGCACGGGCGCGGGCGGCCGCACCGACCCCTGGGAGGCCCTGCCCGGCTACTGGGACGATATCGTCTCGCGTATCGGAACAGGTGTCTCGGAATGAAAAAGGCCGTGGCAGTGTTACGGGTGAACAACCGTACTGATTGACCGACCAACGGAGTCCCCGTGTCGCTGCCACCCCTGGTCGAGCCGGCTGCCGAGCTCACCGTAGACGAGGTCCGCAGGTACTCCCGCCACCTGATCATCCCCGACGTGGGGATGGACGGGCAGAAGCGGCTGAAGAACGCGAAGGTGCTCTGTGTGGGCGCCGGCGGCCTGGGCTCGCCGGCCCTGATGTACCTGGCCGCGGCGGGCGTGGGCACGCTCGGCATCGTGGAGTTCGACGAGGTCGACGAGTCGAACCTGCAGCGCCAGATCATCCACAGCCAGGCCGACATCGGCCGCTCCAAGGCCGAGTCCGCGCGGGACAGCGTCCTGGGGATCAACCCGTACGTGAACGTGGTCCTTCACGAGGAGCGGCTCGAGGCCGACAACGTGATGGACATCTTCAGCCAGTACGACCTGATCGTCGACGGCACGGACAACTTCGCGACCCGTTACCTGGTCAACGACGCCTGCGTGCTACTGAACAAGCCGTACGTCTGGGGCTCGATCTACCGCTTCGACGGCCAGGCCTCCGTCTTCTGGTCCGAGCACGGTCCCTGCTACCGCTGCCTCTACCCGGAGCCCCCGCCCCCCGGCATGGTCCCCTCCTGCGCCGAGGGCGGCGTGCTGGGCGTGCTGTGCGCGTCCATCGGCTCCATCCAGGTCACCGAGGCGATCAAGGTCCTCACCGGCACCGGTGAGCCGCTGGTCGGCCGGCTGATGATCTACGACGCCCTGGAGATGCAGTACCGCCAGGTCAAGGTCCGCAAGGACCCCGACTGCGCGGTCTGCGGCGAGAACCCCACGGTCACCGAACTCATCGACTACGAGGCCTTCTGCGGCGTCGTCTCCGAGGAGGCCCAGGCGGCGGCCGCCGACTCGACGATCACTCCCAAACAGCTGAAGGAGTGGATCGACGACGGCGAGAACATCGAGATCATCGACGTCCGCGAGGTCAACGAGTACGAGATCGTCTCGATCCCCGGCGCCCGCCTGATCCCGAAGAACGAGTTCCTCATGGGCACCGCCCTGGAGACCCTCCCCCAGGACAAGAAGATCGTCTTGCACTGCAAGACGGGTGTCCGCAGTGCGGAAGTCCTCGCGGTCCTCAAGTCCGCCGGCTTCGCGGACGCCGTCCACGTCGGCGGCGGCGTCATCGGCTGGGTCAACCAGATCGAACCGCACAAGCCGGTCTACTGAGCACCCTGCCGGTCGATCAGCACGACTGAAGAGGCCCACGGCTCTGACCGGTTCAGATGCCGTGGGTCTCCGTCGTCGCCAGGTGGCGCCGGGGACCCGGCACGGCCTGCGGAAGGCCCGGCCCGACCTGTCATCCTGGCACTGTGACGATGACGTGGGCCGACTTCTGGGCGCTGATAGACATGTTGAATGGCGAGGCGACCGAAGCCGGCTGCCGACGCCTCGCCGAAGAGCTGAGCCGACGCCCGGTGGAAGACATCTTCGGCTTCGCCGAACGCCACGCCGAAGCGCTTTACCGGCTGGACCAGGAGAAGTTCGGCACGCTCCCGGTCGCTGACCTGACGTGCCGAGACGGAAGCCCGTTCCCGCAGTCGGCCGATCAGTTCCTCTACACACGCTGCGCTGTGGTCGCGGCAGGCCGAACCGTCTGGGAAAGCGTCTTCTTCGACGTCGACAAGTTCGCTCCGTTCACGTCTACCCAGTACGACGCTGAGTGGCTGCTCTACGTGCCGGATCAGGCATACGAGCTGGCCACCGGCAAGGAGTGGGATCGCTCGACTCGCTACTGCTTCGAGACCTTCTCCAACAAGGACGGCTGGCCGCACCTGCAGAGCTGAGCCTGGGGCAGGCGAGCGGGAGGCGGTTACGACGCCGGTGGGCGATTCGAGCTCACTTTCTGCTGCCGGTGGTGGTGACCGAAGCCCTCCTCGGGCTCATGGCGCGGGCCGTCGGTAGGCGGCTGGTGCTTCGCGCGCCGGCGGCGGTTCGTGTCGCGGTGCCGCCGCTGATGGTGATGATGGCGACGGCATGGTTGGCATGGTGGTTCTTCGCGACCCGCGGCACCCTGGACGGCTGTCCCGGAGACTCGGGCCTCTGCCCCGCGAGCAACGCCCCGCCACAGTGGCCCGAGTGGATCCCCGTCTGATGTCAGTCGCAGACCTTGCCGTCCTTCGGGACCGTGCCGTCCAGCAGGTAGGCGTTCACCGTCGAGTCGACGCAGGAGCTGCCGCTGCCGTAGGCGCCGTGGCCGTCGCCGTTCCAGGTGAGGACCACGCCTACGCCCTTGCCCAGTTCGTCGGCCATCCGGCGGGCACCCTCGACCGGGGTCGCCGGGTCGCCGGTGTTGCCGACCGTGAGGATGGGGGCCGCGCCGGGGGCACTCACGTCCGGGGTGTCGTGCAGGCCGGGCACCGGCCAGTCGTGGCACCAGCCCGCGGTGTCCCAGCCCAGGAAGGCGCCGAACACGGGGGAGATCTTCTCGAACTCGGGCAGCAGCGCCTTGGTCTGTTCGGCGGTGGGCCGCTGCCGGTCGTCGAGGCACGATATGACCCGCTGCGAGTGGGTCGTCGTGCCGTAGCGGCCGGATGTGTCGCGCTCGTTGTAGCCGTCGGCGAGGGCCAGCAGCTCCGAGCCGTCGCCCTCCTCGGCGGCCTTCAGGGCGCTGGTCAGCGTGGGCCAGCTGTCCTTGCCGTACAGCGGGAGCACGATGCCGGTCAGGGCGAGGGTTTGGGTGAGCTCGCGGCCGGGGGTGGAGGTGGGCAGCGGCTCGGCGTCGATGCGCTTCAGCAGGTCCGCGATCTCGCGCGTGCCCTGCTCGGGGTCCCGGCCCGTCGACTTCAGATAGTCGTCGAGCGCGCGCTGGAAACCGAGGGTCTGGTTCTTGGCGTGCCCGATCGTGTCGGCGCTCGGGTCGACGACCGCGTCCAGCACCATCCGGCCGACGTTCTTCGGGAACAGGTGGGCGTAGACGCCGCCCAGTTCGGTGCCGTAGGAGATGCCGAAGTAGTGCAGCTTGTCGTCGCCGAGGGCCTGGCGCATCAGGTCCATGTCGCGGGCCGTGTCGGTGGTGGACACGTGCTTGAGCAGCTTGCCGGCGGCCTGCCGGCAGCCGCGGCCGAAGTCCGCCGCGTCCTTGAGGTACGTCTTCTCCTCGGCCGGGGTGTCCGGGGTGGCGTCCACCTTCGCCTCGGCGGCCTGGATCTCCTGGTCGTCGCGGCAGCGCACGCCCTCGCTGGCCGCCACCCCGCGCGGGTCGAAGCTGACCAGGTCGTACCGCTCGCGCAGCGACGAGACGGCGGAGGCGTACGACGGCATCATCGACACACCCGAGCCGCCGGGACCGCCGAAGTTGAACAGCAGGGAGCCGATGCGGTCGTCGCCGGTCGCCTTGGCGCGGATCAGCGCTATCCCGATCGTCTCGCCGTCGGGCTTCGACCAGTCCAGCGGCGCCCGGAGCGTCGCGCACTGCCACTCGCTGCCGGGGGCGGGAGCGTCCGCGGTGGCCTCGCAGCGGCCCCAGTCGAGCTTCTGCGAGGCCGACGACGAGCCCGACGACCGCTCCCCGCCGTCCCCGGACCGGCCGTCACCGGCCGAGTCGCAGCCCGACACCAGCAGCGCGGCCGCGGCACCCAGCGCCGCCCACCGTACGAATCGCGCCATGGACACATCCCCCCTCGCAGGCCTCCGCGTCCGTTCCGCGGATGGCTGTCACGCCATGGTAGGCGTAACCCGCCGAGCCTGTCCGAGCCTGTGGATAACCTTCTGACCTGCGCTTTCCCGGCAAGCTCGCGTGGTTAGGAGCAGACGGTGCCGGCCCTCGGCAGCCTTCCGTCCAGCAGATAGCCGTGCACGGCGTCCTGCACGCACCTGTTCTTGCTGTCGTACGCGCCGTGCCCCTGGCCCTTGTACGTCAGCTCCACACCGACCTCCTCGCCCAGCGCCCGCACCATCCTGCGCGCGCCCTCGTACGGGGTGGCCGGGTCGCCGGTGTTGCCGATGACCAGGATCGGCGCCGCTCCCGGCGCGCTCACGTCGGGATGGTCGGCGGCGCCCGGCACCGGCCAGTCGGTGCAGCCGAGCATGCCCCAGGCGAGGTACTCCCCGAACAGCGGCGAGGCGGCCCGGAACGCGGGCAGCCGGCGCTCCACGTGCGCGACGTCGTACCGCGGCTTGTCGTCGGCGCAGGTGATGGCCGTGTTGGCCGCGACGAGGTTGCTGTACTCGCCGTTGGTCCTGCGTCCGTTCAACGTGTCGGACAGCAGCATCAGGATCTGCCCGTTGCCGTCGTAGGCCTGGTCCAGGCCCTCCGTCAGGTAGTCCCAGAACTCCTGCGAGTACAGGGCCTGCGCGATGCCGCCGGTCGCGGCGGTCTGGGTCAGTTCGCGCGGGAAGACGCCGGGGATGGGCTTGCTGTCGAGGTCCGTCAGCAGCCTGGCGATGCGGTCCTCGACGTCCTGCGCGCTGTCCCCGATCGGGCACTCCTCCGTCTTCGACACACAGTTCTCGGCGAAGTTGCCGAGCGCGCGCTGGAAGCCCTTGGCCTGTCCGAGCGAGCCCTGCTCGGGCGTCTGGGTCGGGTCCACCACGGCGTCGAAGACGGCGCGGCCGACGTTCCTGGGGAACAGGTGGGCGTAGACGCCGCCCAGTTCGGTGCCGTAGGAGATGCCGAAGTAGTGCAGTTTGTCGTCGCCGAGGACCTGGCGCATCAGGTCCATGTCGCGGGCCGCGTCGGCGGTGAGCACATGCGGCAGCATCGTCGCGGAGTTCTTCTCGCAGGCCGCGTTGAAGTCCTCGACGTCCTCCAGCAGTTCCGTGCGCTCGGCCGCGTCGTCGGGGGTCGCGTCCTGCTGGAAGTACGCGTCGAGCCGCTGGTCGCTGAAACACCGCACGGGCGCGCTGCGCCCCACTCCGCGCGGGTCGAAGCTGACCAGGTCGTAGCGGGTGCGCAGCTTCTCGTAGTCGTTGCCGAAGGCGGGCAGCGCGGCGACGCCGGAGCCGCCCGGGCCGCCGAAGTTGAAGATCAGGGAGCCGATGCGCCGGCCGGTGCCGGTGGCCTCCGCGCGGATCAGCGCCAGCTCGATCGTGTCGCCCTGGGGGTCGTCCCAGTCGCGGGGCGCCTTCATGGTGGCGCACTGCCACTCCCCGCCGTTGGGCAGCGGCGACGGGGAGTTCCCGCCGCCCTGCGCCTGCGACGGCGCCGGGCAGTCCTCCCAGCTGAGCTTCTGCCGCGTCAGGTCCTCGTCCTCGGCGCCGTCGTCGCCGCATCCCGCCAGCAGCGACGTCAGCAGCAGGGCGGAGGCGGTCACGGCGGCGGCGCGCAGCGGGGAGGGGTTCGGCATGCCCCCATCCTGCGGCGGCACCGGACTGGGCGCGCGGGGCACGAGCCGTACGAGGTACGCGTGCGTGGGGGCCGCGTACGCCGAGGGGACCGCGTACGCACGCCAGGCTACGCACGCGTACGCACGCGTGCTCCGGCGGGCTAGAGGGCGCCCTTGCGGGTGAGGTGGTTGAAGGCGATCCAGCCCGGCAGCACCGGCAGCCACAGCGTGAGCATCCGGAACAGCAGGACGGACGGGGCGGCGACCTCGCTGGGCAGGCCGACGGCGATCAGACCGACCGTCAGGGTCACGTCGACCGCGCCGACACCACCCGGCGTGGGCGCCGCGGACCCCAGCGCGTTGCCCGCGAGGAACACGACGGCCACGCTCGCGAGGCTGATGGAGGTCGTCTCGTTGCCGAAGGCCCGGATGGACGCGTCCAGGCACATCACGAAGCAGGCCGTGAGCAGCAGCATGCCGCCGATGCCGGTGAGCAGCTTCTGGGGCCGCTGCAGCACGTCCAGCATGCGCGGCACGACGCCCGCGAACAGCGACCTCACGCGCGTGACGACGAACTTCCGCAGGAACGGCACCGAGGTCACCACGAGCACCAACACCGCCACCGTGAGCAGACCCGCGATGACCGTCCGGGACGGCGACAGCGAGGGCGTCTTCTCGGTACCGGTCAGATAGCCGAAGGACAGCAGCATGAGGATGTGGCAGCCGAGGCCGAACAGCTGCGAGGCGCCGACACTGGCCACCGCCAGGACCGGACGTACGCCCGCGCGCTGGAGGAACCGCGTGTTCAGGGCCACGCCGCCGACCGCGGCCGGTGCCACGATCTTCACGAAGGACCCGGCGACCTGGGCCGCCACGGTCCGCAGGAACGGCACCCGCTCCGGCACGAACCCCAGCAGGCTCATCGCCGCGGCCACATAGCTCAGCGCCGAGAACAGCACCGCCGCCGCCACCCAGCCCCACTCGGCGTTGGCGACGAGCGGACCGAACTCGATGTGCGTGAGCTGCGTCAGCAGGAAGTACGCGGCGATGGCGCCGGCGATGAAACTGATCAGCGTGCGCGGCCGGATCCGCTCCAGGCGGGCGGGCTCGACGGGCGCCTGCGGCCTGATCCGAAGCACCTCGTGGCGGATCTGGGTGAGCAGATCCTCCTCGCGCGCCTCCTCCAGCGCCTCGTCGATGGCCCGCTTCTCGGCCCGCGCCTGCGCGCGTACGGCCTTCTTGCCCGGCTTCTCCGGGGCCGCCGGGACCTCCTCGCCGTCGGCGGCCTCCGCGCGGGCGGTTTTTGCCAGCCGGGACGCCTCCAGGACCGCCTCGCGCTCCCGTTCGGCCCGCTCCCGGGCCAGCCGGCGCAGGGTCGCCCGCGTGGAGCGGGTCAGCGCGATGGGCTGGAGCATCGGGAGGCAGTCCGCCACCGCGTCGGGCCCGAGCACGCCGACCGCCGAGGCCACCGCGCGCTCGGCGCCCACCCGCAGCGCGAGCGTCGTCATCAGCTGGGCGACGTCCATGCGCAGCAGCAGATCACCGGCCGCGATCTCGCCGCCGCGCAGATCCGTGAGGATCACCCTGCTGGAACGATCCACCAGGATGGCGTCCCCGGCGAGCCTGCGGTGCGCGATCCGCCGCGACTGCAGGGCGCGCACCTGGTGCCAGGTGTTGCGCAGCAGCTCGTCCGTGATCTCCTCGTCGGCCAGCGAGTCCAGGGTGCGCCCGCCGGTGTGCTCGTAGACGAGCATCACGGCGTCCGGTCCCAGCTCGGAGGTCGCGATCAGCTTCGGGGCGTTGGCGCCGGCCGCGATGGCCGCGTAGGCGAGCAGCGCCTCCTGCTCCAGGGCCTGGCGCAGCGACTGGAGGCTGCGGCGGGTGGCGAAGCCGCGCAGGGTCAGATTGCGCCACACCCGGTAGAAGAAGCCCTGGGCCTGCTGCTCGCGGTCGACGACCGTGACGTCGAGGGGCGGGCCGTCCTCCAGGGTGACGAAGTAGCGCCGGCCGCGGTCGCCGCTGTCGGGGGTGTCCCCGGTGTCCTCGCGGGCCGCGCTCACCGGGCGGAACCCGACGGTCCGCAGGCCCGCCATCAGGGTCCGCCCGGTGGGCCGGACGTTGGGCGAGCCGACCGCGTACAGCGTGCCGTAGGCCACGGTCCAGCCGATCAGCACCGTCAGGATGATCGAGAACGGTGTCGTGTAACCCGTGACCAGCATCGAGAACGCGTCGAGGAGCAGCACGATCCACAGCACCGCGCGCCAGCGTGGCCTGCGGGACATGCCGACGGCCGTCATGTACGCGATGACGGGCGCGAGGTAGCCGTGCACCGGGTCGGTGAGGGCGCTGAGGTCGCCGGGGGAGGGCTGGGTCAGGGCCTCCTGGATGGAGTCCGGGGCGGCACGGGCGACCCAGAGGTCGGTGGCGAGGGTCACACCGTGGGCGAGGACGGCCGCGAGCACGCCGTCGGCGATCCGCAGCCCGTCCCGTTTGATCAGCCGTTCGATCGCGAAGGCGACCGGCACGAGGAGGATCGCGATGCTGGAGGCCAGTCCCGCGATCTTGATGAGCAGGTCGGGGGCCTGGCCGGTGCCCTTGGTGATGTCCTGTTCGAGGCCCGAGGTGGTGCCGTGCGCGAACGCGGCGATGGCGAGCAGCACGATGACCGCGAGCACGCCCACCAGGAACCGCATCAGATCCGAGGGGCGGTGCACGCGCGCGGGGAGGAGCGGTTCGTCGCCTTCGACGGCGTCGGTCGGGGCGTCGGGGTCGGCGGGGGCGTGGGGGTCGGTCGGGGCGTCGCGGCCGGTGCCGCCGGTGTTGCCGCCGGACGCGTCCGCAGGTGTGGCTCCACGCGGGACGTGCTCGCCCGCTTGCGGATCCTGATCGCCCGCTGCCGCCGGGTCCTCGCGCGGTTCCTGTCCGGCCTCGGCCTCGGCCTGCGCCTCGGCCGCCTGTGGCGCCCCGCCCTCACCCGGCTCCTGGGCACCCTCGCCGGCCGTGTCGGCGGTGTCCGGGCGCGACGACGCATCAGAGGTGCTGTCCGCGTCCTCCGGGTGCACACCCTGCTGCTTCATCGTCTCTTCTTGGTCTCGTATCACCAGTCACCGCCCGCACGATGGTGGCATGCTCCACCGACACACGCGGGCATCAGGGTGCACATGCGGGGGCGCACAGTCTGCCCGAAGCACCGCTCGGGGCGAGGGTCACGCATGGTCACGAGCGCGTCACATTGTCGGTGGCATGCGGCAGGATGGGACGAATGAGTGAGGAGAGCCTTCCCGAGGTCGCCCGCGTGGAGTACTCCGACGCCCTGCCGGAATACGCCGAGCGGGTCCTCGACGTCGCGGAGATGATCCCGCCGGGGCGTGTCATGACCTACGGCGACGTCGCCGAGTGGCTGGAGGAGGGCGGTCCGCGTCAGGTCGGCCGGGTGATGGCGCTCTACGGCGGTGCCGTGCCCTGGTGGCGGGTCGTCCGCGCGGACGGCGTCCTGCTCCCCGGCCACGAACAGGAGGCCATGGCCCGGTACCGCGCGGAGGGCACGCCCGTGAAGGAGGCGAGCCGGGCCGCCGAGGACCACCTGCCACGGGTCGACATGCGACGGGCGCGGTGGGACGGCGGCGAACGCGCGAAGGGTCACACCTGACAGCTTCCGCCATCGGCGAAGGCCGTGGGTGACGCGTGATCCGTACGGGGGAGGCTGGGCACTCCCGTGACATGACGTACGTTCGAGAGGAAAGGGACGTACGGTTCCACTGAGCCGGGAGGGAACAACCGGAAGCCCTGCTTCCGGCTCAGGTGTCGGCGTAGCGTCGGCTCCGCGCGTCCCCCTCATCTCCCGGCCACCGCCGTCCCCGCACGGCGATCGGCACACCAGCACACCCACCAGGACCGGCGAACCACGTGAGCTCCTCTTTCTCCACCAGGCGCCTGTCGCACCCCGCGGTGCGACAGGGGAACCGTGGCGCTTACCGGCTCGTCCGTACCCCTCCGGCCCGACCGGATCCCCCTGATCTGGACGCCGCACAGCGCTCCGTGGTTGACCACCGGTCCGGTCCGCTGCTCGTCCTCGCCGGGCCGGGCACCGGCAAGACGACCACGCTGGTCGAGTCGGTGGCCGCGCGGATCGCCCGCGGAGCCGACCCCGAACGCATCCTCGTGCTCACCTTCAGCCGCAAGGCGGCCGTCGACCTGCGCGACCGCATGGCCCTGCGCATGGGCGCCGCCCGCGCGCCCCGGGCGACCACCTTCCACTCGTTCGGCTACGCGCTGGTCCGCGCCCACCAGGACAGCGACCTGTTCGTCGAGCCGCTGCGGCTGCTGTCCGGTCCCGAGCAGGACGTCGCCGTCCGGGAG
Organism: Streptomyces sp. NPDC052687; assembly: GCF_040678395.1. NCBI lineage: Bacteria > Bacillati > Actinomycetota > Actinomycetes > Kitasatosporales > Streptomycetaceae > Streptomyces > Streptomyces sp. NPDC052687. The sequence goes on along the minus strand of NZ_JBFATR010000010.1, from coordinate 94,582 downwards.
CTGCTCGCCGGCCAGCGCGAACTGGAGCGGAGCGGTCTGGCCCACGTGCGCTGGCCGGACGAGCTGCGCGCCTGCCTGACCACCCGCGGCTTCGCCGACGAGGTCCGCGCGGTCCTCGCCCGCACCCGCGAGCTGGGCCTCGGCCCGGACGCCCTCGACGCCTTCGCCCGGAGCATCGGCCGCCCGGACTGGCGCGCGGCGGCCGCCTTCCTCGCCGAATACCTCGACGTGCTCGACCTGCACGGGGTCATCGACTACGCCGAACTCGTCCACCGCGCGGTGCTGCTCGCCCAGCGCCCCGAGGTGGCCACATGGCTCGCCGGGCAGTACGACGCGGTGTACGTGGACGAGTACCAGGACACCGACCCGGCGCAGGTACGGCTGCTGCACGCCCTCGCCGGCGGTGGGCGCACCCTCGTCGCGTTCGGCGACCCCGACCAGTCGATCTACGCCTTCCGCGGCGCCGACGTGAACGGCATCCTCGACTTCCCGCACACCTTCCCGCGCGCCGACGGCCGCCCCGCCCCCGTCCAGGTCCTGCGCACCTCCCGCCGCTCCGGCGCGACGCTGCTGGCCGCGACCCGGCTGCTCACCCAGCGCATGCCGCTGACCCGGCTCCCGGCCGAGAAGGTGCGCGCCCACCGGGAGCTGACCCCGGTGCGCGACGGCGGGCGCGTGGAGGTGTACACCTACCCGACGCCCGGCACCGAGCTGGACAACATCGCCGACATCCTGCGCCGCGCCCACCTGGAGGACGGCGTCCCCTGGCGCGACATGGCCGTCCTCGTGCGCGCGGGCTCCCGGACCATCCCGGCGGTCCGCCGCGCCCTCACCGCTGCGGGCGTCCCGCTCGACATCGACGGCGACGACCTGCCGCTGCGGCACGAGCCGGCGGTGGCGCCCCTGCTGACCGCGCTGCGGGCGGTGGCGACGGCGGAGGCGGGGACCGCGGCCGCGTCCGAGGAGGCCGGCTCGGAGCGGAGCACTCCCGAGGAGACCGGCGCGCAGAACAGCGGCGCGCAGAACAGCGGCTCGCAGCACACCGATCGTCAGGACATCGACCGGCAGGACTCCGATCCGCAGGACGTCGACCCGGCCGACACCGACCAGCAGGTCCTCGACCAGCAGGTCCTCAACCAGCATTCCCTCGACCAGCAGGCCCTCGACCCGGCCGACACAGACCGGCAGGGCTCCGACCCGCAGGGCACCAACCCGCAGGATCTCGACCCGGCCGACGCGGACTCGCAGGGCACCGCCCCGGCGCAACCCGCCCCGACGCAGACCGCCCCAACGGACACCACCCCGGACGCCCCCGACCCCTGCTGGCTCGACACTGAGACTGCCCTCACCCTCCTTGCCTCCCCCCTCGCCGGCATGGACGCCGCCGACCTGCGGCGCCTGGGGCGTGCCCTGCGCGAGGAGGAGCGCGCCGCGGGCAACCCCGTACCGCCGCCGTCGGACGTACTGCTCGCCCGGGCGCTCGCCGAACCGGAGCGCCTGGTCGCGCACGACCCGGCGTACGCGCGCGGAGCCCAGCGCCTCGGCGCGTTGTTGCGCACGGCGCGCGAGCGCCTGGCGCGTGGCGGTACGGCCGAGGAGGCGCTGTGGGACCTCTGGTCGGGCACGCCCTGGCCCGCGCGGCTGGAGCGCGCCGCCCGGCGCGGCGGCGCGGCCGGCCGCAACGCCGACCGGGACCTGGACGCCGTGTGCGCGCTGTTCGCGACGGCCGCCCGCGCGGAGGAGCGCACCGGCGGGCGGGGCGCCCTTAACTTCCTGGAGCAGCTCGAGGCCGAGGACATCGCCGCGGACACCCTCACGCGGCGCGCCCTGCGCCCCGACGCGGTGCGTCTGATGACCGCGCACCGCGCGAAGGGCCTGGAATGGCGGCTCGTGGTCGTGGCCGGTGTCCAGGAGGGCCTGTGGCCGGACCTGCGCCGCCGTGGCTCCCTCCTGGAGGCCGACCGCATCGGCCGCGACGGACTCGCCGAACCACTCACCCCCGGCGCCCTGCTCGCCGAGGAGCGCCGCCTGTTCTACGTGGCCGCCACGCGCGCGCGGGACCGGCTCGTCGTCACCGCGGTCAAGGCCCCCGCGGACGACGGCGACCAGCCCTCCCGTTTCCTCACCGAACTCGGCGTCGAACCCAAGGACGTCACCGGCCGCCCGCGCCGCCCCCTGTCGGTCGCCGCGCTCGTCGCCGAGCTGCGCGCGACGGTCGTCGACCCGCGTGTGTCGGACGCGCTGCGGGAGGCCGCCGCGCGCCGGCTGGCCCGGCTCGCCGCGCTCGCCGACGAGGACGGCCGGCCCCTGGTGCCCGCCGCCCACCCCTACCGCTGGTGGGGCATGTTCGAGCCGACCGAGAGCAAGGTGCCGCTGCGCCACCGCGACCAGCCCCTCGTGCTGTCCGGCAGCGCACTCGACCAGCTCGCCAACACCTGCTCCCTCCAGTGGTTCCTCAGCCGCGAGGTGAAGGCCGACGCGCCCGCCACCGCCGCCCAGGGCTTCGGCAACGTGGTGCACGTGCTCGCCGACGAGGTCGCCTCCGGACGCACTCCGGCCGACCTCGACGTGCTCATGGAACGCCTCGACTCCGTGTGGGACGCGCTGGCCTTCGACGCGCCGTGGAAGTCGGCGCAGGAGAAGGAGCACGCGCGCGTGGCGCTCGAACGGTTCCTGAAGTGGCACGTCATGGACCGCACCGGGCGCACCCCGGTGGCCAGCGAGCACGACTTCGACGTCACCCTGGAGGCGGGCGACTACGAAGTCCGCATCCGCGGTCAGATGGACCGCGTGGAGGCGGACGGCGAGGGCCGCGCGTACGTCGTCGACTTCAAGACCGGCAAGCAGGCGCCCAGCGCCGCCGAGGTGGCCCGCCACCCGCAGCTCGCCGTCTACCAGCTCGCCGTCCGCGAGGGCGCCGTGGACGACCTCTTCGACGGGATACGCCCCGAGCCGGGCGGGGCCGAACTGGTCCACCTGCGGCAGGGTGCCGCCAAGCGGGACGGCGGGGAGACGCTGCCCAAGGTCCAGGCGCAGGAAGCCCTGGAGGGGGCGGCGGGGGAGTGGGTCGGCGAGCTGCTGGCCACGGCCGCCGGCAAGGTCCTCGACGAGCGGTTCACCCCGACCACTGGCCAGCACTGCACGCACTGCGCCTTCCGGGCCTCGTGCAGCGCCCGCCCCGAGGGCCGCCACGTCGTGGAGTGACCGACCCAGGGTGTGACGCGTGGCACCACAGCGTCTGACCTGCGCTTCTCCCGCCGCGGATGGTGACTGGGGCATCCGCTGTCAGTGGCCGCCGCTAGCCTCTCTGAGGTGCCCGCACGAATCACCGACCCCGAGCAGCTCAAGGAGCTCCTCGGCATCCCGTTCACCCCGGAGCAGACGGCCTGCATCACCGCGCCGCCCGCCCCGCAGGTGATCGTGGCCGGAGCGGGCTCCGGCAAGACCACCGTGATGGCGGCCCGCGTGGTGTGGCTGGTCGGCACCGGCCAGGTCGCACCCGAACAAGTGCTCGGCCTGACCTTCACCAACAAGGCCGCCGGCGAGCTGGCCGAGCGCGTCCGCAAGGCTCTGATCAAGGCGGGCGTCACCGACCCCGACGTCATCGACCCGGACAACCCGCCGGGCGAGCCGGTCATCTCCACGTACCACGCCTTCGCCGGCCGCCTGCTGACCGACCACGGCCTGCGCATCGGCCTGGAGCCGTCCTCCCGCCTGCTCGCCGACGCCACCCGCTACCAGCTGGCCGCGCGGGTGCTGCGCGAAGCCCCCGGGCCCTACCCCGCGCTGACCCGCTCCTTCGCCGACCTGGTCAGCGACCTGCTCACCCTCGACTCGGAGCTGGCCGAACACCTCGTAGACCCCGAGGACCTGCGCGCGTGGGACGCCGGCCTGCTGCGCACCCTGGAGGGCGCCAAGCTCACCAACGCCGACCTGCGCAAGGTCCCCGAGACCGCCGCCGCGCGCCGCGAACTGGCCGACCTGGTGGTGCGCTACCGGGCCGCCAAACGCGAGCGGGACCTGCTCGACTTCGGCGACCAGATCGCCCTCGCCGCCCGCCTCGCCCAGCTGCCCGAGGTGGGCCGCATCCTGCGGGACGAGTTCCGCGTGGTGCTCCTCGACGAGTACCAGGACACCTCGGTCGCCCAGCGCGTCCTCCTCGCCGGCCTCTTCGGCGGCGGCACGGGCCACCCGGTGACCGCCGTCGGTGACCCCTGCCAGGCGATCTACGGCTGGCGCGGCGCCTCCGTCGCCAACCTCGACGACTTCCCGCAGCACTTCGCCCACGCGGACGGCCGCCCCGCCACCCGCCAGGCGCTCAGCGAGAACCGCCGCAGCGGCGGCCGGCTCCTCGACCTCGCCAACGGCCTCGCCGAGCCGCTGCGCGCCATGCACGCGGGTGTGGAGGCCCTGCGCCCGGCCCCCGGCGCCGAACGCGACGGCCTGGTCCGCTGCGCGCTGCTGCGCACCCACGCGGAGGAGATCGACTGGATCGCCGACTCGATCGCCCACCTCCTGAACACCGGCAAGGCGCCGGGCGAGATCGCCGTCCTGTGCCGTACGGCCACCGACTTCGCCGAGATCCAGGCCGCCCTCGTCGCGCGGGACATTCCCGTCGAGGTGGTCGGCCTCTCCGGGCTGCTGCACCTGCCCGAGGTCGCCGACCTGGTCGCCGTCTGCGAGGTTCTCCAGGACCCGGGCGCCAACGCCGCCCTCGTCCGGCTGCTCACCGGCCCCCGCTGGCGCATCGGCCCGCGCGACCTCGCCCTGCTCGGCCGGCGCGCCCGGCAACTCGTCGCGCACGCGCGCGTGGACACCGGCGACGACCCCGACCGGCGGCTCGCCGAGGCCGTCGAGGGCGTCGACCCGGCCGAGGTGATCTCCCTCGCCGACGCCCTCGACACCTTCCTGGAGACCCCGCTGGAGGGCGGCGGGGACGACGACGGACTGCCCTTCTCACCGGACGCGCGGGTGCGCTTCGCCCGCCTCGCCGCCGAACTGCGCGACCTGCGCCGCTCGCTCGCCGACCCGCTCATGGACGTCCTCCACCGCGTCCTCGCGGTCACCGGCCTGGAGGTCGAGCTGTCCGCGTCCCCGCACGCGCTGGCCGCCCGCCGCCGCGAGACCCTGTCGAACTTCCTGGACATCGCCGCGTCGTTCGCCGCCCACGAGAGCCAGGCCAGTCTGCTGGCCTTCCTGGGCTTCCTGCGCACCGCCGCCCAGTACGAGAAGGGCCTCGACAACGCCCTGCCCGGCGGCGAGAACACCGTCAAGGTGCTCACCGCGCACAAGTCCAAGGGCCTGGAATGGGACGTCGTCGCCGTCCCCGGTCTGGTCACCGGCACCTTCCCGAGCGCCCAGGGCCGGGAGAAGTGGACCGCGCAGGCCAAGGTGCTGCCGCACGAGCTGCGCGGCGACGCCGACACCCTGCCCGACATCGAAGCGTGGGACTCGCGCGGCATGAAGGCCTTCCACGAGGCGATGAAGGAGCACCAGCACACCGAGGAACTGCGCCTCGGATACGTCACCTTCACCCGCCCCCGCTCCCTGCTCCTCGGTTCCGGCCACTGGTGGGGCCCCACCCAGAAGAAGCCCCGCGGCCCGTCCGACTTCCTCCTCGCCCTCCACGACCACTGCGCCGCCGGTCACGGCGAGATCGAGGTCTGGGCGGACAAGCCCGCCGAGGACGAGGAGAACCCGGCCCTGCACCAGGCCACCGCCGACCAGGTCTGGCCGCTGCCCCTGGACGGCACGGCCCTGGCCCGCCGCCGCGCGGCCGCCGACACGGTCCTCGCCCACCTCGACGCCCTCGCCACCGCCGCCGACGCCGGCCACCCGGCGGCCGCACACGACCCCGACACCTACGAGGACCCGGAGTGGCCCGCGCCCCCGGAGGAGGACGACTTCCCGCACGACGAGCCCTCGTACGAGGAGATTCCGGACGACGAAATCCCGTTCGAAGCGGGGCCGTACGCCGACGACCCCTTCGCCGACGATCCGTACGCCGACGACGCCTACGCCGACGATCCCTACGCGGGCGAAAACGCCCTCCCCGAGGAGCACGCCCCCGCTGACGAGCCGCCCGTCGGCGAACCTCCCGCCTCCGTCCCCGCCCAGGACCCGGCCGGCTGGGACTCCCGCACCGGCCACCGCCCGACCGTCCCCCACCAGGCAACGGCCTCCCGCGCGGACACCGCCTCCCGCGCGGACACCGCTTCCCGCGCGGACACCGCTTCCCGCGCGGACACCGCCTCCCGCGCGGACACCGCTCCCCGCGCGGACATGGCCCCCCACTCGGACACCGCCCCCCGCGCGGACACCCCCGAGGAACGCCGCCTCACCCCGGAGGAGGCCCGCGTCGTCGCCTCCTGGGACCGCGACCTCGACGCCCTCGCCGGAGAACTGCTGCGCGCGCGGGAGAGCGTGACGGAGGTCCCCCTGCCCGCGTCCCTCACGGCGACCCAGCTGCTGTGGCTGGCCGACGACCCGGACGGCTTCGCGCGGGAGCTGGCCCGCCCCATGCCCCGCCCGCCGCAGCCCGCCGCCCGCCGCGGCACCCGCTTCCACGCGTGGGTCGAGGCCCGTTTCGAGGCCCTGACCCTGCCCATGCTGGAGCCCGAGGAGCTGCCCGGCAGCGAGGCCGAGATCGCCGACGAACGCGACCTGGAAGCGCTGAAGGACGCCTTCGAACGCACCGAGTACGCCCACCGCACGCCGTACCGCGTGGAGGCCCCCTTCCAGATCACCATCGCCGGCCGGGTCGTACGCGGCCGTATCGACGCCGTCTACCGGGAGGGCGACGGCGAGGACGCCACGTACGAGATCGTCGACTGGAAGACCGGCCGTGACCAGAGCGCCGACCCCCTCCAGCTCGCCCTGTACCGGCTCGCCTGGGCCGAGCAGCAGCGCATCCCGCCGGAGCGGGTCACGGCCGCGTTCGTGTACGTACGCAGCGGCGATGTCGTCCGACCCGGGGACCTGCCCGGCCGGGAGGCGCTGGAGCGGCTGCTGCGCGAGGAGCCGAGCGGTGACGAACAGCACGACCGGGCTGTCGGTGCGGGCCGATAGGCTCGTGACCATGAGCCAGACCCCGGACAGCGCCGTCCGCGCGTACATCGACCAGCACCGTGCCGCCTTCCTCGACGACCTCGCGGAGTGGCTGCGCATACCGTCGGTGTCCGCCCAGCCGCACCACGCGGCGGACGTGCGGCGCAGCGCCGACTGGCTCGCCGGCAAGCTCAAGGAGACCGGCTTCCCGACCGCCGAGGTCTGGCAGACGCCGGGCGCCCCCGCCGTCTACGCGGAGTGGCCGTCCGACGATCCGGCGGCGCCGACGGTCCTGGTCTACGGCCACCACGACGTGCAGCCCGCCGCGCGGGAGGACGGCTGGGACAGCGAGCCCTTCGAGCCCGTCATCCGCGAGAACCGGCTCTACGCGCGCGGGGCGGCCGACGACAAGGGCCAGGTGTTCTTCCACACCCTCGGCGTGCGCGCCCACCTCGCGGCGACCGGCCGCACCGTCCCGGCCGTCCACCTGAAGCTGCTGATCGAAGGCGAGGAGGAGTCCGGCTCCCCGCACTTCCGGGCCCTCGTCGAGGAGCACGCCGCCCGGCTCGCCGCGGACGCCGTGATCGTCTCCGACACCGGCATGTGGTCCGAGGACACCCCCACGGTCTGCACCGGCATGCGCGGCCTCGCCGAGTGCGAGATCCGGCTCTACGGCCCCGACCAGGACATCCACTCCGGCTCCTTCGGCGGCGCCGTGCCCAACCCCGCCACCGCCGTCGCCCGCCTGGTCGCCGCCCTCCACGACGAGCAGGGACGCGTGGCGATCCCCGGCTTCTACGACGGTGTGGTCGAACTCACCGACCGTGAGCGCGAGCTGTTCGCCGAGCTGCCCTTCGACGAGGCGCGCTGGCTGCGCACCGCCAAGTCGTACGCCGCCCAGGGCGAGGCCGGCTACACCACACTGGAACGCGTCTGGGCCCGCCCGACGGCCGAGGTCAACGGCATCGGCGGCGGCTACCAGGGTGCCGGCAGCAAGACGATCATCCCGTCCACGGCCATGGTGAAGCTCTCGTTCCGCCTGGTCGCGGGCCAGGACCTGGACCACGTCGAGCGGGTGGTCCGCGCGTGGGCCGCCGACCGGCTGCCCGCCGGCATCCGCCACGGGATCACCTTCTCCGCGGGCACCCGCCCGTGTCTGACCCCGCTGGACCACCCGGCCCTGCGGTCCGTCGCCCGCGCCATGGGTCGCGCGTTCGGCACCGAGGTCCGCTTCACCCGCGAGGGCGGCTCCGGACCGGCTGCCGACCTCCAGGACGTCCTCGGCGCACCCGTCCTCTTCCTGGGCATCTCCGTCCCGTCCGACGGCTGGCACGCCCCCAACGAGAAGGTGGAGCTGGATCTGCTCCTCAAGGGCGCCGAGACCGGCGCCTACCTGTGGGGCGATCTCGCGGCGACCTGGCGCCATGCCCCCTGAGCCCGCCGGCCGTCCGGGGCCCCGTACCGCGCGGGGCACACTGGAAGGGCCGCCCGTCTCACCGAGCCCGGCCGGCGCCGGTGGCCTTCCGCCCGGACGACCCGCCGAACCGCCCGCCGAACCCAACCGCTTGCACCGGGGGAGTTGGAAGCACCCGTGACCACCTGGACCGACCACACCGCCGACCGCCCCATCTCGCTCACCGCGCCGAGCGGCATCGACCGGGCCGCGCACCACCGGCTCGACGAGGCCTGGCTCGCCGCGGCGTGGAGCCACCCGACGACGCGCTGTTTCGTGGTCTCCGGCGGCCAGGTCCTCATCGACGAGACACCGGACGGCCGTACCGAACTCGTCATGACCCCGTCCTTCGAGGCCCCGCTCACCGAGGCCCACCGCTACTTCCTGGGCATCGACGAGGACGGCGTCAGCTACTTCGCCCTCCAGAAGGACTCCCTCCCGGGCCGGATCGACCAGTCCGCCCGCCCGGCGGGCCTGCGCGAGGCCGGCCTGCTGCTGTCCCCGCGCGACGCCGGGCTCATGGTGCACGCCGTCGGTCTGGAGAACTGGCAGCGCACCCACCGCTTCTGCTCGCGCTGCGGCGAGCGCACCGTGATCGCGGCGGCCGGCCACATCCGCCGCTGCCCCGCCTGCGGCGCCGAGCACTACCCGCGCACCGACCCCGCGGTGATCATGGCCGTGACCGACGAGGACGACCGCATCCTCCTCGGCCGCCAGGTCCACTGGCCCGAGGGCCGCTTCTCGACACTCGCCGGCTTCGTCGAGCCCGGTGAGTCCATCGAGCAGGCCGTGCGCCGCGAGGTCTACGAGGAGGCGGGCGTCACCGTCGGACAGGTCGAGTACATCGCCAGCCAGCCCTGGCCCTTCCCGTCCAGCCTGATGCTCGGCTTCATGGCGCGCGCCACCTCGACCGACATCGACGTCGACGGCGACGAGATCCACGAGGCCCGCTGGTTCTCCCGCGACGAACTGGGCGCCGCCTTCGACAGTGGCGAGGTGATGCCGCCGTACGGCATCTCCATCGCGGCCCGCCTGATCGAGCTGTGGTACGGCAAGCCGCTGCCGACCCGCGGCGTCATCTGAGCGGCGAACGCGGTCATCCGGCCGGCAGACGACAAGCCGGCCTCGAACGAGAAGGCGGCCCCCCGGATCTCCGGGGGGCCGCCTTCCTGCGCTTCACACGGCGGCGCGGGCCGTCGTCCTCAGACGCCGATCTTCTGCTTGACCTGGGCCAGCGACGGGTTCGTCAGCGTGGTCCCGTCCGGGAACAGCACGGTCGGAACGGTCTGGTTCCCGCCGTTCGCCTTCTCCACGAACGCGGCGGACTCCGGGTCCTGCTCGATGTTGATCTCGGTGTACGCGATGCCCTCACGGTCCAGCTGGCTCTTCAGCCGGCGGCAGTAGCCGCACCACGTGGTGCTGTACATCGTCACAGTGCCCAGCATCTGTTTCGCGCTCCTTCGACGGTCGGGGACGGTGCTCGCAGAGGGGGAACGTACGTGAAACGGCCACCATTCCCGCACCCGGCCCACCTCGGGCGTGACGAGTATGACTAATGGGCCCCGCCTGTGGACAACCGGCTCAGCGGTCTCCGGCGACCTGGCAGCATGGCTGTGTGACAGCAGCAACGCACTCCACCCTCTTCCCGCAGGTACCGGACTCGGCCGACGCGGTGCTCGAAGGGCTCGACCCCGAACAGCGCGAGGTCGCCACCGCGCTGCACGGCCCGGTGTGCGTGCTCGCCGGAGCCGGTACGGGCAAGACGCGGGCGATCACCCACCGCATCGCCTACGGCGTGCGCGCCGGCATCCTCCAGCCCTCCAGCGTGCTCGCCGTCACCTTCACCAACCGCGCGGCCGGGGAGATGCGCGGCCGCCTCCGCCAGCTCGGCGCCACCGGAGTCCAGGCCCGCACCTTCCACTCCGCCGCCCTGCGACAGCTCCAGTACTTCTGGCCGAAAGCGATCGGCGGCTCCATGCCCCGGCTCGTCGACCGCAAGGTCCAGCTCGTCGCCGACGCGGCCGCCGCCTGCCGCATCCGCCTCGACCGGGGCGAGCTGCGGGACGTCACCGCCGAGATCGAATGGTCCAAGGTCACCCAGACCGTCCCCGCCGACTACGCCCTCGCCGCCGCGAAGGCCGGCCGCGAGACCCCGCGCGACCCGGCCGAGATCGCCCAGCTGTACTTGGCCTACGAAGACCTCAAGCGCGACCGCGCGGTCATCGACTTCGAGGACGTCCTGTTGCTGACCGTCGCGATCCTCCAGGACCGCCAGGACATCGCCGAACAGGTCCGCGCCCAGTACCAGCACTTCGTCGTCGACGAGTACCAGGACGTCAGCCCCCTCCAGCAGCGCCTGCTGGAGCTGTGGCTCGGCGACCGCGACGACCTGTGCGTCGTCGGCGACGCCAGCCAGACGATCTACTCCTTCACGGGAGCGACCCCCGACCACCTCCTCGACTTCCGCGTCCGGCACCCGGGCGCCACCGTCGTCAAACTGGTCCGCGACTACCGCTCCACACCCCAGGTCGTCCGCCTCGCCAACGGGCTGCTCGCCCAGGCCCGCGGCCGCGCCGCCGACCACCGGCTGGAACTCGTCTCCCAGCGCCCCGCCGGCCCGGAACCCGTCTATACGGAGTACGGCGACGAACCCGCCGAGGCCGAGGGCGCCGCCCGCCGGATCCGCGAGCTGCTCGACGCCGGCATCCCGGCGAGCGAGATCGCCGTCCTGTTCCGCACCAACGCCCAGTCCGAGACCTACGAGCAGGCCCTCGCCGACGCCGGCATCCCCTACCAGCTGCGCGGCGCCGAGCGGTTCTTCGACCGGCCCGAGGTCCGCAAGGCGGGCATCGCCCTGCGCGGCGCCGCCCGCTTCGGCGGCAACGACGCCGCCCTGGAGGAAGCCGTCGACCTGCCCTCCCAAGTCCGCGCCGTCCTCTCCTCCGACGGCTGGACCCCGCAGCCCCCGGCCGGCTCCGGCGCCGTCCGGGAACGCTGGGAGTCCCTGGCCGCACTGGTGAACCTCGCGCAGGACTTCGCCGCCGCGCAGCCCGGCGCCGGCCTCGCCGACTTCGTCGCCGAACTCGACGAACGCGCGAACGCCCAGCACGCCCCGACCGTCCAGGGCGTCACCCTCGCCTCCCTGCACTCGGCCAAGGGCCTGGAGTGGGAGGTCGTCTTCCTGGTCGGCGTCGCCGAAGGGATGATGCCGATCACCTACGCCAGAACCGACGAGCAGATCGAGGAGGAGCGCCGCCTCCTGTATGTAGGGGTCACCCGTGCCCGCTCCCATCTGTACGTCTCCTGGGCGCTCGCCCGCTCGCCCGGCGGCCGCCCCGGCCGCCGCCCCAGCCGGTTCCTCGACGGACTGCGCCCCGGCTCGGGCACCGCCGCGGGCCGGTCCGGCTCCGGCGGCGGCGCGGGCGGTGTCGAGCGGGGCTTCACCGGCCGCACCGAGGCGGCCCCCCGGCGCACCCAGCGCACCCCCGCCCGCTGCCGGGTGTGCGGCCGTACTCTCACCGACGGCGGCGAGCTGAAGCTGCTGCGCTGCGAGGACTGCCCCTCCGACATGGACGAGGGCCTGTACGAGCGGCTGCGCGAGTGGCGCGCGGACCAGGCCCGGCTCAGCGGCCAGCCCGCGTTCTGCGTCTTCACCGACAAGACACTGATGGCGATCGCCGAGACCGTCCCCGACGACGCGGGCGAGCTGGCCCGGATCCCCGGCGTCGGAGCCCGCAAACTCAAGCGGTACGGAGCCGATGTGCTGGCCCTCTGCGCGGGCCGGGACCCCGCCGGAAGAGAAGACGACGACTGAAACGAACTCGTCGAAAAAATAGTTTGCGCATGCCCCAGCAATCCCCATAGGTTCTTACGCGTGGGAACGGCGGCCTTCTCGGAGGCGCCGATTCCGTGTTGTACTTGCATATCCGCGGACTGGTTCACCCCAGTCCCCCAAGACGCCGAGAGGAGGCGAGTCCAGTGATCAGCATCAACGCCAGCTCCATCAGCACCGTCAAAATGACCGATCGCTCGGTCGTCGCCTCCCTGTGCATGCTCGGCTCTTTGGACCAGGGCACCGGTCTGTCCGGCATCCGTGCCGTCCGTCCGGCGTCCTCCGTCGCTCTCGCGGGTCTTCCCGTCCGCGAGCGCAATGAGCGACCGACCAAGGCACTGGAAGCGGCAGTAGAGGCTCAGGCGCAGGCCTATGCCTTTACGGCGACCGGTGCCGGATTCCGGAAGCAGACGACGCAGCACCACCTGATGTGGGCCTTCCGTGGGCCAGAACCCTGGAGTGATCCAGCCTGATCGGCGATCAGGCCGGCGCCTTCAGGGCCGCGGAACCCCATCCGGGATCCGCGGCCCTTCTGTTTGCCCACGAACGTGGGCGACAGAGCGAAGGGGCCTCGGGACAAGAGCAAAAGAGCCCGGTACCAGCCGCCAACCGGTCCACCCGACCGGAACGACCAGACGAGGAAGACGAAACCGTGCAACTCGAAGCGCACGCCCCGTCCGTACCGCCTTCCGAAACGATCCCCCCGCCCGGCCTCACGGAGGACTCCACCTTGACCCCGCTCACCGCGCTCACCGCGCTCGACGACGCCATCGAGAACCTGGGCGTACCCGTCCCGTGCCGCTCCTACGACCCGGAGGTCTTCTTCGCCGAGTCGCCGGCCGACGTGGAGTACGCCAAGTCCCTCTGCCGCACCTGCCCGCTGATCGAGGCCTGCCTCGCCGGCGCCAAGGAGCGGCGTGAGCCCTGGGGCGTCTGGGGTGGCGAGCTGTTCGTCCAGGGTGTCGTCGTCGCCCGGAAGCGGCCGCGTGGCCGCCCGCGGAAGAACCCGGTCACGGCATGAACACCGCAGGAACGATCGACCGTCCCCTCACGCACGACCCCCAGAAGCAGGCCCCGATGAAGCCGTCCACCAACGAGCCCACCGGCTCCGCAACCCCAGACGTCACCACCACCGGCGCGACCGACTCGCGTCAGAACAGGACCCGAGAGATGCAACTCATCCCAGAAGCCCTGGCTCGTGCGCATATGCACGACCGCCTGCAGGAGGCGCAGCGGGAGCGCCGGGCCATGAGCCTGGCGGCCGCTCGCCGGATGCAGCGCCGGGCCGAGCGCGCCTCGCTGCGCGCTCGCCGGGCGCTCGCCCTTGCCGTCATGCAGTAACACCACCACGCCCGAAGCGGCGGCCTCCCTCACCGGGAGACATGAGCTTTCCCGCGGGGGCCGGTCCTGTCGAAGGGACCGGCCCCCGCGGTGCGTTGTGCCCGGCGATCACCCGGCGACGGCGTTATCGTCGCCGGGTGACGAGTCTTCCCGGAGGCAGTGACTGCGGCGGTTCCGCCATGAGGCGCGGGCGCGTCGTGTGCGCCCGCTGCGGCACCGTCGCGGACGGGCCCCAGCCCACCTGGACCTGCTCCGTGGAGAACGGCACCCGCCAGTACTTCTGCGACAGCTGCTCCCGCGAGAACCTCAGATCCATCGAAGGGCGCCTCGACTCGGCCTGGTGGTAGGCCACGGCCACGGCCGCCCGCCCGCACTGCCACGCGGGACGGGCGGCTCGCTCGTGGCTCAGGCCTCCGCCGCGGACTCCTCGGGCAGCTCCTCCTCCGGCACGAACCCCGGCAGCCACTCCTCCAGCTCATCGCGCAGCCGGACGGTCGCGCCGAGCTGGCACAGGACACCGATGGTGCTGAGGGTGACGCGGTGGATCAGGAGATACGCCGGCGGCAGGTTCAGCCGCTTGCCGAGCTGGTAGGCGGGGGAGCGCGGGTCGGCTATCCGGGCCGCCTGGCTGCGCATCCAGCCGCGGGTGAAGGTGAACTCGTCGACCTGGGCCGGCTCGATGATCGGCAGGAGATAGTCGAGCACCGCGTCGGGGTCCAGCTCGATGGACTCCTTGATGAAGCCCTCCGCGCACAGCAGGTCGTAGACGGCCTGGGCCTCGCCGTCGAGGGTCATGCGCAGCGACTCCCCGATCGGGGCCGGCAGGCCGCCCGGCAGACGGTCGACCGTGCCGAAGTCGAGCACACCCAGCCGCCAGTCGTCCTCGCCCTCCGGGCCGCCGGGCAGCAGCCGGAAGTTGCCGGGGTGCGGGTCGGCGTGCAGCAGGCCGGTGCGGGCGGGGCCGGAGAAGAGGAAACGGGCGAGCAGCTGGCCGGCCCGGTCGCGCTGTTCCGGGGTGCCGTCGGAGATGATCTCCGACAGGGGGATGCCGTCGATCCACTCGGTGACGAGGACCTGGTCGCACTGGTGGACCACGGCGGGCACCAGTACGTCCGGGTCGTCGGCGAACTCCTCGGCGTGCGCTCGCTGGGCCTGCGCCTCCAGGCCGTAGTCCAGCTCCTCGGAGACCCGGTCCTTCAGCTCCGTGATCAAGGGCTTGATGTCCATGCCGGGGACCAGGGGTCCCAGCAGCCGGGCGAAGCGACTGAGCTGGGTCAGATCGGACAGCAGGGCCTCGCCGGCGCCCGGGTACTGCACCTTCACCGCGACCTCGCGGCCGTCGTGCCAGACGGCCCGGTGCACCTGGCCGATCGAGGCGGCCGCCGACGGCTTGTCCTCGAACTCCAGGAACAGCTCCCGCCACTCCGGTCCCAGCCGCTCCGCGAGCACCGTGTGCACGGTGCGCGTGGGCATCGGCGGGGCCGCCTCCTGGAGCTTGGTCAGCGCCGCGCGGTAGGGGCCGGCGACCTCCTCGGGCAGCGCCGACTCGAAGACGGACAGCGCCTGCCCGAACTTCATCGCGCCGCCCTTGAGCTCGCCGAGCACCTTGAACAGCTGCTCCGCCGTGCGCTGTTGCAGCTCACGACCGACGATCTCCGCGGACTCGCCGACGATCCGCTTGCCCAGCCCCCAGGTCGCCCGGCCGGCGAAGCCGAGCGGGAGCGCGGCGAGCTTGGCGGTCCGGGTGACCGCCTTCCGGGGAAGATCAGACATGCGCCCTCCAAGTCCCAGCCGGCCGCGCCGCGCCTGTCGGACGGCGTACCCGCGTTGACGACCCTTGCTCAGTCATTGTCTCGTGTGCGGCGGCATTCTCCGCGGCCTGTGTCCCTTCGGCTTTTCCGGCGGCCCCGCACGGGCATGCGGAGTGTGCCCAAACCGGCCTCGCGTGCCACTGGAGCCCGGGGAGCGAGACCTCCCAGCGGGCGCCCGTGGCGGAGGGCGTCCGGCCGTCGAGGAAGGCGAGCGCGTGGGCGGCCGCCAGCCCGGCCACCGTGGTGGCCAGCGCCAGATCGCAGGGCCGTACCTGCCGCTGCCGGCCGGACCGCCACTGAGCGACCAGCCGGGGCCAGGTCGGGTCCCGTTCGGCACGCGCCTCGTGCAGACAGCCCGCGCAGCCGGTCTCACCGGGCAGGACGAGCGGACCGACCATACCGGTTCCCTCCACCACCCCGGCGTACAGATGCGGGGTGCCCGAGGCCATGAGGGGAGCGGCGGTGTCCGGGTCGGGGGCATGGACGGCCACGTCGTCGCGCGGGGCGAGGATCACCAGCGAGAAGCCGGGGTCGGCCGTGGCGGCGGGGGCCTGGGAGCGGCGGGGCGGGCGGCCCGGGGCGGCGGTGCGCACCACCCGCCGGGCGGCCTCGTCGCGGCGGGCGCCCACGGTGTCGGCCGGCAGCCCGGCCGGGCTCACGTCCCACGGCTCCACCTGGCCGCCGTCGCGCACGTCGACCGTGCCGACGCCCGCCCCCGCCAGCAGCGCGGCCAGCGCGGTGCCCACCCGGCCGGCGCCGCGCACCTGCACGCGCAGGGCGCGGCGCGCGGCCAGCCGCTCGATGGCCTCGCCCGGTTCCGACGTGGTCAGCGACAGTGTGGCCAGGTCGGGACGCAGCCGGTCGAGGACTTCCGGTTTCTCGCGCAGCGCCTGCGCGGCAGGCCCGCCGCCCCGGGCGTCGTCGAGGAGCCCGGCTCCGGTCAGCCGCCGCACCAGCGCGTCGACATGGCCGTCGGGCAGGTCCATCCGCCGGCCCTCGCCCCGTAGCAGGTCCAGTCCGCGGGTGCCGTTGAGGAGGTCGAGGAAGCTGCCGGTCGCGGTGTCCAACGGGCCCAGTGTCATCGCGTGCGCGGGAGTCATCCCGAACTGCACGGTGCGGAGATCGCGCCAGCCGCGCCGGAGCGCGGGCTTCACCATCGGATGCATGACAGGCCCCCGTTGCCCAGGAAAGTCGTATTCGTATCAACGCCTTGTTGGCCGGGGGAGAGGCAAACCTGACCATTTCGTCTCGCTCGCGCCAGATGTGCGTTCTGGTCATCGGCGCCCGATCGGCGTTCGTCCGTGCCGGTCCGTGCTCCCTCGACGCATGCCAGGATGCCCGGAGCGGATGGCGGGCGTCGGGAGTTGTCCACAGGTGGTGGATGATTGTCGTACAGATCAAACGCGTGGTGGGGCATCCCGGCAGAACCGTTCCGGACTCGGGACTTCCCCGTACGCAGCGGGTAACGTCGGGGCGTGCCCGCCGACCCACTGCACCGTGCCGGAACCCCACAGCGCAGCACGACGAGCCAGCCGCCCCGCGGCTCGCAGGCGAGCGCGATCGAGGTACGCAGGAGCGCCCGCCGGCGACGGACGGTGTCCGCGTACCGCGAGGGCGATCGCACCGTCGTGCTCATCCCCGCCCGGATGTCCGAGGCCGAGGAGCAGCGCTGGGTGAGCGTCATGCTCGACAAACTCGCCGCCCAGGAGAGCAAGCGCGCCCTCGGCGACGCCGAGCTGGCCGCGCGCGCCGAGCGGCTGTCGGCCCAGTATCTCGACGGCCGCGCGCGGCCCACCTCGGTCCGCTGGGTCACCAACCAGAACAACCGTTGGGGTTCGTGCACCCCGGCCGAGGGCAGCATCCGGCTCTCCCACCGGCTCCAGGGCATGCCCGAGTACGTCGTCGACTACGTGCTCGTCCACGAGCTGGCCCATCTGCTGGTGCCCGGCCACGGGCCCCGGTTCTGGCGGCTGCTGGAGGCGTATCCGCGGACCGAGCGCGCCCGGGGCTACCTCGAAGGGGTGGTCGCGGCGGAGCGGCTGCCCCACCTGCCCGGCGCGCGCGGAGAGTGATCCCCCGCGCGGACAGCGATCCCCTCCCGCGCGGTCGATGATCCTCCGCGCGGTCGGTGACGCTCCGCGCGCGGTCCGTGAGCTGCGATGCTCGGGTTCGCCACCGGTCGGCGGAGGTTCTGTACCGGGTCTGTACCGGCCGCGTCCGTTGTCGGACTTTGCCGTTAGCCTGGCGCGACGCACTCACATTCGGGATGGGGGACGGTCGTAACGCATGGCCAGGGAATTCCAACGCGGCCACAAGGCCAGGATCAGTGACCTCACCGCGGGCACGGATCTGTACGTAGGCGTGCAGATCTCCGGCCCCGGACTGACCTTCGACATCAGCTGCTTCGGCCTCGACGCCGACGAACGGCTCTCTGACGACCGGTACTTCGTCTTCTTCAACCAGCCGAAGTCCCCCGAGGAGGCCATCCAGCTGCTGGGTGCCCAGGCGGGCGACACCGAGTCCTTCCGGGTCACCCTCGACCGGATTCCGCCGCAGATCCAGAAGCTGTCGTTCACGGCGACGATCGACGGTGCCGGGCAGATGTCGCAGATCGGCCCCGGATACATCCGGATCGTCGCGGGCGGCGAGGAGGTGGCCCGGTACTCCTTCAACGGCTCGGAGTTCTCCACCGAGCGCGCCGTGATGCTGGGCGACTTCTACCTCAAGGACGTCTGGCGGTTCGCGGCCGTCGGCCAGGGCTTCGACGGCGGTCTGGAGGCGCTGCTGAGGAACTTCGGCGGCGAGGTCGCGGAGGAGGAGACCCCCGCGCCGCAGCAGGCCCAGGCCGCGTCCGCCGCTCCCGGCTTCGCCCCGCCCGCCCAGGCCGCCGCCCCGCCCGCGTTCGGCGCCCCGGCCGCCGCGCCCGCCCCCGCTCCGGCGCCCGCGCCCGCGCAGGGCTTCGCGCCCCCGCAGGGAGCCACACCACCCCCGACCCCCCAGCCGCAGGCGGCTCAGCCTCACGCCCCCCAGCCGCAGGTGCACGCCGCGCCGACCATCGCCGCGCCCATCACGCCGCCCGGCGGCACCGTCCCGCCGCCGGCCCCGGCCCCGACGCCGTCCTACGGTCAGCCGGCGCCGGCCGCCACCCCGCCGTACGGTCAGCCCGCGCCGCAGCAGCCGTACGGCCAGCCGCCCCAGCAGGCCCCCTACGGCCAGTCGCCCCAGCAGCAGCCGTACGGCCAGGCCGCGGCCCCGACCGCCCCGCTGCCGCCCGGCTACGGCCAGCCCCCGGCGGCCCCCACGCCCCACATGCCCCAGGCCCCGACGCCGCCCCCCGGCTACGGCCAGCAGCCGCCCTTCGGGCAGGCCCCGGGCCAGCCCGCGCCTTACGCTGCCCCGCAGCACATGCCCCAGGGCATGCCCCAGGGCGCCCCGCAGGCCCCCGGTGTCGCCGCCGCGCTCCAGCAGTTCCGGGAGTCGCCCACCGGGCAGCGCTGGACGCAGCAGAACAAGAAGATGGTCCGCGTCGACCTCGGCATCGGCGGCCAGCCCGTCCTCGCCCGCCAGGGCAGCATGGTGCTCTACCAGGGCAAGGTCGACTTCGGCTACAAGGGCGCCGGTTTCGCCGGCCGGATCGTCGGCAACGCCACCGGCCAGGAGATGCAGCTGATGCGCTGCACCGGCCAGGGCCAGGTCTTCCTCGCCGAGGACTCCACGATGCTGCACCCGATCGAGCTCCAGGGCGACGGCATCTGCGTCTCCGCCGAGAACGTGCTCGCCTTCGACGAGAGCCTGCAGTACGAGGTCCGCCGGATCGAGGGGCACGGCATCCCCGGCGGCGCGCTGTTCACGATGCAGTTCACCGGCACCGGCACGATCGTCGTCAAGACGCACGGCACGCCCGTCGTGCTGCCCGTCACGCCGACCACGTTCGCCGACTGCAACGCCGTGGTCGCCTGGTCGGCCGCCGCCCAGGTGGTCGTCTCCAGCCAGGTCCGCATGCGCCGCAACGCCTACCCCGGCGACACCGGGGAGAGCGTCAACCTCCAGTTCCGGGGCGCACCCGGCAACTTCATCGTCGTCCAGCCGTACGAGGTCTGAGGGAGCCCGTCATGAACCAGCCGCTCGCGGGCTACGCCCCCGCACCCGTCACCGCCCGCATGGAGAACCACGGCAACCACATGCTGAAGGTCGCCATGCAGACCGGGAACGACCTCCTCGCGCGCGTGGGGTCGATGGTCGCCTACGAAGGCTTCATCCAGTACGAGCCCAACCCGCCCGCCGTGCGCCAGATCGCCAAGGACTGGCTCACCGGCGAGGGCGCGCCCCTGATGAAGTGCTCCGGCGACGGCCTGCTCTACCTCGCCGACTACGGCGCCAACGTCGTCGTGATCAACCTCAACGGCGACGGCATCTCGGTCAACGCCACCAACCTGCTCGCCTTCGACGCGCACCTCACCTGGGGCGTGGAGCGGGTCAAGGGACTGGCGAAGTTCGCCGGGCAGGGCCTGTGGAACACGAAGATCTCCGGGCAGGGCTGGGTCGCGCTGACCTCCCGGGGCAAGCCGATCGTCGTCGAGTGCGGCGGCGGCGAGGACGAGACGTACGTCGACCCGGACGCCCTCGTCGCCTGGTCCCCGAACCTCAAGGTGAAGGGCAAGCGCAGCTTCAAGGCGCAGTCGCTGATCGGCCGGGGCAGCGGGGAGGCCTACCAGATGGCCTTCTCCGGCCAGGGCATCGTCGTCGTCCAGCCCAGCGAGGACAGCACCGACCGCCTTCGGGTCCGGGGCTGAGGGGGAGCGAGAAACACATGCAGAGTCCGCTTTTCGCCTACGCCGAGCAGCAGACCCAGGAGCGCTGGAGCCTGCAGAACAAGCAGATGCTGCGCGTCGCCCTGGAGGGCCACGACGACATCCTGGCCCGCAAGGGCACCATGGTCGCCTACCAGGGGATGGTCGAGTTCGACGCCGAGTTCCAGAGCAGCGGCCGGTCGCGCGACCGCGCCCGCACCGGTGAGGGCCTGGACCTGATGCGCTGCCACGGGCAGGGCACGGTCTACCTCGCCAACCTCAAGCAGCACATCCACCTGGTGGACGTCGACCAGGACGGACTCACCGTCGACAGCAGCTACGTCCTCGCCATGGACTCCTCGCTGCACCACGAGGTCATCGCCGTGGACAGCCTCTACGGCATCTCCGGCTCCGGGAAGTACCAGCTCAACATCACCGGCCGGGGCAAGGTCGCGCTGATGACCTCCGGTATGCCGCTGATGCTTCAGGTGACGCCGGACAAGTACGTCAACTGCGACGCCGACGCGATCGTCGCCTGGTCCACCGCGCTGCGGGTGCAGATGCAGGCCCAGACGCACTCGTCCGGGGTCTGGCGGCGCCGCGGCAGCACCGGTGAGGGCTGGGAGCTGAGCTTCATGGGCACCGGGTTCGCGCTGGTCCAGCCGAGTGAGATGCTGCCGCCGCAGAACGCCCAGATCGGCTCCGGGCTCGCCGCGCAGTACGGGATGGGCCAGCAGGGGGCCCGCGGGCAGAACCAGGGCAACGTCTGGAACTGATCCCACCGCGACAACGGGTAAGGGGTGACCGCCATGGCGGCCACCCCTTACCCGTTCACAGCCCGGCGCCCGTTCGCAGCCTCGCCCGGGTGGCCTCCAGCAGCCGTACGACCGACTCGTCGGCCACGCCCGCCACCTCGTCGTAGGCGAACCAGCGCAGGTCCAGGGACTCGTCACTGATCTGCTGGACGGCGTCCCGCGGGGCCAGCGCCGCGTACTGCACGTCCAGGTGGACGTGGCACGGCGGCGGGATCGGATGCCGGTCCAGCCGCACCGGGCCGCCCGGCAGCAGGGCCAGCCCCGCGATGCCGGACTCCTCCGTGGCCTCCCGCAGGGCCGCGGCGGCCAGGGTGGCGTCCGCCGGCTCACAGTGCCCGCCCATCTGGAGCCACATCCCCAGCTTGCGGTGGAGCGTGAGCAGCACCCGCCCGCGCGCCGGGTCGATCACCAGGGCGCTCGCCGTGAGGTGACCCGCGTGGCAGGCCTTCCACACGCCGTCCGGGTGGGCCGCCAGGTGGTCCAGATAGGCCTGGCGCAGCTCGTCCTGACCCTCGTACTCCTTCAGCACGAGGGCCGCGTCGTCGTGCAGGCTCACGCGGTGCCGTCGCCCTTGCCTTCGCTCTGGCCCTTGCCCTCGCCCTTGCCGGTGTCCTCGCCGTCGGCGTCGGCCTCGCCCTTGTCCTGGGCCCGGTCCTCGTCCTGGCCCTTCTTGCGCAGGTCGGGCTTGTCCGCGGCCTCACCGAGCATCTTGTCCCAGTCGGAGAAGTCCATCTGCTCGCGGTGCACGAAACCGTCCGGGTCGTCCAGGTCGGTGGCCGTCGGCAGCATGTCCGGGTGGGCCCACAGGGCGTCCCGGCCGTCCACCCCGCGCGCGTCCGTGAGCGAGGCCCACAGGCGGGAGGCGTCGCGCAGGCGCCGCGGACGCAGCTCCAGACCGATCAGCGTGGCGAACGTCTGCTCGGCCGGCCCGCCCGAGGCGCGGCGGCGCCGCAGGGTCTCGCGCAGCGCGTCGGCGGAACCCAGACGGGGCTTGGCGGCGGCGTGCACCACGGCGTCCACCCAGCCCTCGACGAGCGCCAGCGCCGTCTCCAGCCGGGCCAGGGCCGCCTTCTGCTCCGGCGTGTCCTCCGGCTGGAACATGCCCTGCTGGAGGGCGTCCTGAAGCTGCTCCGGGTTCTGCGGGTCGAACTGGCCGACCACGTCCTCCAGCTTCGCGGTGTCCACCTTGATGCCGCGCGCGTACCCGTCGACCGCGCCGAACAGGTGCGAGCGCAGCCACGGCACGTGCGCGAAGAGGCGCTGGTGGGCGGCCTCGCGCAGGGCGAGATACAGCCGCACCTCCTCCTTGGGCACGCCCAGGTCCTTGCCGAACGTCTCGATGTTCACCGGCAGCAGCGCGGCCTTGCCGGCCGGGCCGAGCGGCAGGCCGATGTCCGTGGAGCCGACGACCTCGCCCGCGAGCACGCCCACGGCCTGGCCGATCTGGGTGCCGAACATGGCGCCGCCCATGGAGCGCATCATGCCGATCAGCGGGCCGGCCATGGCCTGCATCTCCTCCGGCAGGACGTCGCCCATCGCGTTGCCGACGCGCTCGGCGACCGGGTCGACCAGCTCGCGCCAGGCGGGCAGGGTGGCCTCCACCCACTCCGCGCGGCTCCAGGCCACGGCGGAGCCGGCGCCGGACGGCAGGGAGGTCGCGTCGTCCAGCCAGAGATCGGCCAGGCGGACGGCCTCCTGGACGGCGGTGCGCTCGGCGGGGCCGACGCTCGCGTCCTTGGTGCCGTCAGCGGTGCCCTGGGCGACCGTCTGCCGGGCGATCTGCTTGGCCATGTCCCAGTTCACCGGGCCGCCCTCGTACGAGAGCATCTGGCCCAGCTGCTGGAACGCGGCGCCCAGGTCGGTGGGGTTCAGGGAACCGAACATGGCAGCGAGCGGATTGTCCGCCCCGGGGCCTCCAAAGCCTCCGGCGCCGGGCAGCGACCCGAAACCGAACGGGTTGGCCGGTCCCTGCCCACCACCGCTCTGCTGGTCCTTCTTCTTGCCCTCGTCGCCGTTCTCCGGCTCCTCCGGCGGAAGGCCGAATCCGAATGGGGTGTCACTCACGGGATTCCTCGGCTGGTAAGGCCGCCGGTTCTTTTCCCGACGGCACGACTGCCCGACAACACCACCCAGCGTAGACACCCGGGGCGGTTCGGGCCTCGGTGCTTCGCCGACTGAAGGCCTGCGGCAGGATGGATGCCACCTGGTACGTACGCGTCACCCGCGTCCGTACTGAAGACAACCGCTGGAGACGCCCGGTGAGTTCCCCAGACCCGCAGGTTCGCGCAGCGCGAAACCACTCAACCTCTCCCGCCGCGCGCGGGCCCGTCGTCGCGGTCACCGGTGCCGCGTCCGGGGTCGGCGCGCTGCTCACCGCGCGGCTGGCCGCGTCGGAGGAGATCAAGCAGGTCATCGCCATCGACGAGCGGCGCGGTGAGTGCGCGGAAGCGCAGTGGCACATCCTCGATGTGCGCGATCCGGCCATCGCGGAGAAACTGCGCGGGGCGGACGTCGTCGTCCACCTCGCGCTCGACCTCGACCTGGAGACCGACCCCGCCGCCCGGACGGCGTACAACGTGCGGGGGACGCAGACCGTGCTGACCGCCGCCGCGGCCGCCGGGGTGCACCGCGTGGTGCTGTGCACCTCCGCGATGGTCTACGGCGCGCTGCCGGACAACGAGCTGCCCCTGTCGGAGGACGCCGAGCTGCGCGCGACGGCCGAGGCCACCGGTGTCGGTGACCTGCTGGAGATCGAACGGCTGGCGCGGCGGGCGCCCCGCGCGCACCCCGGCCTGAACGTCACCGTGGTGCGGCCGGCGGTGCTGGTCGGAGGCACCGACACCGCGCTGACCAGGTACTTCGAGTCGCCTCGGCTGCTGGTGGTGGCCGGGTCGCGCCCCGCGTGGCAGTTCTGCCACGTCGAGGACCTGTGCAGCGCTCTGGAGTACGCCGTCCTGGAGAAGGTCGACGGCGAGCTGGCCGTCGGGTGCGACGGGTGGCTGGAGCAGGAGGAGGTCGAGGAGCTGAGCGGGATCCGGCGCATGGAGCTGCCGTCGGCGGTCGCGCTCGGCGCGGCGGCCCGGCTGCACCGGATCGGGCTCACGCCGTCGCCCGCGGGCGATCTGGCCTACACCATGTACCCCTGGGTGGTGAGCGGCAGCCGGCTGCACGACGCCGGGTGGCGGCCGCAGTGGACCAACGAGGAGGTCCTCGCGGAGCTGCTGGAGGAGGTCTCCGGACGGCACACCGTGGCCGGGCGCCGGCTGGGCCGCAAGGACGCCACGGCGGCCGGGGCGGCCGGGGCGACGGTGGCTCTGCTGGGTGCGGCGGCGGTGGTACGGCGGGCGCGGAAGGCGCGACGGCGGATCTGAGGCCCGTTACGGCCGCCCGCACCCGTCCCCCTCCGGAGGGGGCTCCGCCCCACCCGCCCCCACCGGGGCTCCACCCCTGGACCCCTCCACAGTCACCGCGCGGCGCAGTGCACTGTAGGAGGATCCAAAGACGGGGCCCGGGGTGCCGGGGGAAACGGGTATTCCGGGTTGTCGGTGGGGTGAGGCACGATGGTGGCATGGCAGCCACGAACGATCATCCCGGTGAGCAGCGCGCTCAGGATCCCGTCAAGCTGATCGGCATCCGGGAGACGCCGCTCTCCGTGGACGAGGTGTTCCGGGCGGTCGGGGACGACTCCGCCGGAGGGACGGCGCTGTTCGTGGGGACGGTGCGCAATCACGACGGCGGGGCGGATGTCGACGCGCTCGGCTATTCGTGCCACCCGAGCGCCGAGGCCGAGATGCGGCGGATCGCGGAGAAGGTCGTCGCCGAGTTCCCGGTGCGCGCGCTGGCGGCCGTGCACCGCGTGGGTGACCTGCGGGTCGGGGACCTCGCCGTCGTCGTCGCCGTCTCCTGCCCGCACCGCGGCGAGGCCTTCGAGGCCTGCCGCAAGCTGATCGACGACCTCAAGCACGAGGTGCCCATCTGGAAGCACCAGCGGTTCTCCGACGGCACCGAGGAGTGGGTCGGCGCCTGCTGAGCACGGCGGCGGCACAGGCTCCGCAGACCCCCCGTTAAGCCGTCCCTCCGCTTGCGTAACCGCACCCCCGGCGTGAGCGTTGTCACTGCGGATGGTTAATCTGCTGATCAGTCAGTTGCGGACGCTCGTACGGGGTTGGGAGGTCGGCATGGCGGCGCTCGCCTGGTTGCTGATTCCGCTGGTGGCTGCGATCGGCGCGGGTCTGTGGGGCGTGTGGGCCAACAGGACCCGTAAGGTGCGTGGTGACGGACCCGAGCTCGACGGGTACGCCCGCTTCCGCGCGGCCATGGAGAAGTCCACCTCGGGCAGCTGACCGGCAGAGGCCGCCCTGACGGTGTGCTGACAGAAGCGTCCCGTACTGTCGAGACATGCCACGCCGCACTGCGACGATGCTCGCCTCCACCCTGATGCTGATCGCGCTCCTGTGCGCGGGAGTGCTCATCCCCGTGCCGTATGCGGAGATGTCCCCGGGGCCGACGGTGAACACGCTGGGCGAGCACGACGGCGAACCGGTGCTGCAGATCTCCGGGCGCAAGACCTATCCGACCGACGGTCACCTGAACATGACCACCGTCCGCGTCACCAGCGCCGACTACCGGATGAACTTGGTCGAGGCGGTCTACGGCTGGCTCGCGCACGACAACAAGGTCGTGCCGCACGACACCCTCTACCCGGACGGCAAGACCGAAGAGGAGTCCACGCAGGAGAACGCCGAGGAGTTCAGCCAGTCCCAGGAGAGCGCCAAGGTCGCCGCCCTGAAGGAGCTGGACATCCCGGTGCGGTCCTGGGTGATCGTCTCCACCGTCGTGAAGGGCTCCCCGGCCGAGGGCAGGCTGCACGCGGGCGATGTGATCAAGGCGGTCGACGGTACGGCCGTCAAGGAGCCCGCCGACGTCGCCGAGCTGGTGACCGAGCACAAGCCGGGCGAGGACGTGCGCTTCACGATCGTGCCCGCCAAGGAGCAGGCCGCCGCGGAGAAGGAGAAGCGGGCGCCGCGCAGGACCGAGCAGGTCACCATCACCACGAAGACCTCCGACGACGGCGGCGAGAAGCGTGCCATCGTCGGCATCTCCGCCGGTACGGATCACACGTTCCCGTTCACCATCGACATCAAGCTCGCCGACGTCGGCGGCCCCAGCGCCGGGCTGATGTTCGCGCTCGGCATCTACGACAAGCTCACCCCGGGCAGCCTCACCGGCGGCCGCTTCGTGGCCGGCACGGGGACCATCGACGACGACGGCAAGGTCGGGCCGATCGGCGGTGTCGAGATGAAGACCGTCGGCGCGCGCGACAAGGGCGCCGAGTTCTTCCTGACGCCCGCCGACAACTGCGCGGCCGCCGCGAAGGACACCCCCGAGGGCCTCACCCTGGTCAAGGTGGACACCATCGACGACGCGCTCGGCGCCCTGCGGGACATCCGCGACGGCGACACCGCCGGCCTGCCGAAGTGCGCCACGGGCTGAGCGGCTGAGCCGGCAGCGGCGCGGACACGGCTGGGGGCGCTCCGCACAGCGAGAGCGCCCCCAGCCGTGGTCGTGCCGGTCAGTCCTCGAACGTCGCGGCCAGCGCCTCCGCCAGGCCCGGCACCAGGTCGGAGCCGGTGAGCACCTCGGTCGGCGAGTCCTTCTCGCGCAGCCGCAGGGCCGACTCGCGGGAGCCGTCGCGCAGCACGGCCACCGTCATCCGCACCTCCTGCCGCTCGGGGTGCTCGGCCACCCACTTGGTCAGCGCGGCCTCGTCCAGGTTCTGCGGAACCTGGGCCTCCGCGGACGGCGGCAGCATCAGGCGCTCCACCGTGAGCGCGCAGCCGTCCACCGCGTCGGGCCAGGCGATGGTGCCGAGGAACTCGTCGAGCGGCTTGTCCGTCGGCACTTCGTCCTGCTCGATCGGGGTGAGGCCGGCGGCGGCCTCCTGCTCGTCCCCCAGGCCGAGCTGCGCCGCGAGGGCGGGTTCCTGGGCCCGCAGCCGCGCGGTGTCTACGAGGGCGAAAAGGCGGGCGGGCTGGTCCCAGCCGAGGCCGGAGGCGTACTCGTCGATCTCGAGTACGGCCCGGGTGAGCGGGCTCGCCGCCATGGGAGTGTTGGACATGGTCACAATCCTGCCTCGTTCCCGCCCGGAATCGGGAACCGAGTAAAGCGTGAGTAAGTTGCATAGGTGAGGGCCTACGATCACGGGGCCCTCCCACGGCCCGCGAAATCGGGGGCCTGACAGACCAACAGCGACTTTCGAGGTGCCACCTTGGCTTTCCAGATGCCGGACCGCGGCGGAGGCCCGACGGGGCCACGGATCAGAGTGGGCCGCCCGTCCCGGCGCGTCCGGACCCTCCTCATGACACTGGGCGTCCTTGCCGTCCTCGGCATGGCGTTCACCATGTTCGCGGGCTTCTGGACGGACTGGCTCTGGTACCGGTCGGTGAACTACTCGTCCGTCTTCACCACCACCCTGTGGACCAAGATCGGACTCTTCTTCGTCTTCGGCCTGCTCATGGCCCTGGCGGTCGGCTTCAACATCTGGCTGGCGCACCGGCTGCGGCCGCCGCTGAGCGCGATGTCGATGGAGCAGCAGAGCCTCGACCGCTACCGGATGGGCATCGCGCCGTACAAGAAGTGGCTGCTGCTCGGGATCACGGCCCTGGTGGGCCTGATCGCCGGCGCCTCCGCCTCCGGCCAGTGGCGCACCTGGCTGATGTGGGTGAACGGCGTGCCCTTCGGCCAGAAGGACCCGCAGTTCCACCTGGACGTCAAGTTCTACGCGTTCGACCTGCCCTGGTACCGGTTCCTGCTCGGCTTCGGCTTCGCCGCCGTGATCCTCTCCGTGATCGCCGCCGCGCTCACCCACTACCTGTACGGCGGACTGCGCGTCACCAGCCCCGGCGCCCGCGCCACGGCCGCCGCCACCGGGCATCTGTCGGTGCTGATCGGCATCTTCGTCGCCCTGAAGGCGGTCGCCTACTGGCTCGACCGGTACGGCCTCGCGGTGAAGTCCAGCGACTTCAAGGCGACGGACAACTGGACCGGCCTCAGGTATGTCGACGCCAACGCCTATCTGCCGGCCAAGACGATCCTGTTCTGCATCGCCGTCATCTGCGCGCTGCTGTTCTTCGCGACCATCTGGCGCCGCACCTGGCAGCTACCGCTGATCGGCTTCGGCCTGATGGTGCTCTCGGCGATCCTCATCGGCGGGCTGTACCCGGCGATCGTCCAGAAGTTCCAGGTCCAGCCGAACGAGCAGGCCAAGGAAGCGCCGTACGTCGAGAAGAACCTCAGGGCCACGCGTGAGGCCTACGGCATCGACGGGACCAAGGTCAGCGACTACCCGGGGACCAGCAAGACCGAGGACAAGGCGCAGCTGCGGGACGACGCGGACGGCGCGGCGAGCATCCGGATCATGGACCCGAACATCGTCTCGCCGACGTTCCAGCAGCTCCAGCAGATGCGGAACTACTACGCGTTCCCGACCAACCTGGACGTCGACCGCTACAGCCAGGACGGCAAGGACCAGGACACGGTCATCGGTCTGCGCGAGCTGAACCTGGCCGGCATCCCGAAGAAGAACTGGATCAACAACCACTTCCGCTACACCCACGGCTACGGCGTGGTCGCCGCCAAGGGCACCACCGCCGACTCCGAGGGCCGCCCGGTCTTCACCGAGTCGGACCTGCCGTCCAAGGGTGACCTGCCGGAGTACCAGCAGCGGATCTACTACGGCGAGAAGACCACCACGTACTCGATCGTCGGCGGTCCCCAGAAGGAGATCGACTACTCCGACGACAGCGGCGAGAAGACCTACAGCTACCAGGCGGACAGCGGGGTCAACCTCTCCAGCCCGGTCAACCGGGCCGCGTACGCGGTGGCGTTCAACGAGCCGCAGATCCTCTACTCGGGCGCCATCGGCGAGGGCTCGCGGATCCTGTACAACCGCACGCCCAAGGAGCGCGTCGAGGCGGTCGCCCCGTGGCTGACCATCGACGGCGACGCCTACCCGGCGGTGGTCAACGGCAAGATCCAGTGGATCGTCGACGCGTACACGACGACCAACGGCTACCCGTACGCCTCCCGTACGACCCTCGGTGACACCACCGCCGACTCGCTGACCGCGACCAACGACCAGCGCGCGGTGGTCGCCCAGCAGAACCAGGTCAACTACATCCGCAACTCGGTGAAGGCGACCGTCGACGCGTACACCGGCGAGGTCAAGCTCTACCAGTGGGACACCCAGGACCCGGTCCTGAAGACCTGGATGAAGGCGTTCCCGGACACGGTGGAGCCCAAGAGCGCCATCTCCGAGGAGCTGATGGCCCATCTGCGCTACCCGCAGGACCTGTTCAAGGTGCAGCGCGAACTGCTCACCCGCTACCACGTGAAGGACGCTACGACGTTCCTCAGCGGCAGCGAGGTGTGGCAGGTGCCGGACGACCCGACCAACAGGACGGGCGACGCGGTGCCGCCGTACTACCTGAGCATGAAGATGCCCGACCAGAAGGAACAGGCGTTCTCGCTGACGACCACCTTCACGCCCAACGGCCGCGACAACCTGAGCGCGTTCATGGCCGTCGACGCGGAAGCGGGCACCAGCGGCTACGGGCAGATCAGAATCCTGAAACTGCCGACGAGCACCACGGTCTCCGGACCCAAGCAGGTGCAGAGCCAGTTCAACTCCGAACAGGACATCGCCGAGTCCATCAGGCTGCTGCGAGGCGGCGACTCGGAGGTCGAGTACGGCAACCTCCTCACGGTGCCGCTGGACGGCGGACTGCTCTACGTGGAGCCCGTGTACGTCCGCGGTGGCGGGCTGAAGTACCCGCTGCTGCGCAAGGTGCTGGTGACCTACGGCGGCAACACCGCGTTCGAGAACACCCTGGAGGAAGCCCTCAACAAGGTGTTCGGCGCGGAGGGTTCGGCGCCGCAGCCACCCGAGGACGAGGGCGGTGAAGGCGACGGCGACACCACGACTCCGCCGACGACCGGTGATCCCACCGTCGAAGAGGCCCTCGCCGACGCGCAGAAGGCCTTCGACGCCGGCCAGGAGGCGCTGCAGAAGGGCGACTGGGAGGCGTACGGCCGGGCGCAGCAGGACCTGGAGGACGCGCTCGAGCGAGCCGAGGAGGCCCAGGGGCGCGCCGACCGGACCGGCGGGGGCGGTGGCTCCGGCGGGGAGTCCGGCGGTGACGGCGGAGGAGAAGGCGGCGGTGACAGCGGCGCCTCCGCCAGTCCCAGTCCGAAGCCGGCCTCCAGCAGCTGATCAAGTGTTCCCCCCGCGCCGTGATACGGTGGAGAAACAACGGCGCGGGGTGGAGCAGCTCGGTAGCTCGCTGGGCTCATAACCCAGAGGTCGCAGGTTCAAATCCTGTCCCCGCTACTGAAAGACGAAGGCCCGGATCCTCACAAGGATCCGGGCCTTCGTCGTGTGCGAACTCATGTGCCGACGCGGCGCATCGCCGTGCCGCCGTGGGGAGTTGGGCGATCTGTGTTTGACTTGTCTCTCTGTGGGCATGTCGACAAAACGCTGAAGTGACCTCACTGGCTTCGGTATACGAGGTGTACCCGGGTTGCGGGTGGTGCGACGATGGACGTTATGGGGGACATGGCAACTCTGTTCGAGACAGGGCGGTTTGTGCAGCCGACCGGCCAGGAGGAAACCCGTGACGAGGCCGCCGAGGCGGCCGAGGAGGCGCGGCACCGCATCGCCGCGGAGGCCGGTGACATCGAGGCGATGAGCGTTCTCGGGGCGATGCTGCTGCGCCGTGGCGATCTCGACGGAGCCGAGCCCCATCTGCGCGCCGCCACCGCCGCCGGGGACCGGGCCGCCGCGAACAACCTGGGCGTCCTGCTGCACCAGCGCGGGTACCCCGACGAGGCGGCCGGATGGTGGCGGATCGCCGCCGTCGCCGGTTCCGCCGCGGCGGCGCACGCGCTCGGGCGCCACTACCGCGAGCGCGGGGACGAGCCCGCCGCCGAGTACTGGCTGCGCCAGTCCGCCGAGCAGGGCCATGTGCTGGGCGCGTACGCGCTCGCCGACCTGCTGGAGCACCGCGGGGACGCCGAGGCCGAGAAGTGGTTGCGGGCCGCCGCCGAGCGCGGGCACCGCGAAGGGGCGTACCGGCTGGCGCGGGCGCTGGACCGCAGAGCCGCCGCCGCGGGGGACACCGACGGTGACAACGGTGTCGGTGGGACCGGGGGAGCGGTGGGAGCGGCGGAGGAGGCCGAGCAGTGGTACCGGCAGGCCGCCGCGCGCGGGCACCGCCGGGCCGCGCTGTACCTCGGGGCGATCCTGGAGCGGCGCGGCGAACTGAAGGAGGCCGGGCGCTGGTATCTGACGTCCGCGAAGGACGGGGAGGCGCGGGCCGCGTGCGCGCTCGGGTTCCTGCTGCGCGACGCCGGCGACGAGGAGAGCGCCGCCGTGTGGTGGCTGCGCGCCGCGCAGGAGGGCGACGGCAACGCGGCCAACGCCCTCGGCGCGCTGCACGCCGAGCGCGGGCAGACGCAGACCGCGGAACGCTGGTACCGGGCGGCGATGGACGCCGGGGACGTGAACGGCGCGTACAACCTCGGGCTGCTCTGCGCCGAGCAGGGGCGGACCGCGCAGGCCGAGCAGTGGTACCGGCGGGCGGCGTACGCCGGGCACCGCGAGGCGGCGAACGCGCTGGCGATCCTGCTGCTCCAGGGCGGGGACGAGACCGGGGCGGAGCCGTGGTTCTCCAAGGCCGCGGAGGCGGGGAGCGTGGACGCGGCCTTCAACCTCGGCATTCTCTACGCGGGCCGGGGGGAGGAGGACGCCGCCCTGCGGTGGTACGAGCGGGCGGCGGCGGCCGGGCACACCGAAGCGGCGCTCCAGGTCGGGATCGCGCGCCTGCGGGAGGGCGACGAGCTGGAGGCGGAGCGGCATCTGCGGTGCGCGGCGGGCGGGGGGAGCGCGGAGGCGGCGTACCGGCTGGCGACCGTGCTCGACGCGCGGCAGCCGGCGGGGGCCGGGCCGGAGCTGGGGGAGCCGGTGCACCGGCGGACCGAGTGCGAGGAGTGGTACGAGCGGGCGGCGTCGCAGGGGCACCGGCGGGCACAGGTGCGGGTGGGGATGCTGGCGGCGGCGCGCGGGGATGTCGTCGAGGCGGCGCGGTGGTACCGGGAGGCGGCCGAGGCGGGATCCCGCAACGGGGCGTTCAACCTGGGCCTGCTGCTGGCCCGGGAGGGGAGCGAGCCCGAGGCGGTCCTGTGGTGGAAGCGGGCCGCCCACGACGGGCACGGACGGGCGGCGCTGCGGCTCGCCCTCGTCTACGCGCGTCGCGGTGAGCTGGACGAAGGGCAGCGCTGGGCGGACCTCGCGGTGTCCCTGGGGCCGGCGGAGGTGGCCGAGCGGGCGGCGCGGCTGCGGGACGCGCTGCGGGAGGAACTGTCGGCGTGATTTGCCTCTGGCGGCACGTTGACGTAATGTTGCATTCGTCGACGCGGGGTGGAGCAGCTCGGTAGCTCGCTGGGCTCATAACCCAGAGGTCGCAGGTTCAAATCCTGTCCCCGCTACTGAAGATCGAGGGCCGGAATCCGGAAGGGTTCCGGCCCTCGGTGTTTCCTCGTGTCCCCGCGCCCCGCGTCCCCGTGTCTCGTGTTCCGTGTTCCCGTGCTTCAGGGCATGCGGAAGGCCCCGGCACCCATGGGTGCCGGGGCCTTGCCGTACCGGTCGTACCGCTGACTACGCCGACGCGCAGTTCGGGCAGATGCCGCGGTAGGTGACCTCGACGTCCGAGACCGTGAAGCCGAAGCGCTCGGAGTCGGGGAGGTCGGCCAGCGGGTTGCCGGTGGGGTGGACGTCGCGGATCGAGCCGCACTGGGCGCACACCAGGTGGTGGTGCGGCCGGTGCGCGTTCGGGTCGTACCGCTTGGCCCGCTTGTCGGTGGTGACCTCGATGACCTCGCCCAGGGAGACCAGCTCGCCGAGGGTGTTGTAGACGGTCGCCCGGGAGATCTCGGGCAGCTTCGTGACGGCTCGGGCGTGGACCTCGTCGGCCGTGAGGTGAACGTGCTCGCCGTCGAGGACCTCGGCCACAACGCGCCGCTGCGCGGTCATCCGCCATCCGCGTCCGCGCAGTCGATCAAGAAGGTCGCTCATGGCACCAGCCTAACAGCAAGGGACCTATGTCCCGAATGGGTGTGAAGTTGGAGTCTCCCCTGAATTGGAGACTTACTTGACTTAGACATTGTCTATTGTAGGATCGAGATCGGCGTTAGAACAAGGGACAGGGAAGACAGGAAGGTGCGTCCGTGACTCAGGGACCGCTCACCACCGAGGCCGGTGCTCCGGTAGCCGACAACCAGAACAGCGAGACGGCGGGCGTCGGTGGCCCGGTGCTCGTCCAGGACCAGCTCCTGCTCGAGAAGCTGGCCCACTTCAACCGTGAGCGCATCCCGGAGCGTGTCGTGCACGCCCGCGGCGCCGGTGCCTACGGCACCTTCACGGTGACCGCCGACGTCACCAGGTACACGCGGGCCAAGTTCCTCTCCGAGGTCGGCAAGCAGACCGAGGTCTTCCTGCGGTTCTCCACCGTGGCCGGCAACCTCGGCGCCGCGGACGCCGTCCGCGACCCGCGCGGTTTCGCGGTGAAGTTCTACACCGAGGAGGGCAACTACGACCTCGTCGGCAACAACACCCCGGTGTTCTTCATCCGGGACGCGATCAAGTTCCCGGACTTCATCCACACCCAGAAGCGCGACCCGTACACGGGCTCGCAGGAGGCGGACAACGTCTGGGACTTCTGGAGCCTGAGCCCGGAGTCCACGCACCAGGTGACCTGGCTGTTCGGCGACCGCGGCATCCCCGCCTCGTACCGCCACATGGACGGCTTCGGCTCGCACACCTTCCAGTGGAACAACGAGGCCGGCGAGGTCTTCTGGGTCAAGTACCACTTCAAGACCGACCAGGGGATCAAGAACCTCACCCAGGAGGAGGCCAACCGGCTCGCCGGTGAGGACCCCGACTCCCACCAGCGCGATCTGCGCGAGGCCATCGAGCGCGGCGAGTTCCCGAGCTGGACCGTGGGTGTGCAGATCATGCCGGCGGCCGAGGCGGCGACGTACCGCTTCAACCCGTTCGACCTGACCAAGGTGTGGCCGCACGCGGACTACCCGGTCATCGAGATCGGCAAGCTGGAGCTCAACCGCAACCCGCGGAACATCTTCGCCGAGGTCGAGCAGTCGATCTTCTCGCCCGCGCACTTCGTGCCCGGCATCGGTCCCTCGCCGGACAAGATGCTCCAGGGCCGGCTGTTCGCCTACGGCGACGCGCACCGCTACCGCGTCGGCATCAACGCCGACCACCTGCCGGTGAACCGCCCGCACGCGACGGTCGCCCACACCAACTCCCGTGACGGCTTCCTCTACGACGGCCGGCACGGCGGCGCAAAGAACTACGAGCCGAACAGCTTCGGCGGTCCGCAGCAGACCGGCCGGCCGCTGTGGCAGCCGTTCGACACGTTCACCGGCGGCACCGGCAACCACCCGACGCCGCGCCACGCCGAGGACGACGACTTCGTCCAGGCGGGCAACCTCTACCGGCTGATGAGCGCGGACGAGCAGGAGCGGCTGATCGGCAACCTGGCGGGCTTCATCGCCAAGGTCTCGCGCGAGGACATCATCGAGCGCGCGATCGGCAACTTCCGCAACGCGGACGCCGACTTCGGCAAGCGGCTGGAGGCCGCGGTCCAGGCCCTGCGCGGCTGAACAATCCGACCAGCACTGGATCGCTTGCCGTGGGCGGCGGGCCGGGTCCCCTCGGGGGCCCGGCCCGCCGTGCGTGCTACGCCGGTACGGCCGGCGCCGCGGTGACGTGCGGCCGGGCCGGGGCCCAGCAGCGGATGATGTCGCGCACCGAGACGATGCCGACCGGCTCGTCGCGGTCGAGGACGATGAGGTGCCGGAAGCCGCCGTGCGCCATGGCGCGGGCCGCGTCCTCCAGGGTCCACGCCGGGGTGGCGAAGACGACGTTGTTGGTGGTGTGGGCGTGCGCGCACTCCGTGTCCGGGTTCTGCCCGAGGCCGACGGAGTTGAGGATGTCGCGTTC
The DNA here is from genome assembly GCF_040678395.1 of Streptomyces sp. NPDC052687. Classification (NCBI taxonomy): domain Bacteria; kingdom Bacillati; phylum Actinomycetota; class Actinomycetes; order Kitasatosporales; family Streptomycetaceae; genus Streptomyces; species Streptomyces sp. NPDC052687. The sequence continues at coordinate 59,416 of NZ_JBFATR010000010.1, read as the reverse complement.
GGTGAGGATGCCGAATGCACCGGCGTCCGGGTCGTGGACGACGGCCGCGCCGATTCTGCGCGCGGCCATCAGGGCGGCGGCCTGACGAAGGGTGTGCGTGGGGCCGATGGTCAGGACCACGGTGCTCATGGCGTCACGGACGAGCATGGGCTGGGAGCCACCTCCTCCTGAAGCCCTGACGATCCCCGGGGTGGGGATTGTTCAGGGATTCACAAGTGCACAAGTGGGGGGACTCTCAGAGTGGCAGGCAAAGAGAGGGCCAACAAGGGGGCGCGTGAAGCTCAGTGACGCCGGTTCAGGTACCCCAGCAGCTCGTCGTGGAGCAGGCCGTTCGACGCCGCCGCGTTGCCGCTGTGCGGACCCGGGCGGCCGTCCAGGCCGGTGAAGGTGCCGCCCGCCTCGGTGACGATGATCGCGTTCGCGGCCATGTCCCACAGCGACAGCTCGGGCTCGGCGCACAGGTCGACCGACCCCTCGGCCACCATCATGTACGGCCAGAAGTCGCCGTACGCGCGCGTGCGCCACACCTCGCGGGTCAGGTCCAGGAAGCCGTTCAGCCGGCCCTGCTCCTCCCAGCCGGAGAGCGAGGAGTACGCGAACGAGGCGTCCGCCAGCTTCGAGACCCGCGAGACGTGCAGCCGGGTCGCCTTCTGCAGGCTGCGGCCGGTGAACGCGCCGTGGCCCTTCGCCGCCCACCAGCGGCGGCCGAGCGCGGGCGCGGAGACCACGCCGACGACGGGCTGGTAGCCGCCCTCGCCGGCCTCCATCAGCGCGATCAGGGTCGCCCAGACGGGGACGCCGCGCACGTAGTTCTTGGTCCCGTCGATCGGGTCGATCACCCAGCGGCGCGGGCCGGTGCCCTCGACGCCGTACTCCTCGCCGAGGATCGCGTCCCGTGGCCGGGCGCGCTGCAGCTGGCCGCGGATGAGCTCCTCGGCGGCCTGGTCCGCTTCGCTGACCGGAGTCATGTCCGGCTTCGTCTCGACCTTGAGGTCGATGGCCTTGAAGCGGTCCATGGTGGCGGCGTCTGCGGCGTCCGCGAGGACGTGGGCGAGGCGGAGGTCGTCGAGGTAGTCCGGCATGTGAGGAACGGTATCCGGCGTGCGCGCTGCGGGGCCACACGGGGCGGGCCGCTGGCGGGGGATGCGATGCTGCGGGTATGCACGACACGTTCGCGGCGCGGCTCGACAGCGCGGAGGAGTGGCTGTCCGCCGCGATCGAGGACGCCCAGGAGGGGCACTGGGCGCGCGACGCCGTGGAGCGGCAGGTGATGGCGGACGTCGCAGCCGCGACCAACCCCCTCCACGGCGGACGGCTGCCCCCCTTCACCGGTGACCTCTGGCCCGTCCGGCTCGGGCGGATCGCCCATTGGGCAGGAGCGCTCCGGCTGGCCGCCCGCGCCGGAGGCTGGGACCTCACGCCCGTCGCCGGGCGCCGCCCGCCGCGCCCCGCGGGCATGGCCGTCCTGCTCTCCGGGATCTACGCGGTCGGCGAGCAGGGCGAGCTGTGGATGCGGCGGCTCCCGGCCGGCGAGACCCCGCCCGGGACGGAGGTGGCCCGGGCCGAGGGGTTCCTGTACGGGCCCGGGTCGGTGGAGGACCTGGAGCTCTTCTTCTACGACTGACCTGACCTCGCCGTACGTCCCGTGCCCCCGCCCCGCCGTCCCGCCGCCCCGCGCACGCGGTCCCTCGTGCGCCCTTTGTGCCTGCGTGGACCCTTGACAGTGGTTTTGACCGCGTCAAATCTGGGCGCAGGGCCGCCGGTCGGCGAGGGAGGCGATGATGCCTGCAGCGCGGGAGTCCCTGCTGGACGCCGCTTACCGGGCGCTCGCGCGCCGGCCGTGGCCGGCGGTGCGGATGGTGGACGTGGCCGCGGCGGCCGGGGTGTCCCGGCAGACGCTGTACAACGAGTTCGGCAGCAAGGACGGACTCGCCCGCGCACTGGTGCGGCGGGAGGCGGACGCGTGCCTGGCCGGCGTCGACCGCGCGCTCACCGCCCCCGCGGACACCGCGGAGCGGCTGACCGCCACCGCCGAGTGGATCGCGGCCGCCGCCCGGGAGAACGCGCTGGTCCGCGCTCTGCTCACCGGCTGCTGGAGCGAGCGGCTGCCCGCGCCGGCCCTCGCCGCCGCACCGTCCACCGCCGCCGTGCCCGCGCAGCGGCGCGCGGACGGTCCGCTGCCGTCACCCGGCGACTTCGTGGCCCTGGTCCGCGACCGGGCCGTCGCCGTCCTCACCGGGCCCGGCGACGGGCCCGGCCACGACGACGGCAAGGCGGAGAGCGGCGAGCTGGCCCGTTGCTGCGAGCTGGTGGTCCGGGTCGCGCTGTCCTGTGTGGCCGCGCCGCCGGGGGAGGGCGGCATCGCCGAGCTGGTGCGTCATGTGCTGCCCCGGCAGCCCGGCTAAGGAGGCGTCAGTGCGCCGAACCGGACAGCTGGAGCCCGATCACACCGAGGATCACCAGACTGATCGAGACGATCTTCAGCGTGGACACGATGTCACCGAGGAAGATCATCCCGTAGATCGCGGTGCCCGCCGCCCCGATCCCGGTCCACACCGCGTACGCCGGGCCCACGTCGAGCTTCTTCAGGGACAGGGTGAGCAGACCGAAGCTGCCCAGGGCGAAGGCGGCGAAGGCGATCGTCGGCCACAGCCGGGTGAAACCGTGGGACAGCTTGAGACAGACGGCGAAACCGGTTTCGAGCAATCCGGCCACGATGACCAGCAGCCACGCCATGTGCTGTCCTCCCGTTTGTCCCCGTGGATCCCCGTCAATCCCCGTTACGCACTGTGACCGCTTCGCTCGACTTTGGCCAAGCTTGATGGTGGCTCGGTGCGATTATGCCCTTACCGGACCGTCCCACGGACAAACAACGCGGAGGTCAGTCGCCTTCCCGCCGCTCCCGCGTGGCGAGCAGCCGGCGCAGCGAGTACAGGCGCGCCGGGTCGGCGTGACCCTGGGCGACCCAGTCGTCCAGCGCGCAGTCCGGCTCGTCGTGACCGCACGCGCGCGGACACCCCTCGGTGCCCGGCACCAGGTCGGGGAAGGCGTTGATCACCCGCGACGGATCGATGTGGGCCAGGCCGAAGGACCGTACGCCCGGGGTGTCGACCACCCAGCCGTCGGCGCCGGACAGGGGCAGCGCCAGCGCGGAGGTCGTGGTGTGCCGGCCGCGGCCCGTCACCGCGTTCACATGGCCGGTCAGCCGCCGCCGGTCCCGCGGGACGAGCGCGTTCACCAGGGTCGTCTTGCCGACACCGGAGTGGCCGACGAAGGCGGTGATCTTGCCGTTCAGATGCTCGCGCACCCGGTCCGCCGCGTCGCCGTTCTCCAGCTCCTCACGGCTGGTCACGACGTACGGGATGTCCAGGTCGCCGTACAGCTCCAGCAGTGTGTCCGGCGGGGCCAGGTCCGACTTCGTCAGCACCAGCAGCGGGGTGAGGCCGCCGTCGTACGCCGCGACCAGGCAGCGGTCGATCAGCCGCGGGCGCGGCTCGGGGTCGGCCAGGGCGGTGACGACGGCGAGCTGGTCGGCGTTGGCGACGACCACCCGCTCGTACGGGTCGTCGTCGTCGGCCGTGCGGCGCAGCACCGAGGTGCGCGGCTCGATCCGCACGATCCGCGCGAGGGTGTCCTTCGTGCCGGACAGATCGCCGACCAGGGCGACCCGGTCGCCGACCACGGCCGCCTTGCGGCCCAGTTCGCGGGCCTTCATCGCCGTGACCGTCCGGTCCTCGACCAGGCAGGTCAGACGGCCCCGGTCGACGGTGAGGACCATGCCCTCGGCGGCGTCCTCGTGCTTGGGCCGGATGTGCGTGCGCGGCCGGTTCCCCTTGCGGTTGGGGCGGCTGCGGATGTCGTCCTCGTCGGTGTGCTTGCCGTAGCGGCGCATGACTTTCCCCGCGTCCCTACGCCCCGAGCATCCCGGTCCACAGTTCGGGGAAGTCCGGGAGGGTCTTCGCCGTCGTCGCCACGTTCTCGATCTGCACACCTTCCACCGCCAGGCCCAGGATCGCGCCGGCGGTCGCCATGCGGTGGTCCTCGTACGTGTGGAAGATCCCGCCGTGCAGCGGGCGCGGGCGGATGTGCAGGCCGTCGGCGGTCTCGGTGACGTCGCCGCCCAGCTCGTTGATCTCCTTGGTGAGGGCCGCCAGGCGGTCCGTCTCGTGCAGCCGCAGATGCGCCACGCCGCGCAGCGTGGACGGCGAGTCGGCGAGCGCGGCGACCGCCGCGATGCCCGGGGTCAGCTCACCGACCTCGCCCAGGTCGACGTCGATGCCGTGGATCGCGCCGGAACCGGTGAACCGCAGGCCCTGCTCGGTCAGCTCGCAGGAGCCGCCCATCTCCGTGAAGATCTCCCGCAGCCGGTCGCCGGGCTGGGTGGTGCGGGCCGGCCAGTCCGGGATCACCACCGTGCCGCCGGTCACCAGCGCCGCCGCCAGGAACGGCTGGGCGTTGGACAGATCCGGCTCGACCGTCAGGTCACGGCCCAGCAGCGCGCCCGGCGTGACCCGCCAGACGTTCGGCTCGCCGCCCGACTCCGGGGTGTCCACCTGGGCGCCGACCGCGCGCAGCATCTCCACCGTCATCCGGATGTGCGGCAGGGACGGCAGCGTGGGGCCGGTGTGCCGCACCTCGACGCCCTGGTTGAAACGCGGCGCCGACAGCAGCAGCGCCGAGACGAACTGCGACGACGAGGACGCGTCGATCTCCACCCGGCCGCCGTCCAGGGCGCCCGAGCCGTGCACGGTCAGCGGCAGCGCGCCGCGGCCGTCGTCGTCGATCCGGGCGCCGAGCACGCGCAGCGCGTCGATGACGCCGTTCAGGGGACGCTCGTAGGAGCGGGGGTCGCCGTCGAAGCGGACGGGGCCGTCGGCGAGCGCGGCGACCGGCGGCAGGAACCGCATCACCGTGCCGGCGTTGCCGACGTCGACCGCGGCCGGGCCGCGCAGACCGTTGGGGAGCACCCGCCAGGCCTCGCCCGTGACGTCACGGGCCCCCACACCGGCCGAGCTGGACGACACCGTCTCCTCGATCCCCACGCCCATCGCGCGCAGCGCACCGGCCATCAGCAGGGTGTCGCGGGAGCGCAGCGGGCGGCGCACCCAGCCGGGCTCGCTCGCCAGCGCGGCGAGCACGAGGGCGCGGTTCGTGACCGACTTGGACCCCGGCACGTGGACCGTCGCGTCGACGGCTCCGCTCGCGTGCGGGGCGGGCCAGAGGGCGGGAGGGGTGGCGGGGTTCGGGGCCATGGGCCCCACTTTATAAGGAAGGGGGTGCACCGGCTGGTCGTCGGGTGCGGCGCCGTCGGGGCAGGTCGCTCCCCGCTCCCGGCCTCGCTCGAGCGGGGGGACCCCCATCACGGCGCGGCCGCCCGCCGGCACCGCCCCGCGCCCCCGAGGGCCAGGCGTCACCAGCCCAGCAGCCACCGTGCGCCGCCGGTCAGCGAGCACAGCGACACCGCGTGGAACAGGAACAGCCACACGCCGGCCGGCGCGTGCGTCAGACGGGCCAGCTGGTCGGCGTCGGAGTCGGGCGCTGGGCCCGCCCGCCCTACGCCGCCACCCCCGAAGGGCGCCTCCCGGCCCCTCCAGCGCCGCCGCTTCGACTGGAGCTCGAAGCCCGGGCGTACGCCCCCCAGCAGCAGGAACCAGACCACCGCGTACGCGAACGCCGCCTGCACCTGGGGACCGGTCAGCCAGGACACCAGGACGAACAGGCTGCCGGTCAGCACCACCGTCAGGGCGCCGTACGCGTTGCGGATCATCACCAGCATCGCGAGCAGCAGGGCCGTCGCCAGCCAGAGCAGCAGCGTGATGCGGCCGGCCGCCAGCAGGGCCGCGCCGCCCAGGCCCAGCAGGGGCGGCGCGGTGTAGCCCGCGGCGGCGGTGAGGATCATGCCGAGGCCGTACGGCTTGCCGCGGCTCACGGTCAGGCCGCTGGTGTCGGAGTGCAGCCGGATGCCGGTGAGGGTGCGGCCGGTGAGCAGGGCGACCAGGCCGTGGCCGCCCTCGTGGGCGATGGTGATCGCGTTGCGGGACAGCCGCCACAGGCCGGGCGGGGCGGTCACGGCCAGCGCGGCCGCCAGGGTGGCGAGCACCACCCACAGATCGGGGCCGGGCTGGGTGCCGACGAGTTCGTCCCAGAGCGAGGTGGCGGTGGTGTCCATGATTGCTGGGGCGCTCCCTCGGGTCGTACGGAGTCTGGCAGTGTGGCACGCATGTGCGGACGGTATGCAGCGAGTCGCAGGCCCGAGGATCTCGCGGGGATCTTCGGCATCGAGAAGTGGGAGGAGCCGGAGGAGACTCTTGAGCCCGACTACAACGTGGCGCCGACCAAGGAGGTCTACGCCGTTCTGGACCGCCCCCTGAAAGACGCGGACGACCCGCGTCCGGTTCGCCAGCTGCGCAGGCTCAGGTGGGGGCTCGTGCCGTCCTGGGCCAAGACGCCCGAGGGCGGCGCCCGGATGATCAACGCGCGCGCGGAGACCGTGCACGAGAAGCCCTCCTTCCGCCGCGCCTTCGCCGCCCGGCGCTGCATCCTGCCCGCCGACGGCTACTACGAGTGGGTCACCGGCAGCCAGGAGCGGGAGCTGGAGGTCGAGGGGCGGCGCAAGCGGCCCCGCAAGCAGCCGTACTTCGTGCTGCCCGCCGACGGAAGCGTGTTCGCGATGGCCGGGCTGTACGAGTTCTGGCGCGACCGCACGCTCCCCGACGACCACCCGCAGGCCTGGTGGGCGACCTGCTCGGTGATCACCACCGAGGCGGAGACCTCCCCGCTCGCCGTGGCGCCGGCCGAGGGCCCCGGCACGCTCGCCGAGATCCACCCCCGGATGCCGCTGATGCTCACCCCGGACCGCTGGGACGCCTGGCTGGACCCCTCCCGCACCGACCCCGACGACCTGCGCGCGCTGCTCGCCCCGCCGCCGCCCGGCCTGATGCGCGCCTACCCGGTGTCCACGGCCGTCAGCAACGTCCGCAACAACGGACCGGAGCTGCTGAAGGAGCTGGCGGCCCCCGAGGAGGGCACACTCTTCTGATGTGACGACCACCGAGACCACCCAGCTCGTCGAGACCGACGCGGGCACCGCCCGCGTCACCTGGCACCGGGCCCGCAAGGCCCGTCTCGTCCTCGCCGTCAGCCACGGCGCGGGCGGCGGGATCGAGGCCCGCGACCTGCGGGCGGTCGCCGCCGCGCTGCCGGGCCACGGGGTGACCGTGGCGCTCGTCGAGCAGCCCTGGCGGGTCGCCGGGAAGAAGATGGCGCCCGCGCCGAAGACGCTGGACACCGGGTGGCGGGGCGTCTGGCCCGCCCTCGCCGCACCGGGCCTGCCGGTGATCGCGGGCGGGCGCAGCGCCGGCGCCCGGGTGGCCTGCCGTACGGCCGCCGGGCTGGGCGCGGCCGGCGTGCTCGCGCTGGCGTTCCCGCTGCACCCGCCGGGCAAGCCGGAGAAGTCCCGCGCCGGGGAACTGCTGGGAGCGGGGGTGCCCACCCTCGTGGTGCAGGGCGGCAACGACCCGTGGGGGAGGCCCGGCGAGTTCCCCGACGGCGACTTCGAGCTGGTCGAGGTGGCGTACGCCGATCACGGCCTCGCCGTGCCGAAGCGGGCGCCGCTGGACCAGGCCGAGGCCCTGGCGGTGGTCACGGACGCGGTCGTGAAGTGGACCGGGTCGCTCGGGTAAGGCTTCGGAAAGAGTTCGGCAAGGCCTCGGGAATGTCCGGCGGGCGGTCGCTGTTGAGGCCGACAGAAGTGCTGACCGACCAGCACCGACGTCGTTGGAGAGGAAGTCCGCCGCATGGGTTCGACCTTCTGCCCGAGCCGTAGCAGCCGCTCTGACCTGGACTGGACGGTGCTGCACGCGGCCAAGACCGCCCCTGTTCGGGCGGCGGGCGGACCGGATCGTCGTCTATCCTCCGATTCGAGTGGGACTGGTTTCGGCCCCGCAAGTATTTTCGAGGAGGTGGGTCCGGTCAGCGGTACCGACGCAGGGACCGACAACGGCCAGGCGGAGCTGCCCGAGGGCCAGGGCATCAGCGCGGACACGAGTGCGGAGACCACCGCCGAGCGCAGCGCGCGCTTCGAGCGGGACGCACTCGAATTCCTCGACCAGATGTACTCGGCCGCACTGCGCATGACGCGCAACCCGGCCGACGCCGAGGACCTGGTGCAGGAGACGTACGCCAAGGCGTACGCGTCCTTCCACCAGTTCCGCGAGGGCACCAACCTGAAGGCGTGGCTGTACCGGATCCTCACCAACACCTTCATCAACTCCTACCGCAAGAAGCAGCGTGAACCGCAGCGCAGCGCGGCCGAGGAGATCGAGGACTGGCAGCTCGCCCGCGCCGAGTCGCACATGTCGACGGGTCTGCGCTCCGCGGAGTCGCAGGCGCTCGACCACCTGCCCGACTCGGACGTGAAGGAAGCCCTCCAGGCGATCCCCGAGGAGTTCCGCATCGCCGTGTACCTGGCCGATGTCGAGGGCTTTGCGTACAAGGAGATCGCGGACATCATGGGGACACCCATCGGAACGGTGATGTCCCGGCTGCACCGGGGCCGCCGTCAACTGCGCGGCATGCTCGAGGACTACGCCCGCGAGCGCGGGCTGGTCCCGGCCGGCGCCGGAGAGTCGTCGAACGAAGCGAAAGGCTCGGGCTCATGAGCTGCGGAGAGCCGCACGAGACGGACTGCAGTGAGGTCCTGGACCACCTGTACGAGTTCCTCGACAGTGAGATGCCGCCCCTCGACCGGGACAAGTTCCAGCACCACTTCGAGGAATGCTCGCCCTGCCTGGAGAAGTACGGGCTGGAGCAGGCGGTGAAGAAGCTGGTCAAGCGGTGCTGCGGGCACGACGAGGTGCCGACCGACCTGCGCGCCAAGGTCATGGGGCGGATCGAGCTCATCCGCTCCGGGCAGACCGTGCCCGAGCACGACGTGACGGCGACACCCCAGGAGTCCTGAACCCGCCCGGCAGGGTTCCGTCACCCGAATGTGCTAATCGGCGGACCATCAATCTGCACCCTCCCCCCGGCCACCCTAGGCTCCGAGCCTGGACAGACAGGGACGGGGCTGGGGAGGGACGTCGGCATGGAGACCGTTCCGGCACGGGCCCGGGTGTACGTCGCCGGTGTCGCCCTCGCCGCGCTGATCTGTCTGGCTCCGCTGCCCACGACGCCCGTCCCCTGGTGGGCGGTCGCGCTGCCGGCGGCCCTGTACGCCGCCGGCGAGCGGATCACCGCCCGCCGGTCGCCCGGCGCCTGCCAGCCCGTGCTGCTGGCCGGCGCCTTTCTGCTGCCGCCGCCCGCCGCCGCGCTCGTCGCGCTCCCGGGCGCGCTGCTCGCCCGGGTCGACCAGCGGCCGGTGCTGCTGCGCCGGATCTGGCGGGCCGCCGAGCCGGTCCTCGCGGTGTGGGCCGCGGCCCGGGTCTTCGGGCTGCTGGGCGGGCGGGCCGCCGTCGCCTCCGCCGACTTCCCGTACGCGCTGCTGCCCGCCGCCGCCGCGGTGCTGGTGTTCTGCGCGGTCCTCGCCCTCCTCGACGGCGGCGTCCTGCTGGCCGCCGAGCGGGTGCCGGCCCGCCGGGCCTGGCGGGGGCTGTTCACGCGCTCGCTCGTGCCGCTCGCCGTGCACGGGCTGGCCGGCCTGATGATGGCCGTGCTGTGGCGCAGCCGCTACGGGCCGGCCGCCTCCCTGCTCGTGCTGCTGCCGATGTGCGTCTCCTGGTGGGCCTTCGCCCAGTACCACCGCGAGCGGGCCGCCCACCAGGCCACCATCCGGGCGCTCGTGCAGGCCGTCGAGATCAAGGACGGGTACACCCGCGGTCACGGTGAGCGGGTCGGCCAGGCGTCCATGATGATCGCCCGTGAGCTGGGCATGGACGACGAGCGGGTCGAGGTGCTGCGGTTCGCGGGCATCCTGCACGACGTGGGCAAGCTGGGCGTGCCCACCCGGCTGCTGCGCAAGGACGGGCCGCTGACCCCCGAGGAGCGGCGGATCATCGAGCTGCACCCGGAGTACGGGCACGAGATGGTGCGGGGCATCTCCTTCCTCGGCGAGGCGCGGGCCGCCGTCCTGCACCACCACGAGCGGATGGACGGCAGCGGCTACCCCTACGGGCTCGTCGGCGACCGGATCCCCGAGTCGGCGCGGGTCGTCGCCGTCGCCGACGCCTTCGACGCGATGACCTCCACCCGCAGTTACCGGCGGGCCCGGCCCGTCGAGGCGGCGCTCGCGGAGCTGGAGCGGTGCGCGGGGGCCCAGTTCGACCCGCGGATGGTGGACGCGCTGGCGCGGGCCCTCGGCACCTACGGCTGGCGTCCGGCGGTGACCGCCGACGAGGTCCCGGCGCCGCGACCGCCGTCCCTGTCCCCCGCCGGGCACGGGGAAGCCGGGCGGGAGGGCGCCGGGCACGGGGAAGCCGGGCGGGAGGGCGCCGGGCGGGAGGGCGCCGGGCGGGAGGGCGCCGGGCGGGAGAGGGCCGGGCGGGAGGGCGCCGGGCGGGAGGGCGCCGGACGGGAAGGAGCCGGACGGGAAGGAGCCGGACGGGAAGGAGCCGGACGGGAGGGAACCGGCCGAGAGGGCGCCGGGCGCGAGGGAACCGGCCGAGAGGGCGCCGGGCGCGAGGGAACCGGCCGAGAGGGAGCCGGACGGAAGGAGTCCGGGGGTGCGCCCCACGCGGCCGGGCAGGACGGCGGCGCGGCCACCGGCCGGCAGGAGGCCCGCCGGTGACGACCTGCCTGCCGCGCACCCTCATCCACACCTGCGCCGCCCTGCTCAGCGCCCTCTGCCTCGCCGCCACGCTCTCCACCGGCCTCGCGGAGCGCGGTGTCGCGCTGGCGTTCGGCGCGCTGGTCGCCCTCGGGGAGCTGACCCGGTGGACCGGGGCCGAGCGGATCCGGGAGGCCGCGCCGGTCGGCGCCGCCGGGGCGCTGTCCTACGCCCTGCTCGGCGAGAACGCCGGCCGGCCCACCGGCCACGGCGTCGCCCAGGTCGTCTCCGTCGTCCTCGCCGCCTCGCTGGCCGGCTGCGTCCCGCACCTCGCGCGCGGCCAGGGGCCGACGTCCGACGACCTGGCCCGGCGGGTGCTCACCGCCGGCTTCGCCGCCGCCTGCTTCCAACCGCTGTACAACCGGGGCGTGTTCGACGGCTGGATCGGCCCCGCCTACGGTCTGCTGCTGCTGGCGCTGCTCGCCCTGACCGCGCTGTGCGACGCCGTGCTGGCCGCCGCGCTGGCGGGCTCGCGCACCGGCTGGCCGTTCGGGCCGCTGCTGCGCGACGAGCTGCGGGCCATGCCCGGTGCCGGCTCCGCGGTGTGCGCGACCGGCGCCGTGATCGCGCTCGGGGTCGCCGTCGCCGGGCTGTGGGCGCTGCCCGTGTTCAGCGTGCCGCTGCTGCTCACCCAGGTCGCCGTCCGCCGGTACGCCGCCGTGCGCGCCACCTACCGGCAGACCATCGCCTCCCTGGCCCGCGCCACCGAGATCGCCGGCTACACCCCCGCCGGGCACGCCCGCCGGGTCGCCGCGCTCAGCCGGGCCGTCGGCCGCGACCTGGGCCTGTCCGAGGCCGAGCTGACGGTCCTGGAGTACGCGGCGCTGATGCACGACATCGGGCAGCTCAGCCTGGTCGACCCGGTGCCCGCCGGGGCCACCGCCACGCTGCCCGCCGCCGAGCAGCGCAGGATCGCACTGCTCGGCGGGGCCGTCGTCCGGCAGACCGGGGTGAGCCCGCAGGTCGCCGAGATCGTGGAGCGGCAGGCCGATCCGTGCGCGGAGCAGCCGCTCGCCGCGCGGATCGTCCGGGTGGTCAACGCGTACGAGGAGAAGGCCCAGGGCGCCGGACCCGGCGGGCCCCTCACGGCGCTGGAGGAACTGCGCCTCGCGACGGCGGGGGAGTACGCCCCGGAGGTGGTGGAAGCGCTGGCCCGGGTGCTGTCACGGGACTGTCTGACCCTGCCCGTGGGTGGGTAACCCATGGGTAATGAGCGCCGCTCCAGGCGTACGTGGTTGGATGCGAAGGAGAGGGAGTCCGAGAGGCTGTCCGGGGGCACAGCCGGCCCACTCCACGGAACTGGCAGGCGGGAATCGTGAGGATCTTCGGCAAGGGACGGCACCGGCCCTCCGCCTCCTGGCGGCAGGCCACCGACCGTGCGTTCACGCTCATCGGCGACGGCCGGTACGAGGACGCGGGCGCGCTGCTGACACGCGCCGCCGATCTGGAACCCTGGCTGTCGGAGTCCTGGTTCAACCTCGCGCTGCTGCACAAGTTCCGGCACGACTGGGAGCAGGCGCGGGCCGCGGGCCTGCGGGCCGTCGCGCTGCTGGACCGGGAGACCGGGGCGCCCGACTGGTGGAACGTCGGCATCGCCGCCACCGCGCTCCAGGACTGGCCGCTGGCCCGCCGCGCCTGGCAGGCGTACGGGCTGCACGTGCCCGGCGGCGCCACGGACTCCGGCGAGCCCGTCGGCATGGACCTGGGCAGCGCGGCGGTGCGGCTGTCGCCCGAGGGCGAGGCCGAGGTGGTGTGGGGGCGCCGGCTCGACCCGGCCCGGATGGAGGTCCTGTCGATCCCGTTGCCGTCGTCCGGACGGCGCTGGGGCGAGGTCGTGCTGCACGACGGGGTGCCGCACGGGGAGCGGACCACGGCCGCCGGGCACACCTACCCCGTCTTCGACGAGATCGAGCTGTGGGCGCCCTCGCCGGTGCCGACCTGGGTGGTGCTGCTGGAGGCGGCCACCGAGGCGGACCGGGACGCGCTGGAGCAGCTGGCCGCGGAGGCCGGGTTCGCCGCGGAGGACTGGTCGTCGTCGGTGCGGCTGCTGTGCCGGATGTGCTCGGAGTCGCGGATGCCGGCGGACGAGGGGGACGGGGAGCATCTCGATCCCCACGACCACAGCGAGCCGGGGCATCCTGGCCCACTGGGGCACCGCACCGACGGGCAGCTGTGGGTGCCGGAACGGGAGTGCGGGGTGGCCGCGCCGGCCTCACTGGTCCGGGGTCTGCTGGACGGGTGGGTCGCGGACAGCCCGGACTCCAGGGACTGGCGGGACCTCGAAGAGGTCTGCTAGCGCCCTTGCCGGGTGGCGGTCCGTCGTGGCTGGTCGCGTCGTTCCGCGCGCCCCCGAGGGGTGCGTTGCCCGTACCCTGGATGCGCATCGCACCCTTGTTTTTCCTAGGAAGGCATACGTCGGTCATGGCGCAGCAGGACACCGATCAGCAGCACGTGGGCGTGCTCCCCGTGGACGACGAGGGCTTCGTCATCGACACGGAGGACTGCGAGGAGCGCGAGCGGGCGTACCGGGAGCGCGGCACCTCCCGGCCGATCACCGTCGTCGGGAACCCGGTGCTGCACAAGGAGTGCCAGGACGTCACCGAGTTCGACGACGAACTGCGCAAGCTGGTCGACGACATGTTCGCCTCGCAGCGCACCGCCGAGGGCGTGGGCCTGGCCGCGAACCAGATCGGCGTCGACCGCAAGGTGTTCGTCTACGACTGCCCGGACGACGAGGGCGTGCGCCACGTCGGCGTGGTGTGCAACCCGAAGCTGGTCGAGCTGCCCGCGGACCGGCGCCGCCTCGACGACAGCAACGAGGGCTGCCTGTCGGTGCCGACCGCGTACATGCCGCTGGCCCGGCCCGACTACGCCGAGGTGACCGGCCAGGACGAGTACGGCAACCCGATCAAGGTGCGCGGCACCGGGTACTTCGCCCGGTGTTTGCAGCACGAGACGGACCACCTCTACGGCTACCTGTACATCGACCGGCTCTCCAAGCGGGACCGCAAGGACGCGCTGCGGCAGATGGCCGAGAACGAGCCCCGGTACCCCGTGGTCCCCAACGAGTGAGTTCCGCGCGCCCGTCGGGCGCGTTTCGCACGGCGTCTGGCCAGGTTTCGTTTCCTGACCAGGCGCCGTTCGTCTGCGCGTCGTAGGTTCGCACGGCGTCACTTCCGCGCTGATCCAGAACCGGTCACGCAAGAGGGGTGTCTCGGCAGTATGGGGGAGTGAGTACCGCAAATCCGTTCCCAGAGCGGTCAGTTGTAGTGCTGAATGGGAAGTGCGGGGTTACGCAACGGCGCACGCCCGGCACGGCCGAGGGGTGTGTGCCGACCGGCGGCTGAGAGGGGTTTGTTCGTGCCTGCTTTCCCACACAGCACCACCGCGACCGCGGTCGCCGTTCCACCGTCGCTCGCACTTCCGGTGATCGAGGCGGCGTTTCCCAGGCAATTGCACCCGTATTGGCCCAGGCTCCAGGAGAAGACCCGTACCTGGCTGCTGGAAAAGCGGCTGATGCCGGCGGACAAGGTGGAGGAATATGCCGACGGCCTGTGCTACACCGACCTGATGGCCGGGTACTACCTCGGCGCCCCCGAGGAGGTCATGCAGGCGATCGGGGACTACAGCGCCTGGTTCTTCGTCTGGGACGACCGCCACGACCGGGACATCGTGCACCGCCGCCCGCAGGCCTGGGACCGGCTGCGCGCCCGGCTGCACACGGCCCTCGACCACCCCCGGGACCACCTGCGTCACGAGGACCCGGTGGTGGCCGCGTTCGCGGACAGTGTGCTGCGGCTGTACTCGTTCCTGCCCGGCACCTGGAACGCGCGGTTCGCCCGCCACTTCCACGCGGTGATCGAGGCGTACGACCGGGAATTCCGCAACCGTACCGAGGGAGTCGTGCCACCGGTCGAGGAATACCTGGAACTGCGCCGGCTCACCTTCGCGCACTGGATATGGACCGATCTGTTGGAACCGAGCGCGGGAACCGAACTCCCGGACCCGGTACGGAAACACCCGGCATTCCGGCGGGCGGCGCTGCTCAGTCAGGAATTCGCCGCCTGGTACAACGACCTCTGTTCGCTGCCCAAGGAAATCGCGGGAGACGAGGTCCATAATCTCGGCATCAGTCTCATCACCCATGAAGGGCTGACTCTGGAAGAAGCGATCGCCGAAGTCCGGCAGCGCGTCGAGCGATGCATATCCGATTTCGTCACCGCCGAGCGGGAGGCACTGCGGTTCGCCGACAGCCTCGACGACGGAACGGTGCGGGGAAAGGAACTCGCCGTCGCCGTGCGCACCTGCGTCGCGAATATGCGGAACTGGTTCAGCTCCGTGTACTGGTTCCACCACGAGTCCGGCCGGTATCGGGTGGACAGCTGGGACGACCGGTCCACGCCCCCGTACGTCGACAACGAAGCGGCAGGTGAGAAATGACCGTCGAGTCCGTCAAGCCCGCGGCCCCCGACTCCGGCCGGGCACCGGAACTGCGCGAACCGCCCCTCGCCGGCGGAGCCGTACCGCTCCTCGGCCACGGCCCGAAGCTCGTCCGCGACCCGCTGGCCTTCATGGCCCGGCTGCGCGAGCACGGCGACGTCGTCCGGCTCAGGCTCGGCCCCAAGACGGTGTACGCGGTCACCACCCCCGCGCTCACCGGCGCCCTCGCCCTCAGCCCCGACTTCAAGATCGACGGGCCGCTGTGGGAGTCCCTGGAGGGCCTGCTCGGCAAGGAGGGCGTGGCCACCGCCAACGGCCCCCGCCACCGCCGCCAGCGCCGCACCATCCAGCCCGCCTTCCGGCTGGACGCCATCCCCGCCTACGGGCCGGTCATGGAGGAGGAGGCGCACGCGCTGACCACCCGCTGGCGGCCCGGCGAGACGATCGACTGCACCGCCGAGTCGTTCCGGGTGGCCGTGCGGATCGCCGCCCGCTGCCTGCTGCGCGGCCAGTACATGGACGAGCGGGCCGAGCGGCTGTGCACCGCGCTCGCCGTCGTCTTCCAGGGCATGTACCGGCGGATGGTGATCCCGCTGGGGCCGCTGTACCGGCTGCCGCTGCCCGCCAACCGCGAATTCAACCGCGCCCTGGCCGACTTGCATCTGCTCGTCGACGAGATCATCGCCGAGCGCCGGGCATCCGGTCAAAAGCCGGACGATTTGCTGACGGCATTGCTGGAGGCAAAGGACGAGAATGGTGAGCCCATCGGCGAGCAGGAGATCCACGACCAGGTCGTCGCGATACTCACCCCCGGAAGCGAAACCGTCGCCTCCACGATCATGTGGCTGCTCCAGGTGCTCGCGGAACATCCCGAACACGCGGACAAGGTCCGGGAAGAGGTTGAATCCGTAACCGGTGGGCGTCCGGTGGCATTCGAGGACGTCCGCAAGCTGCGGCACACCAACAATGTCGTCGTCGAGGCGATGCGTTTGCGCCCGGCCGTCTGGATATTGACCAGGCGGGCGGTGACCGACACCGTCCTCGGCGACTATCGCATTCCGGCGGGAGCCGACATCGTGTACAGCCCGTACGCGATCCAGCGCGACCCGCAATCGTACGACCGCCACCTCGACTTCGACCCCGACCGATGGCTTCCGGAACGCGCCAAGGACGTTCCGAAATATGCCATGAGCCCCTTCAGTGTGGGTAATCGGAAGTGCCCGAGCGACCACTTCTCGATGGCTCAGCTGACGCTCATCACGGCGGCCGTGGCGACGAAGTACCGCTTCGAGCAGGTGGCCGGCTCCGACGACGCCACCCGCGTCGGCATCACGCTGCGGCCGCAGCGGCTGCTGCTGAGGCCCGTGCCCAGGTGACGGCGGACGGGCCGGGGCCGGCTCCTCGGGCCGGCCCCGGCCGCGTCGCACCGATGGCCTCGCGGAAGCCTCAGAAGTCCTCGTCCAGGTCCACGGTGCCCTCCACCGCGACCTGGTACGCGGACGGGCGCCGCTCGAAGAAGTTGGTCAGCTCCTGGACACCCTGGAGCTCCATGAAGGAGAACGGGTTCTCCGAGCCGTACACCGGGGCGAAGCCCAGCCGGGTCAGGCGCTGGTCGGCCACGCACTCCAGGTACTGCCGCATGGACTCGGTGTTCATGCCCGGCAGGCCGTCACCGCACAGGTCGCGGGCGAACTGCAGCTCCGCCTCGACGGCCTCCCGCAGCATGTCCGTCACCTCCTGCTGGAGCCGGTCGTCGAAGAGGTCCGGCTCCTCCTTGCGGACGGTGTCGACCACGTCGAACGCGAACGACATGTGCATCGTCTCGTCGCGGAACACCCAGTTGGTGCCGGTCGCCAGGCCGTGCAGCAGGCCCCGGCTGCGGAACCAGTAGACGTAGGCGAACGCGCCGTAGAAGAACAGGCCCTCGATGCACGCGGCGAAGCAGATCAGGTTCAGCAGGAAACGGCGCCGGTCGGCCTTGGTCTCCAGCCGGTCGATCTGCTCCACCGAGTCCATCCACTTGAAGCAGAACTCGGCCTTCTCCCGGATGGACGGGATGTTCTCCACGGCCGCGAACGCCGCCGCCCGGTCGTCCGGGTCGGGGAGGTAGGTGTCCAGCAGCGTCAGATAGAACTGGACGTGGACGGCCTCCTCGAACAGCTGGCGCGACAGATACAGGCGCGCCTCGGGCGAGTTGATGTGCTTGTACAGCGTCAGCACCAGGTTGTTCGCCACGATCGAGTCGCCCGTCGCGAAGAACGCGACCAGCCGGCCGATCAGATGCTGCTCACCGGGGGTCAGCCTGGCGAGGTCGGCGACGTCCGAGTGGAGGTCGACCTCCTCCACGGTCCAGGTGTTCTTGATGGCGTCCCGGTAGCGCTCGTAGAAGTCCGGGTAGCGCATGGGGCGCAGGGTCAGCTCGAAGCCCGGGTCGAGGAGATTGGCGTTACGGGTGGTCATTACTGGCAGGCCTCGCAGGACTCGGGGTTCTCAAGGGAGCAGGCGACCGCGTCGGGGTCGGCGGCCTGCTGCACGGGGACGGTGGGCTGCTGCGCCCGGGCGGCGCGGGCGATGCGCGTCGCGGGGCGCGAACGCAGGTAGTACGTCGTCTTCAGCCCGGACTTCCAGGCGTACGCGTACATCGAGGAGAGCTTGCCGATGGTCGGCGTCTCCAGGAAGAGGTTCAGGGACTGCGCCTGGTCCAGGAACGGGGTGCGGGCCGCGGCCATGTCGATCAGGCCGCGCTGCGGGATCTCCCACGCCGTGCGGTACAGCCGCCGTACGTCCTCCGGGATCCACGCGAAGTCCTGCACCGAGCCGTTCGCGTCGCGCAGCGCCTCACGGGTGCGGGCGTCCCACACGCCGAGCTCCTTCAGGTCGGCGACCAGGTAGGAGTTGACCTGGAGGAACTCGCCGGACAGCGTCTCGCGCTTGAACAGGTTGGACACCTGCGGCTCGATGCACTCGTAGACGCCCGCGATCGAGGCGATGGTGGCGGTCGGCGCGATGGCCAGCAGCAGCGAGTTGCGCATGCCGACCGACGCGATCCGCTCCCGCAGCGCCGCCCAGCGCTCCGGCCAGGTCAGCTCCACGTCGTAGTGGTCGGGGTGCAGCACCCCGCGCGCGGTGCGGGTCTTCTCCCAGGCGGGCAGCGGGCCGTTGCGCTCGGCGAGGTCGGCGGACGCCTCGTACGCGGCGAGCATGATCCGCTCGGCGATCCGCGTGGACAGCGCCTTCGCCTCGGCCGAGTCGAAGGGCAGCCGCAGCTTGAAGAACACGTCCTGCAGACCCATCGCGCCGAGGCCCACCGGACGCCACTTGGCGTTGGAGCGGCCCGCCTGCTCGGTCGGGTAGAAGTTGATGTCGACGACGCGGTCGAGGAAGGTGACGGCCGTGCGGACGGTGGCGTCCAGCCGCTCCCAGTCGATGTCCTGACGAGCCGGGTCCACGAAGGCGCCGAGGTTGACGGAGCCCAGGTTGCAGACCGCCGTCTCGCCGTCGTCGGTGACCTCCAGGATCTCCGTGCAGAGGTTGGAGGAGTGGATGACGTGACCCGGCTCGGCGGTCTGGTTGGCGGTGCGGTTGGCGGCGTCCTTGAACGTCATCCAGCCGTTGCCGGTCTGCGCGAGGGTGCGCATCATCCGGCCGTACAGATCGCGGGCGGGCATGGTCTTCTTCGCGAGGCCCTTCGCCTCGGCCGCGCGGTAGGCCGCGTCGAACTCCTCGCCGTACAGGTCGACCAGCTCCGGCACGTCGGACGGCGAGAACAGCGACCACTGCTCGTCGGCGTTCACGCGGCGCATGAACTCGTCCGGCACCCAGTGCGCGAGGTTCAGGTTGTGCGTGCGGCGGGCGTCCTCGCCCGTGTTGTCGCGCAGCTCCAGGAACTCCTCGATGTCGGCGTGCCAGGTCTCCAGGTAGACCGCGGCCGCGCCCTTGCGCCGGCCGCCCTGGTTCACCGCGGCGACCGAGGCGTCGAGGGTTTTCAGGAACGGGACGATGCCGTTGGAGTGGCCGTTGGTGCCGCGGATCAGCGAACCGCGCGCGCGGATCCGGCTGTACGACAGGCCGATGCCGCCGGCGTGCTTCGACAGGCGGGCGACCTGGTGGTAGCGGTCGTAGATGGAGTCCAGCTCGTCCTTGGGGGAGTCCAGGAGGTAGCAGGACGACATCTGGGGGTGCCGGGTGCCGGAGTTGAACAGCGTGGGGGAGGAGGGGAGGTAGTCGAGGCGGCTCATGAGCCCGTAGAGCGCCGCGACCTCCTCCACGGAGCGGGTCGTGTCGTCCTCGGCGAGACCGGCGGCGACGCGCAGCAGGAAGTGCTGGGGCGTCTCGATCACCTTGCGGGTGATCGGGTGGCGCAGCAGATAGCGGCTGTGCAGGGTGCGCAGGCCGAAGTAGCCGAAGCGGTCGTCGGCGGCGCGGTCGACGAGGGCGTCCAGGCGCTCGGCGTGCAGCCGGACGAACGCGGCGGTGCGGTCGGCGATCAGGCCCTCGCGGTGGCCGACGGCGACGGACTCGGTGAACGACGTGACGCCCTGCGAGGCGGCCTCGGCGGTGATGCCGATCGCCAGCAGCCGGGCGGCCAGCCGGCTGTAGGCGGGGTCCTCGGAGATGAGCCCGGCGGCCGCCTCCGTGGCCAGCTCGCGCAGCTCCGTCTCGTCCGCGCGGGCGGAGCGGCCGCGCAGCGCGGCGGCGGCGACCCGGCCGGGGTCGGCGTCGGGGAGATCGGCGGTCAGCTCGGTCAGGGTCCGCAGCAGCGCGGCGCCGGGACCGTCGGGGTCCTGGGGCGGGACGGCCGCGTCGTGGGCCGGGACCGCTGCGGGGTGGGACGGGACCGCTGCTGAGGCCGGATCTGCGGGCGCGATGGTCACGTGGGGGCTCTCCCTCGCTCGGCACGGGGGCCTGCGAGGGCAGGGGGCAGCTCACGAGCGCACGCGGGCGTCGCGTCCACCGGCCCATTCCACGAGGCCCGGACGTCAGGCACCCGGACCGGACGGCCGGGCGCACTGTCGGCAGGTCCTCGGACTGACTCCCATACACGCCTATACGGGCATGGGTACACCGTTGCGGGACAGTTCCGGATTCCCACCGGATTCCCCTGCGGCGACAGCGAGCATGAGCATACATGTTGTGCCGGGTGGCGGTAGCACCCCCAGATGTTGTGTCGGGCCGGTTTCAGAGGGTCAACTCATAGGTGAGCAGAGTGATGTCGTCCAGCTCCGGCAGCGGGTTCCAGTCGCGCCCGGGGGTGCGCACGAAGCCCAGCCGTTCGTAGACGCGGTGGGCGGAGCGCATGGCGCGCTGGGACGACAGGACGACGCGGACACAGCCCGGAGTGGCGCGGGCCCGGTCGACGCAGGCGCGCACCAGGGCCGCGCCGACCCCGCGGCGCCGCGCCTCGTGCGCGACGGCCAGCATGCGTATCTCGGCCTCGCCGGGGCCCGCGATGTCGGCCATCGGCCCACCGGACGGGACGAACGTCACACCGCCGACGACCCGCTCTCCCTCCTCCGCTGCCCGCTCACTCCCCTCCGTCAGCCGCACCCCCTGCTCCGCCGTGCGCCCTTGTTCCTTCGCCACGGCGACCAGCACCTCCGCGGCGGCCGCCCGCTTCGCCACGTCTCTCAGCTCGTGCAGATACGCGTCGCTCTCCCCGAAGTCGAGCAATCCGTCCCGGAGATAGGCCTGGGCGGTGAGCTCGGCGACGGCGTCGTACTCGGCGGGCGTGACGGGGCGGATGACGATCTCCATGGGACCGAGTGTGCCGAAGGGGTCTGACAGCGTCCGGGGTCTTCCACAGAGGCGCCGGGGCTCCACAGCCGGGTTGCGGGCCCCCGCCGGAGTGATTCCATGGAAACAGGACTCCCGTGAAGGAGAAGCGTCATGCCGGGGGTCGCCGGACCGGGGCGGGGGCGCTCCAGGCCGAGGGGCGCGCCGTACCCAGAGGTCGCATCATGCCGAAGGCCGCACCATGCCCGAAGGCCGCAATATGACCAAGGCCGCACCGTGACCGGGGCCGTCCCGTGACACGGGTCGTACGGCACCCGCCGGGCAGGCGGCGCCCGCGCGACGCGCCGATGTCGACACTCGAACTGCGGCGCGCGGCGAGCCGGGTCCGGCACGGCCTGCTCGGCTACTGGCACACCCTGACGATCCGTCTGGAGGCCCGGCGCGGCGCCACCCGCCCCGGTAAATGGCGCCGATGGCTCTCCTACACCACCGTGACCCGGATCATCTGGCTGCTGGGCGCGCTCCTGGTCGTCGCGTGGTGCGGGGAGGCCGTCTACAACCTCGCCACCGGGAAGGACACCGTCATCGACCGCCTGGGCGGCGACACCAACGGCCTCGACGACCTCCTGCGCTTCATCGGCCCCGTCCTCACCGCGTCCGTCGCCGCCGCCCTCTTCCTGTTCTGGTGGTACAGCTGGACCAAGCGCCGCTACCTCGCCCGCGCCCGCTCCTGCCCCCGCCGGCTGGTGCTCACCGCCGGACCGGACATCGACCGGATCGTGGGCCGCGAGGAGGTCGCCCAGGTGATCGCCGAGCGGCTGCGGCAGCGCGAGACACGGCGGCCGTACCTGCTCGTCGGCGGCGTCGGCGCGGGCAAGACCGCCGTCCTGGTACGGCTGACCGAGCTGCTGGCCCGGCAGCGGGCCGTACCGGTGCCCGTCCGGCTGCGCGACGCGGACCACGGCAGCGCCCTGAACTTCGAACTGCTCGCCAAGCAGCGGTTCGCCGAGGAGGCGCCGCGCGGCATCCTCGCCCGCACCAAGAACGAGCGGGTCTGGCAGCAACTGCTCGCCGACGACAAGGTGGTCGTCATCGCCGACGGCCTGGAGGAGGCCCTGCTCGACGAGAGCGCCCAGCAGAGCCGGGACAACATCATCCGCCGCGCCATCGAACGCGCCCACGCCGAGCGACTGCCCCTGGTCATCGCCTCCCGGCCGCACAGCCCGCTGGAGAGCACACCCGCCGCGATCGTGGAGCTGGAGCCGCTGAGCGAGGAGGAGGCACTGCACTTCGTCGCCTCCCGGGTCCCCGGCACCGACGAGCGGCGGGTGGACTGGATCGTGGAGACGGCCGAGGTCACCGAGTCGCCGATCTACCTCCAGATCGCCCGCGAACTGCACCAGCACGGCCTGCTCGAACGGGACCGCCCGCGCGACGACCCCTACCGGCTCGACACCCGCAGCCGGGACCGCGGCACCCTGCGGCTGTGGCTGCTGGAGACCTGGGAGACCGCCCTGTGCGACGGCCTGCTGCGGGACACCGTGGCGCTCGGCCCGCGTGAGCGGCGCGAGACCCTGGAGGTGGTCTGCGCCCTCGCCTGCGTGGGCCTGCTCCAGGACAAACTCGAGGTCGGCTTCGGCGAGCTGCTCGACCAGGACCTGCACGCCGGCCCCGCCCGGCGCGCCCGCACCCGCGCCGACCACCTCTGGTCCGCCCGGCGCGGCTTCGACCGGTACGGCGGACACGGCACCGTCTTCTCCGCATGGCACCGCCAGCGGATCTGGGGCGCGCTCTGCGACCGGCTCGGCGACGAGACGAGCCGGCGGCTGCGCGAGGGGAACCGGGACCAGTGCCACGCCCTGCTCGCCGCCTTCATCGCGAACGCGGACAAGCTGCGGCTCGTCGAGGGTTTCGAGAAGAAGGTCCGCTTCCCGCACAGCATCATCCAGGCCTACTTCGGTTTCCGCGTCCTCAACCACCTGGGCGAACCGGAGGCCGGCCGGCTGGTCGAACAGGCGCTGCAGCCGCCCGGACCCAGCCGTGAACTGCTCATCTCCCTCGTCCTGCTGTCCCGTCGCCGGGCGGCGGAACTCACGGCGGGCGGCACCGGGGTGCGCGCCGAGCTCAGCAAGGAGGTCCGGGAGCGGTGGCGGCAGACCCCCGCGCGCGGGCGGACCCTTGCCCGCCGGCTGTACGCCGCCGCCCAGCGCCGTACCGACGATCCCAAGGCCCTCGACCTGTACGCGGCGGCCGTCGAGGTGGAGAGCGTGGAGGCCGACCCGCGGTTCCTCGCGGACATCGTCGCCGCCGTGCACGCCCGCTGGCCCGGCTTCAAGGGCGATCCGCGCACCCTCCAGGACGCCAAGCTCAGGCTGCTCAAACAGCTCGGGGCGGCGCTGCGCCAGGTCTCCGACCGGATGGACACCACGCCCCTGTACTGGCTGCTGTTCCGGATGGGCACCGTGGAGCCTGTGTACCGGATCCGCCTGGCCGCCGCGCAGGAGTTCGGGAGCGGGGGCAACGCGGCGTTCGCCGTGATCCGGGAGCGGGTCGGGCTGACCACCGATCCGATCGTGGAGTACACCACCGCGATCCACGACCTCAAGGCCTGGAAGCGGCGGGAGTACGAGGCGTGGGCCGCGGAGATGACGCGCGCCCGCAGCGCCCGGGGGAGCGCGCGGGCGCGGACGCCGCAACGGGTCGAGGAACTGATGCGCCGGCGCCGGGCGTTGAACCAGCGCTACCGGGAACGGCGGGTCACCCTCTTCCGGGAGTTCGTGATGCGGGCCTGGATGGTGCCCATGCTGCTGGGCTCCGTCGACGACGCGCACCGCGACGAGGCGCGTGAGCGGCTCACCCGGTGGCTGCGCCACCTGGACCCGAAGTACACCGGCGGCACGCCCGATCTGCCGCTCGCCCTGGAGACGGCGCTGGCCCAGGGCTTCAAGTACGCGGCGAACCGCCGCAAGCGGCATCCGGACACCTACCCGGGCAACCGCGCGGAGCTGATCCGCCAGGCGGAGACCGTGCTCCAGCGGTCCCGCTGCTGGTACAGCCAGCTCTCGCTGCTCCAGGCGCTGTGCCTGTGGGAGCTGCCGGACACCGCGGGCCGGCACGAGCACGGCCGCGCCGGCAGCGGGCCGGACGAGAGCCCGGACGGGACGCGCCGCAGGGGCACCGGCATCGGCGGGGCGAGCGCCGTCCAGACCGTGGAACGGTGGCTGTCGATGGCCGGTACGGTGAACCGGGCGCCCGGTGGGTCCGGCGGATCCGGCGGGTCCGGTGCGTCGGGTGGGTCCGGCGGGCCGGGGCACCGGCGGCGGCTCCACCCGTTCGTCGCCGAGGCGGGCGACCTGGTGGCCCTCGCCCTGGAGACGGGCGAGCCGGAACGTTTCCTGTGGATCGACGAGAAGGGCGTCAGCGACACCATCGGCTCGCGGCCCCGCGGCAGTGGCGGGTACCGCAAGCACAACCTGTGGATTCCGCCCTCGGTCGGCTGGAGCACCCTCGACCCGCGGGCCCAGCGCCTCGTCGCCGACGTGCTGGTGATGCTCAACCTCATCGAGCGGGACGGGCATCCGGACGAGGTCGAGGAGCGGCTGGCCCGCGTGGAGCGGCCGGACATGCTGCTGCCGCCGTGCATCAGCACCGACCGGACACCGCTGCGGCCCGGGCTCCAGGCCGGGACCTCGGTGCTGCCCCCGCCCGGCGAGACCTGCCTGCCGGACTGCGCGTTCCAGCTCTGCCCGTACCCGCCGCGGGGCTGCGTCCCGCGCGGCGAGATCCGCGAGCCCTTCTGCCGCCAGCAGCAGGCTCTCCTCCCCGGCCGCTGGCGCCGCTGCCTGCCCCGGGGCCTGCGCCGGAAGACACCCCACTGGGTGGGCATGCGCGTCCGCGAACTGGACCGCTTCTGGGCGGAGATGGCCCGGCGCACCCGAGACGACTGACACGACGGCCCACCGGACCGGACCCCGCACGCGGCCGGCGGCGACCCGCACCACGCGGATCGCCGCCGACCGGCTGTCCGGAGCCGGCTCAGGACCGGCTCGCGACAGGCTCACGCCGGGCCCACGCCGGCCTCAGTGCGCCGAGCAGGCCGTCGCCGGGCTCAGTGCGCCGAGCCGGCCGTCGCCGGCGGCAGCTCCACCTGCACGCCCGGATCGCCCGCGTCCGCCGTGTAGTCCTCCGGCTTGGTCTCGTCCACGCCGTCGGGCGCCTTGGCCGCGCGCAGGACGAAGGTCAGGACGACCGTCACGATCACGTTCAGCACGAACGCGGTCAGACCGATGTAGCCGATCTCCCCGATGCCCGGGATCTCCTTCGACGAGCCGCCGAAGTGCTTCTGCGTCGGGGAGGCCACCCCGTACGCGGCGACCGTGCCGTAGATCATGCCGACCGCCCAGCCGGCGATGAGCGCCCAGCGGTGGAACCAGCGGGTGAACAGGCCGCCGACGAGGGCCGGGAAGGTCTGCAGGATCCAGATGCCGCCGAGCAGCTGGAAGTTGATGGCGACGGTCTTGTCCATGGTCAGCACGAAGGCCAGCGCACCCACCTTCACCAGCAGCGACACCAGCTTGGAGACCTTGGTCTCCTGCTCGGGCGTGGCGTCGGGCCGGATGAAGTCCTTGTAGATGTTGCGGGTGAAGAGGTTGGCCGCCGCGATGGACATGATGGCCGCGGGCACCAGCGCGCCGATGCCGATCGCCGCGAACGCCACGCCCGCGAACCAGTCCGGGAACATGTCCTCGAACAGCTGCGGGATGGCCAGCTGGCCGTTCTGCACCTTGATCCCGGCGGCGATCGCCATGAAGCCCAGCAGCGCCAGCAGACCCAGCATGAGCGAGTACAGCGGCAGGATCGTGGTGTTGCGGCGGATCACCTCACGGCTCTTGGAGGAGAGCGTCGCGGTGATCGAGTGCGGGTACATGAACAGCGCCAGCGCGGAGCCGAGCGCCAGGGTGGCGTACGTCCACTGGCCCGCCTCCGGCGGGACCAGCCCGCCGGTCCCGGTGGTCTCGAACTTCTCGCCCGCCTTGGCGAAGATGTCGTCGAAGCCGCCCAGCTTGATCGGGATGTAGATGATCGCGACGGCGATCACGATGTAGATCAGGGTGTCCTTGACGAACGCGATCAGCGCCGGCGCCCGCAGACCCGACGAGTAGGTGTACGCGGCCAGCACCCCGAACGCGATCAGCAGCGGCAGGTCCTTGATGAACCAGTTGGTGTCCTCGCCGCCGCCGACGCCCATCACGTCCAGCACGGCCTGGATGCCGACGAGCTGGAGCGCGATGTACGGCATGGTGGCGAGGATGCCGGTGAGCGCCACCGCCAGCGACAGCCCCTTCGAGCCGAACCGGCCGCGCACGAAGTCCGAGGTCGTCACATAGCCGTGCTTGTGCGACACCGACCACAGCCGCGGCAGGAACGTGAAGATGAGCGGGTAGACGAGGATCGTGTACGGCACGGCGAAGAAGCCGGCCGCGCCCGCCGCGTAGATCGCCGCCGGTACGGCGACGAAGGTGTACGCCGTGTAAAGGTCGCCGCCGAGCAGGAACCAGGTGATCCAGGTGCCGAACGACCGGCCGCCCAGACCCCACTCGTCGAGGCTGTGCTCGTTCTCCGCCTTGCGCCAGCGCGCGGCGAGGAAGCCCATGACCGTGACGGCCAGGAAGAAGAAGATGAAGACGGCGAGTGCGACGCCGTTCACGCCGTCCTTCATCGCTGCTCACCGCCCCGGCGGGCGCGCTGGTCACGCTGCCACAGCTTGAAAGCGATCATCGTCAGCACGGTCGAGATGACCACCCACGCCATCTGGTACCAGTAGAAGAACGGGATACCGGCGAGGGCGGGGTCGGTCTTGGCATACGAACCGACCCACAGCATGGCCACGAACGGTGCGACGAGGCAGAGGGCGATGACGACGCGCACGGGCGTCACCACCGGCCCTTGGCTCACTTCTGGCGCTTCCGACATCTTGGCGACTCCGTCCCCTCACTGATCACCTGCTTAATGGGCTGGCAATCTAGGTCACGGTGTCGCGGCAGAGGAACCCCTCGTCCGCATATCGGTATCGCCTTTACAAAGTCGGTATCGCCTTCACGAAGTCGCTACTCGGCGGGCCGCTTCAGCCTGGCCACGAACTTGTACCGGTCGCCGCGGTAGACCGACCGCACCCACTCCACCGGCTTGCCCTCCCGGTCCAGGGAGTGGCGGGAGAGCATCAGCATGGGCAGGCCGACGTCGGTGCCGAGCAGGCCCGCCTCGCGCGGGGTGGCCAGCGAGGTCTCGATGGTCTCCTCGGCCTCGGCGAGGTGGACGTCGTAGACCTCGGCGAGGGCGGTGTAGAGGGACGTGTACTTGGCCAGCGACCGCCGCAGCGCGGGGAAGCGCTTGGCCGAGAGGTGGGTGGTCTCGATGGCCATCGGCTCGCCGTTGGCCATGCGCAGCCGCTCGATGCGCAGCACCCGGCCGCCGGCGGTGATGTCGAGCAGCTCGGCGAGGCGGTCGTCGGCGGTGATGTAGCCGATGTCGAGCAGCTGCGAGGTGGGCTCCAGGCCCTGGGCGCGCATGTCCTCGGTGTAGGAGGTGAGCTGGAGCGCCTGGGAGACCTTGGGCTTGGCGACGAAGGTGCCCTTGCCCTGGATCCGCTCCAGCCGGCCCTCGACGACCAGCTCCTGGAGCGCCTGGCGGACGGTGGTGCGCGAGGTGTCGAACTCGGCGGCCAGCGTGCGCTCGGGCGGGACCGGGGTGCCCGGCGCCTGCGTCTCCGTCATGTCGAGCAGGTGCTTCTTCAGACGGTAGTACTTGGGCACACGCGCGGTACGGACGGTCGCCCCGGTCTCGTTCTCCGCACTGCTGACGTCGGTGCTCATGCTCCGCCTTCCCGGCTCCGTCGAGGTGTCGTCCTCCGCAGAGGTCTCCTCGGAGGTCATCGTCCGTACGCTCCGATGATCCCCTCTGTATACCGTCGCCGCCTGCGTTGGTCTAGTCCAGCCCGCTGAAGTGGTCTACCCGAGTATGACGGTCGCGTCCGCCGTTTTCGCCCGGTTCCCACTGAAAGGCTCGTGCCTCTTCATGACCGCATAACCGCTGGTCGGCGCAGCCTTCGAACTCTGGTCGCCGCCTGCTGGTCCTGCGAGGTGTCCGAATTGGACTAGACCATTGGTCTATCACCAGCGCTGATGAATGGTCGGTTCCCGGGCCAGGGACCCCACCGACGAGGGCCGGCGCCGCCGCTCCGGCCGGCCCCCGTCGCACCGGCCGGCTCTCAGATGCCCTGCCACTCCGGCTTGTTGGCGTACGTGTGCCGGAAGTAGTCGGCGAGCTTCAGCTTGGACGCCGCCGCCTCGTCCACCACGACCGTGGCGTGCGGATGCAGCTGCAGCGCGGACGCCGGACACACCGCGGCGACCGGTCCCTCCACCGTCGCGGCCACGGCGTCCGCCTTCCCCTCCCCGGTGGCCAGCAGCACCAGGTGGCGCGCCTCCAGGATCGTCCCGATGCCCTGTGTGATGACGTGGTGCGGCACCTGGTCGATGTCCCCGTCGAAGAACCGCGCGTTGTCCACCCGGGTCTGCTCGGTCAGCGTCTTGATCCGGGTCCGCGACGCGAGCGAGGAGCAGGGCTCGTTGAACCCGATGTGCCCGTCGGTCCCGATCCCGAGCAGCTGGAGATCCACCCCGCCCGCCTCGGCGAGCGCCCTGTCGTACGCCTCGCAGGCCGCCTGGACGTCCTCCGCCTCCCCGTCGGGGCCCATGAACGCGTCCATCGACAGCCCCAGCGGCTCCAGCACCTCCCGTCGCAGCACCGAGCGGTACGACTCCGGATGCGACGCGGGCAGCCCCACATACTCGTCGAGCTGCGCGATCCGTGCCCGCGAGGCGTCCACCTCGCCGGCGCGCACCTTGGCCGTGAGGGCCTGGTAGATGGGCAGCGGAGTCGAGCCGGTGGCCACACCGAGCAGGGCGTCGGGCTTGCGCCGGAGCAGCTGGGCCATGGCCTCGGCGATCAGCTCGCCGCCGGCCTGGGCGTCCGGAACGATGACAACTTCCACGCTGGGCCTGCCGATCTGAAGAGGGGACTCGAAGGGCACCCGAAAGGGTCATGTGGTTTAGACCAATCTAACAGAGCGGCGCCGGCCGTCCCAGGTGTCGCGGACGCGCGGCGGCGGCCCGCCGGCCGGCCCGCCCGTGGACCCCCCGGCCCGCCCGTGAACCCCCTCCACCTCCCTCCCCTCCCGCCCTCCGGTACCCGCCATCCCCCCGGCTCAGAGCAGCGAACCGCCCGTGGCGTCCACCCAGCCCCCCGTCACCCAGCGCCCTTCCTCCGAGGCCAGGAACGCCACCACGTCCGCGACGTCCGCGGGGGTGCCCACCCGGCCCAGGGCCGATATCGCCTCCGCCTGTGCCCGGCCCTCCTCCGTGCCGAGGAACGCCGCCGTGTTGTCCGTCTCGATGTAGCCGGGAGCCACCGAGTTCACGGTGATGCCGCGAGGGCCCAGGATCTTGGACAGGTCCCGGGTGAGGACGTCCAGGGCGCCCTTCGTCATCGCGTACGCCGTCAGGTCCGGCAGCACGGCGTTGCGTGCGAGCCCGGTGGAGATGTTGACGATCCGGCCGCCGTCGCGGAGCCGGCCGAGGCCCTGCCGGACGATGAAGTACGGCGCCTTCACGTTCACGGCGAAGAGCCGGTCGTACTCCGCCTCGGTGATGTCCTCAAGGGGCGACGACGTGCCGATCCCCGCGTTGTTCACGATGACGTCCACGCCGTCCGCGTGCCGGTCGAACTCGGCCCACAGCGCATCCGCGTCCCCCGGCGTTCCCAGCTCCACGCCGATCATGAAGGCCGATCCGCCCGCGGCCTCGATCGCCGTGACCGTCTCCTTCGCCGCCGTCTCGTTCGTCCCGTAGTGCACCGCGACGCGTGCCCCGTCGCGCCCCAGGCGCTCGGCGATCCCGCGCCCGATGCCCCTGCTCGCCCCCGTGACGAGTGCCGTCCTCCCGCTCAGCGCGCCCATGACGACGCCCCCTTCACAATTCTCTAGTAGTCGTTACAGAAATGACCGTAGATCACGCCGCTGACATTTGTCTAGCGCCCGCTATAAAATGCACTCCATGGTGAGCACCCAGGGGAACGAGGCGCAGGCCGCGACGACCGCAGGCCGCGGGACCGCCACCGCCGGGCCGGAGGAGCCCGCCGTGCGCGAGGC
Organism: Streptomyces sp. NPDC052687; assembly: GCF_040678395.1. NCBI lineage: Bacteria > Bacillati > Actinomycetota > Actinomycetes > Kitasatosporales > Streptomycetaceae > Streptomyces > Streptomyces sp. NPDC052687. The sequence continues at coordinate 29,273 of NZ_JBFATR010000010.1, read as the reverse complement.
CGCACGGGAGGGACGGGAAGCGACCCGCGCCGTGCGCGAAGCCGTATCGGAGGCACAGGAGGCGACCCCCACCGGACAGGAGTCCACCCCCGTCGGCCCCCGCGGGCGCGGGCGTGGCCGCGGCCGCCCCCGCTCCTTCGACCGCGAGACCGCCCTGGAGCGGGCGATCATGGCCTTCTGGGAGCGCGGGTACGAGGCGACGTCCGTCTCCGACCTCACCCGCGCCATGGGCATCGGCGCCCCCAGCCTCTACGCCGCGTTCGGCGACAAGCGAGCGCTGTTCGACGAGGTCGTCGAGGTGTACGGCGCGCGTTACGGCTCCTTCGCGGCGCGCGCCCTCGCCGAGGAGCCGACCGCACGGGCCGCCGTGCGGCGCATGCTGCGCGAGGCGGCCGCCGAGTACACCGCCCCCGGCCGGCCGCACGGCTGCCTCGTCGTCCACGCGGCGACGAACTGCACCAGCCCCGAGGTGGAGCAGGCCCTGCGGGAGCGCCGCAACGCCAACATCGCGGCCATCGAAAGCCGGATCAGGGCGGACATCGCCACAGGTGAGCTGCCGTCCGGCACCGACGCGGCGGCCCTGGCCCGGCACACCGGAGCGATGATCCAGGGCATGTCCCAGCAGGCGCGCGACGGCGCGAGCCGCGCGGAACTGGAGGCACTCGCCGAAATTGCCATGACGATCTGGCCCCGCGGATGACCGGAGCGGGTTAGGCTTCCAGGGGCCGGCAACGACGACGGCCCGCGCCGCACGGTCTTCGACAGCACAGCCGGCAGCCGACAACCGGCAACGCCGGCACCAGACGGCAACAAACAGCCTCCGACGCATGGACACGCGCAGTGGTCTAGTCCACAATCGTTGCAGACCAGCCTCGCGAAAACCGACTGTGCGGTCATCCCATGCGTGGGAACAAGCATCCGTCTTCCCCGCACAGGAAGACGGAGCGAGGAACCGGAGCTCTCTGCCCTGACTGCCCCGGCTCCTCATCCTTCGGCCGACCGGGACCGCACACCCCACGGCCGATATTGCTCCGGGCTGCGGTGCCGGGAGGGTTGAGGGTCCCTCCCAGGCGCCGCGGCCCGCGGGTGTTTCCGGGGGCGGTGCCGCCCCGGACCGCCGCGTTTCGGCGCCGTACAGACCGCCGGGTACGCTCGCAGACGTGCCCTCCATGAACGAACTGGTCCGCCAGCACACCGCCCTCGACGACTCCGACCTCGAGTGGCTGCATCTGCTGGTCTCGGAGTGGCAGCTGCTCTCCGACCTCTCCTTCGCCGACCTGGTCCTGTGGGTCCCCACCCGCGACGGCACCCGCTATGTCTCCGTCGCCCAGATGCGGCCGAACACCGGCCCCACCTCCTACCAGGACGACATGGTCGGCCACCTGGTCCCGCGCGGCCGCCGCCCCATGCTGGACGTCGCGCTCGACGAGGGCCGGATCGTGCGCGAGGGCGACCCGGAGTGGCGCGAGGAGGTCCCCGTACGGGTCGAGTCGATCCCCGTACGGCGTGAGGGCCGCGTCCTCGGCGTCATCGCCCGCAACACCAACCTGCTCACCGTGCGCACCCCGAGCCGGCTGGAGCTGACCTACCTCCAGTCCGCCTCCGACCTCGCCCAGATGATCGCGGCCGGCGCGTTCCCGTTCGCCAACCAGCAGGTCGACATGGACGCCTCGCCCCGCGTGGGCGACGGCCTGATCCGGCTCGACGCCGACGGCATCGTCCAGTACGCCTCCCCGAACGCCCTCTCCGCCTATCACCGCCTCGGCCTCGCCGCCGACCTCGTCGGCCACCACCTCGGCCGGACGACCGCCGAACTCGCCCCCTCCCGCGGTCCCGTGGACGAAGCCCTGGCCAAGGTGGCGAGCGGCTGGGCGCCGCGCGAGTTCGAGATCGAGGCCAACGACGGGGTCATCCAGTTCCGCGCGATCCCGCTCAAGCCCAAGGGCACCCGCATCGGTTCCCTGGTGCTGCTGAGGGACGTCACCGAACTGCGCCGCCGCGAACGCGAGTTGATCACCAAGGACGCCACCATCCGGGAGATCCACCACCGGGTGAAGAACAACCTCCAGACGGTGGCGGCCCTGCTGCGCCTCCAGGCCCGCCGGATCGAGTCCGAGCGGGGCCGCGCGGCGCTCGAAGAGGCCGTACGGCGCGTGGGCTCCATCGCGATCGTCCATGAGACGCTGTCCCAGAACCTGGACGAGCGAGTGGAGTTCGACGAGATCGCCGACCGGGTCCTCGCGATGGTCGCCGAGATCTCCCCGGGCAAGGTCAGAGGCCGGCGCACCGGCCGCTTCGGCATCCTCGACGCCGAGGTGGCCACCCCGCTGTCCATGGTGCTGACCGAGATCCTGCAGAACGCCCTGGAGCACGGCTTCCGCGAGGGCGACACCGGGACCGTCGAGGTCGCGGCGGTCCGTGGCGGTACGACGAAGGAGGCCCGCCTCCTGGTCACCGTCCAGGACGACGGCGTGGGCCTGCCGGCCGGCTTCGACCCGCGCACCTCGGGCAACCTCGGGCTGCAGATCGTGCGGACGCTGGTCGAGGGGGAGCTGGGCGGCACCTTCGACATGGTCCCGGCGCCGGAGCGCGGCACCCAGGTGCTGCTGGACATCCCGGTGCGGGCACAGAAGTAACGCGCGGAGCGGGCACAGGGGTGACGCGCTGGGGCGGGTCCGCGGCGCGACTCGCGGTGGGCGGGCCCGAAGGTCCCCGCGACCCTCCGTACAAAGCAAAGAGCCCCGGACCTTGATCGGTCCGAGGCCAGTGCTCGCTGCTGCTTTCAAGCGCATCGGGGTACTGCGCGCTGCGTGCTCGGGGGCGGGAGTTGCGTACTCGCTGTACGCGCCGCCAAGCTCAGGCTGTCAGCGGGGTGGGTGATGTCAGGCGGAGGCCTGACGAGCCCGGTTGCGGGCGGCGCGGCGCTTCATCGCGCGGCGCTCGTCCTCGCTGAGACCACCCCAGACGCCGGAGTCCTGGCCGGACTCGAGCGCCCACTGCAGACACTGCTCGATCACCGGGCAGCGACGGCAGACGGCCTTGGCTTCCTCGATCTGCAGCAGCGCAGGACCGGTGTTGCCGATGGGGAAGAAGAGCTCGGGGTCTTCCTCGCGGCAAACGGCGTTGTGACGCCAGTCCATGGCTGCTACCTCTCCTTGGTATTACGTGCAGGTTGCTTGTGAATGTGAACGCTTTCACGAATCCCTCAACAAGTGAAGGGCCGACTGCCAGGTTCCCTGGCGTGGTCCTGTGGTTTGATGAGGGGTTCCGGTGATCTCGGAGGCCGGTTCTGCGGGCCGTCCCGATCGCCACGTAGAGACTCGCAAACCTCAGCGGCGGATACAACCCCTTCCGGAAAGTTTTTTTTGATTCCTCGGTGTCGACTAGGTCACAGCCGTACTTCCATGGGGTGGATCCTGGCCTAAACGTTCGAGTGAAAGGACTTTCGCCCCTTCTGCTCACACAATCACACGCAGTGCACGGCGTACGCCTGTGAACGTCACGCTCGTACGCAGCCCCAGGTGGTCACCGTCCATCTGGAGGGGCAGAGGCACCTTCGAATGCAAGGTGAACTCGGTCTGATCGTGCAGGGAGACGGCGTGCTTGCCCTGGGGGCCGCGCTCGGGGGACGAAGTGAGCAACTGGGTGCCATACCGGGCAACCGAGGCCGTGGACAGGCGGCTGAGTCCGAATACGTCGAGCCCGGTGTCGAACGATGCCTTAGGCGACGCGTACATGGGGCGATTGCCGAGGAACGTCCACGGGGCGGTGTTCGAGACTATGGACAGCACCAGATCCGTCGCCAGTTCCTCACCGTCCCGCTCCAGCGTGATCGTCCCGTGCCGGCGGTGCGGCTCGCCGAGCAGCTGGCGCACCACCTGGCGGACGTAGAGCGCGTGCGTCGACTTCTTGCCGCGCTCGCGCTGCTGCTCGACCCGGCCGACCACGCCCGCGTCGAAGCCGAGGCCCGCGTTGAAGGTGAACCAGCGGGACGGGACCGACTCGTCGTCGCTGCCCGGCGTACCGGACGTGAGGCCCAGCCCCACCGTGCGCTCCCTGCCCTCACGCAGGGCGTCCAGCAGTACGCCGGTCGCCTCGACGGCGTCGTTGGGCAGGCCCAGCGCGCGGGCGAAGACGTTCGTGGACCCGCCGGGCACGACGGCCAGGCGCGGCAGGTTCTCCGGATCGGGGCCGGCGTGCAGCAGACCGTTGACGACCTCGTTGACCGTCCCGTCGCCGCCGAGGGCCACGACCAGCTCGATGTCCTCACTCTGCGCCGCGTGCCGGCCGAGGTCACGAGCGTGACCGCGGTACTCGGTGGTGACCGCCTCGAGCTTCACCTCGCTCGCGAGCGCGTGGATCAGCACATCGCGCGTACGTGCGCTTGTGGTGGTTGCCGCCGGATTGACCACGAGAAGTGCACGCATGGATGGCAGCGTACCTACTGAGGGGTACCGGGCCCAGGCCGGAGTGCGGATCACGCCGAGTTCGAGGCGTGAACCTGAACACGGGGGCGCGGATCGAGCCTCCGGGCGCGCACACCCGTCCCGCCCACCGGACCCGCGGCGGACCTGCCCCGTCCCACCTCGCCCGCGACTCCCGCCCCCGGCCGCTACCCTGCAAGGGTGACCTCTGCGCGAAACCCCAGTCCCGAAGCCGTCGACGCCGATGAGGTGGGCCCGCGTCCGGCGCGGCTGACCGCTGCGGCGGTGCTGGCCGGGCTGGAGGGGCTGGCGCTGGTGGTCGGCGGGGTCTGGATGCTGGTGTTCGGGCTGACCGGGGAGCCGGACGGTCGCCGGCAGGCCGTCACCGGGGGCATCACGCTCGTCGTCCTCGCGCTGCTGCCGCTGCTCGCCGCCAAGGGTCTGCTGGCCCGGCGGAGCTGGAGCCGGGGTCCCGCCGTCATCACGCAGATCATGGCGCTGCCGGTGGCCTACAACCTGCTCCAGGCCGACAGCATGTCCATCCCGGCGGGGATCGCGCTGGCCGTCGTCGCCGTGGCCGCGCTGGTGCTGCTGATCAACCCCGAGACGACCCGGGCCCTCGGGATCCGCGGGCCCGGCAACGCCCGGAAGTAGCCGTCACTCCTCGAAGCAGCCGTCACTCCTCGACGAGGAGCTTCTCCCGCAGCTGCGCCAGCGTGCGCGCCAGCAGCCGGGAGACGTGCATCTGCGAGATGCCGACCTCCTGCGCGATCTGCGACTGGGTCATGTTCCCGAAGAACCGCAGCAGCAGGATCCGCTTCTCGCGCGGCGGCAGGTCCTCCAGGAGCGGCTTGAGCGACTCCCGGTACTCGACGCCCTCCAGCGCCTCGTCCTCCGCGCCCAGGGTGTCCGCGACCGCCGGGGACTCGTCGTCGGTGTCGGGGACGTCCAGGGACAGCGTGGAGTACGCGTTGGCGGACTCCAGGCCCTCCAGGACCTCCTCCTCCGAGATCGCCAGCTTCTCGGCCAGCTCGTGCACCGTGGGGGAGCGGCCGTGCAGCTGGGACAGCTCCGCCGTCGCCGTGGTCAGCGACAGCCGAAGCTCCTGCAGCCGCCGCGGCACCCGCACCGCCCAGCCCTTGTCCCGGAAGTGCCGCTTGATCTCACCGACGACCGTCGGCGTCGCGTACGTCGAGAACTCCACGCCGCGGTCCGGGTCGAAGCGGTCGACCGACTTGATCAGCCCGATGGTGGCGACCTGCGTGAGGTCGTCCAGCGGCTCGCCCCGGTTGCGGAAGCGGCGCGCGAGGTGCTCGACGAGCGGCAGATGCATCCGGACCAGCCGGTTGCGCAGCTCCGCGTACTCCGGGCTGCCCTGCGGCAAGGAGCGCAGCTCGATGAACAGGGCACGCGCCCCGCTGCGGTCCTGAGGGTCGTGATGCGCGGCCGGCGTGCTGCGCGCGGCCGGCGCGTCGTCCTCGGAATTTCGCTCGTGCTCGCTCATCGTCCCGCCCGTCGCCCTTCCCCGAGCCCGCGCCTCGGCCCGGACAGGGGAGCCCCCGTTCCGCCGCTCCGAAGGCGCGCCCTGCACGGCACTGTCCTGATTCCGCTGCCCGTCGCCGGGGAAGTCCGCCCGAGGGGTGTCCTCCTCCGGGTGCGGCCGGGCCTGCTCGGGGATGCCGTCGATGCCGTCCGCCATGCGTCGGGAACCGTCCGGACCGCTCGGAGTCTCCGGGCTGCCCGAAGACGCCGGCCCGCCCATGCCCTCGGCCGGCAGCTCCCGTGTGCCGCGCTCTTCGTCCCGCACCGGCCCGTCCCCGTTCCTCACGCCGGCCCGGGTCCCGCGCCGCGCTGTTTGTAGAGGCTGATCGAAACGGTCTTGTCCTCGTCCACGGCGGAGGAGACCTTGCCGGCGAGGGCGGACAGCACGGTCCAGGCGAAGGTGTCCCGCGAGGGGGCGTGACCGTCCGTGGTCGGCGCGGAGACGGTGACCTCCAGCGAGTCGTCGACGAGCCGGAAGACACAGCTGAGCACCGAGCCGGGCACGGCCTGCTGGAGCAGGATCGCGCAGGCCTCGTCCACCGCGATGCGCAGGTCCTCGATCTCGTCGAGGGTGAAGTCCAAACGGGCCGCGAGGCCGGCCGTGGCCGTCCGCAGCACCGACAGGTAGGCACCCGCAGCCGGCAGCCGGACTTCGACGAAGTCCTGGGTCGCGGGCTCGCCTGCGATGTGGGACACCCTCACCTCCAAGGTGGTACAAGCTTTACGGGGCCGAGGGTCGCCCCCCGGGGTAACGCGATGTGTGGTTCAGCGGTGACGCTACCGCGCTCTCGATTTTCCTGTCCCGGGACCCCAACCCCCTGCTGTCACTCATAGTAAACACATGAACACGCACAGTGGCTAGAGGGTGGGCGGACCCAATTCGGAACAGGGGGCGCCGGGTTGACGTACCCCGGCGTCAGACGCTCGAACCGTCCGGATCCCAGTGTCCGGAACCCGGGTCACGAGCGGGTCACACGAGCACGTGGTCCACGAAGCACCAACGCCAATTCTCACCCGGTTCGAACGTGCGCATCACCGGGTGCCCCGACTTCTCGTGGTGCCCGGTGGCGTGCCGCCCCGGCGAGGAGTCGCAGCAGCCGACGTGACCGCAGGTGAGGCACAGCCGCAGCTGCACCGGGTGCGTACCGGCCGCCAGGCACTCCGGGCACGTCTCGCTCAGCGCGGAGGGCTCCGGGTGCGGCAGCGCGTCGGCGTGCGTGCACTGTTTCATGATTGCCAGATTACGACGGGTGTGCGGATCACCGCGCGGAGAACGAGAGCGGGCGAAAGCCATGGACGTGATGCCCCTGCTGTTGCTGGTGGCCGGAAGCGCGGCGATCGCCGCGGCCGGCCGCCGCACCCCGGTGCCGGCGCCGCTGCTGCTGGTCGCGGCCGGTCTGGTGGTGTCGTACGTGCCCGGCGTGCCCGACTACACCCTCGACCCGCACATCGTCCTGCCGCTGCTCCTGCCCCCGCTGCTGCACACCGCCGCCATCGACAGCTCCTACCTCGACCTGCGCGCCCAACTGCGGCCCGTCGCCCTGCTCTCCGTCGGCTACGTGCTCTTCGCGACCGTCGTCGTCGGCTGGGCGGCCTATTTGATCGTGCCCGGCCTGCCGCTGACCGCCGCGCTGGTGCTGGGCGCGGTGGTGGCGCCGCCGGACGCGGTCGCGGCCACCGCGATCGCCCGCCGCGTGGGACTGCCCTCCCGGGTCACCACCATCCTCCAGGGCGAGTCCCTGGTGAACGACGCCACCGCGATCACCGCCTACCGCGTGGCCCTCGCCGCCGCCGTCGGCGAGGGCGCCACCTGGGCCGGAGGCATCGGCGAGTTCCTGATCGCGGCGGTCGGCGGCATCGGCATCGGGCTGCTGCTGATGGTGCCGATCCACTGGCTGCGCACCCACCTCAAGGAGGCGCTGCTGCAGAACACGCTCTCCCTGCTGATCCCGTTCGTCGCGTACGGCGTCGCGGAGCAGGTGCACGCCTCCGGCGTCCTCGCGGTCGTGGTCGTCGCCCTCTATCTCGGCCACCGCGCGTGGGAGGTCGATTTCGCCACCCGCCTCCAGGAGGACGCGGTGTGGAAGATGGTCGCCTTCGTCCTGGAGTCCTCCGTGTTCGCCCTCATCGGGCTGCAACTCCCCGTCGTCCTGCGCGGTCTGGGGGAGTACGAGGGCGCGGACGCCGCCTGGTACGCGGTCGCCCTCTTCCTCGTCGTGGTCGTCGCCCGGTTCGTGTGGGTCTACCCGGCGACGTTCCTGCCGCGAGCGCTGTCCGCGCGGATCCGCGCACGCGAGGACAACCCCACCTGGAAGGGCGCGTTCATCATCTCCTGGGCCGGTATGCGCGGCGTGGTCTCCCTCGCCATCGCCTTCTCCATCCCGGCGACGATGCACGGCGGCGAGGACTTCCCGGGCCGCAACCTCATCCTCTTCCTGACCTTCACCACCGTCATCGGCACCCTCGTCGTCCAGGGCCTCACCCTGCCGCCGCTCATCCGCCTGCTGCGCCTGCCCGGCCGCGACGCCCAGGCCGAGACGCTCGCCGAGGCCAACGCCCAGGCGCAGGCCTCCCGCGCCGCCGAACAGCGCCTCGGCGAACTCCTCGCCGACGAGCGCAACGCCCTCCCCGGCCCGCTCGCCGACCGGCTGCGCACCGTCCTCGAACGCCGCCGCAACGCCGTCTGGGAACGCCTCGGCCAGCCCAACCCCGTCACCGGGGAGACCGCCGACGACACCTACCGCCGGCTCGCGCGGGAGATGATCGGCGCCGAGCGGGAGGTCTTCGTCAAGCTGCGGGACCTGCGGTACATCGACGACGAGATGCTGCGCACGCTGCTGCGCCGGCTCGACCTGGAGGAAGCGGCGGCGTACCGCGAGGCGACGTGATGTGATGCGAGGTGCGCTGTCAGTGCCCGGGGGGATGATGGATCCCGCGGGGACGAAGCGGACGCCTGGCACCACGCGCAGCGCGCAAGCCCGGAAGCTGCTCGGCAAGAAGAGGACCGTGGGCAGACTCGGCCGACGGAAGCGCTAACGCGTCCCGGTGATCACCGCGGCCACCACCGTCCCCGGCGGGAAGGCGCCCTCCTCGGTCAAGGTGGTCAGGCCGTACAGCATCTTGGCCACATACAGCCGTTCCACGCCCACTCCGTGCCGATCCTCGAAATCATCGGCGAACGCGTGGAGTTCGGGGGTCGTCCTCGCGTACCCCCCGAAGTGGAACCGCTCGTCGAGCCGCCAGTCGCCGCGCGGTCCGCCGAAGGCCGCCTGCTGCAAGGTGCGTATCTCCTCGCCGAGGAAGCCGCCCTTCAGCACGGGTATGCCGAGCACGCGCTGCCCGGGGCCCGCCCCCGCCGCGAGTCCCGCCAGTGTGCCGCCGGTGCCGCAGGCCACCGCCACCACGTCCGCGTGGCCGCGCAGTTCCTCGCCCAGGGCGGTGCAGCCGTGGACGGCGAGGGCGTTGCTGCCGCCCTCGGGGACGACGTAGGCGTCCTCCGCGCGGGCCGCGCGGAGCAGCGTCGCCAGGACGGCCGGATCCGTCTTGCGGCGATACGTCGACCTGTCGACGAAGTGCAGGCGCATGCCGTCGGCGGCGCACCGCGCGAGGGAGGGGTTCAGCGGCCGGCCGGCCAGCTCGTCGCCGCGGACCACGCCGATCGTGGGGACGCCGAGCAGGCGGCCCGCGGCGGCGGTGGCGCGCAGGTGGTGGGAGTACGCGCCGCCGAAGGTGACGATCGGGCGGCCGGCCGCCGCCGCGAGGTTGGGCGCGAGTTTGCGCCACTTGTTGCCGATCAGGTCGGGGTGGATGAGGTCGTCGCGCTTCAGCAGCAGCCGCACGCCGCGGCGGGCGAACCGCTCGTCCCGCACCTCCTGCACGGGCGAGGGGAGTCTCGGCCGCAGCGCGGCGAGGGCGTCGTTGCCGGTCACGGGACCATTCTCCCCCCCCCGGCACGGCACCGCGGCCGGCTCACTTCAGCCGGTACCGGACGCGTTCGCGCATCGACTCCATGGAGAAGCCCACCGGATCCGCCTTCCCGGGCTGCCACTCCTTGTGTCCGATGACCGAATGCTCGGACCACCCGTGGTGGCGGCAGATCGCCGCGGCGGCGCGTTCGACGGCCTCCAGCTGGGCCGCGGGCCAGGGATCCTCGCCGTCGCCGAGGTTCTCGCACTCGAAGCCGTAGAAGTGCCGGTTCCCGTCCGTGTTCGCCTCGTTGTCGGGCGGCAGCGCCTTCTCCGCGATCACGGCGCGCAGCACCTCGTCGTCGCCGGGACCGGCATGGTTGGCGCGGCCGTAGCCGACGAGGTGGACGGTGCCGTCCTTGGTGACGACCCCGTGGCACAGCGGGCCGGGCAGCGTGTCGTAGCCCGTGCGGCACAGCTCCACGGTGTGCCGGCTGCCGCGGGTCACCGTGTGGTGGAGCATCACTCCGTGGACGGGACCCCACAGGCCCTTGTGGTTGCGGTTGTGCTGCCGCCAGTCGCCGACCTCGACGACCGTGACGCCTTCCGCCCGCAGCACGTCGAGGAACCGGTCCGCGGACATCGGTGAGGCCATGCGCGCGCCCCTTTCGCTGGTGCGTGACAGCCGCCCGTCGCGGCCGCCCGTACCGCTGCTCTACCGAAGCGCACCGCTGCGGAACCCACCGTTCGCACAGCGTGCGAGCCGATCCGGACAGTGTGCTTCCGACTGTGCGCGCCCGCCTGTCTCCCACCGGTCAGGCCCTGGCAAGGGACCTATATGTGCCCAGCCCGCGGTGATCCATTCCCGCTCTTTCGGGTAATAGCACGAGCACACTCCGTGATGAAAGGCTTGGCCGGGAGATCGCGAGATCGGTGCCCGGCGCAGAACGCTGCCGGGCATGACCGGGAGGGCAATTTTCTATGTCGGTAGGCGAAGAGGTCCGCACGGAGCAGGGCAGGCCGCAGCAGAGTCTCGGCACGGCTGCCGCGCGGAACCTGGCCACCACCACCAAGTCCGTTCCCCAGATGCAGGAGATCAGCTCGCGCTGGCTGCTGCGGATGCTTCCCTGGGTGGACGTACAGGGCGGTACGTACCGGGTGAACCGGCGACTGACCTTCGCTGTGGGCGACGGACGCATCACCTTCGTGAAGACCGGCGACCGCGTCGAGGTCATCCCCGCGGAACTCGGCGAGCTGCCCGCGCTGCGGTCGTACGAGGACGAGGAGGTGCTGGCGGAGCTCGCCCGGCGCTGTGAGCAGCGGGAGTTCGCCGCCGGCGAGGTGATCGCCTCCTTCGGCAGCCGGACCGACGCGGTCTACCTCGTCGCGCACGGCCGCGTCGAGAAGCTCGGCACCGGCCCCTACGGCGACGACGAGAGCCTCGGCGTCCAGGCCGACGGCTCCTACCTGGGCGACCAGGCCCTGCTCGACGGGGACGCCATCTGGGAGTACACGGCCCGCGCGATCACCCCTTGCACCGTCCTCGTGCTGTCCCGGCAGCACTTCGAGCAGATCGCCGAGCGCTCCGACTCGCTGCGGGCCCACCTGGAGCAGCTGCGCTCCCTGCCGCAGCAGCGCACCAACAAGTACGGCGAGAAGGCGATCGAGCTGGAGGCGGGCCACTCCGGTGAGCCGGACATCCCGCACACCTTCGTCGACTACGAGGCCCGCCCCCGCGAGTACGAGCTGAGCATCGCCCAGACCGTGCTGCGCATCCACACGCGCGTGGCGGACCTCTACAACCAGCCGATGAACCAGACCGAGCAGCAGCTGCGGCTCACGGTCGAGGCGCTGAAGGAGCGCCAGGAGCACGAGCTGATCAACAACCGCGAGTTCGGCCTGCTGCACAACTGCGAGTACGACCAGCGGATCCAGCCGCACGACGGCGTGCCGAGCCCCGACGACATGGACGAGCTGCTCAGCCGCCGGCGCGGCACCAAGATGTTCCTCGCCCACCCGCGGGCCATCGCCGCGTTCGGCCGCGAGCTGAACAAGCGGGGCCTGGTGCCGGAGACGATCGACGTCGGCGGCAACCGCATCCCCACCTGGCGCGGCGTGCCGATCTACCCGTGCAACAAGATCCCGGTCACCGAGGCCCGCACCAGCTCCATCATCGCGATGCGTCTCGGCGAGGCCGACCAGGGCGTCATCGGCCTGCGCCAGTCCGGCATCCCGGACGAGATCGAGCCCAGTCTGTCGGTTCGGTTCATGGGCATCAACGAACAGGCCATCATCAAGTACCTGGTGACGGCGTACTACTCGGCGGCCGTCCTCGTCCCGGACGCCCTCGGTGTCCTGGAGAACGTCGAGATCGGCCGTTGGCGGTGATCCTTCCCGCCCCGGGCCCGTGTCCCCGCCCGGCGGGGCGGGTAGACCCTCCGGGAACGCCGATCGGAGTGGACGGCCCGCCGTCCGTGAAGTCCGCGAGGGGGACGCCGTGACCGAGTCCATGACGCAGGCCGGGCAACGCCGCGCCGGGACACGCGGCGGTATCGCCGGTCCGCGCCTGCCGGGCCCGCACGGCGGTGTCGACGCGCGCGAGAGGCACAGTCCCCTCGCGACCGGCACGGAGGGCGGCACGGAGGGCGGCCCGGGCCGGCTCGCCGGGGACGAGGCGGCGGTGATCCTGGAGCGCGCCCGGGCGTCGGTCGACCCCGAACTGCGCGGGGCCGTGGAGTCGTTGCCGCGCTCGATGCGCCGGGTCGCCCGCTATCACTTCGGCTGGGAGCACGCGGACGGCACTCCGGCGGCGGGCGGCGCGGGCAAGGCGATCCGGCCCGCGCTGGTCCTCGCGGCGGCGGCCGCGCTCGGCGGGCCGGCCGCCCAGGCGGCGGCCGCGCGGGCGGCCGCTGCGGTGGAGCTGGTGCACAACTTCACGCTGCTGCACGACGACGTCATGGACCGGGACGCCACCCGCCGGCACCGCCCCACCGCGTGGACGGTGTTCGGCGACGCCGACGCCATCCTCGCCGGCGACGCCCTCCAGGCGCTGGCCCTGCGGCTGCTCGCCCAGGACCCGCATCCGGCGTCCGCGGCGGCCGCGGCCCGGCTGGCGGCCTGTGTGGTGGAGCTGTGCGAGGGACAGCAGGCGGACACCGCGCTGGAGCGGCGCGATCCCACCGAGGTCACGCTCGACGAGGTGCTGGTCATGGCCGAGGCCAAGACCGGGGCGCTGCTGGGGTGCGCGTGCGCGCTGGGCGCGCTGTACGCGGGGGCGCCCGTGGAGGACGTCGAGGCGCTGGACGGGTTCGGTCGCGAGGCCGGGCTCGCCTTCCAGCTGATCGACGACGTGATCGGCATATGGGGCGATCCCGGCCGCACCGGGAAACCGGCCGGCGCGGATCTCGCCGCCCGCAAGAAGTCCCTCCCGGTGGTCGCCGCGCTGACCTCCGGCACCCCGGCGGCGGCGGACCTCGCCGAGCTGTACGCGGTGCCGTACGACGGGGGTGATCTGGAGCCCACCGTGCTCGCCGTGGAACGGGCGGGCGGCCGGGAGTGGGCCCAGGCGCAGGCGGCCGATCACATGGCCCGTGCGATGCAGGAGCTGTCCCGCGCCATCCCGCAGCCGGAGGCGGCGGGCGGCCTCCTGGCCCTCGCCGAGTTCGTCACCCGCCGCACGACCTAGGAGGCGCAACGTCGCGCCCGTCCCGCGACGTTGCGGCTCCCTGGCCGCACAGACCCCGGAGTCCTGCGGCACGCGCGGCTCCTGACCCCGCGCGGGCCCGGGGCTCCGGACCAGGGGTCCCGCACATCCCCACGGTGTGCGGGGCCCACCCGTCTCCGCCGCCGGCCGTCGCTCAGGCCGGGGTCAAGCCGTCCGATGCGGTCGACCTGTCGAGGCCGATCCGTCAAGGCGGCAGCCCGGAGAGCCTGTCGGTGGTGTGTGACAGCATCCACGGCATGACAAGTGCAGGGACGGGCCGCGGACTGGATGTGTTCCGGCAGGGCGACTTCCCCATATACACGCTGACCTTCGTGCGGGATCTGTCCCCCGCGGAGTTGCTCACCCGCATGGGGGTCGATCCGGAGACCCTCGCGCTTCGCGACGCCGTGGACCTGGAAGACGACTGGGGCGACGACCTCTTCGATGATGAGGAACCCGTCGTCACCAGTGGCATCGACGGCTCGTGGACCTGGGCATGGGAACAGGGCGGCATGCACGGACTCGATGAGGGGATCCTGAGTCGTGTCTCCGCGGGCACGGAAGCCGTGGTGCTCCACTACAACGAGAAGCCGATGCACTGGTTCAAGTACGCGGTGGACGGCGGGATCATCGTCGACTTCCACACGCTCCAGGCGATCGAACCGGCCGGACAGGACCCGGCGAGACTCGATGACGTCATGAGACCCCTCGGGCTCGTTCCTGGCCGGGCCGCGCCCCTGCACAGCGTCCTGGCCCTGGTGGAGAACGCTTTCGACATCCGGCTGGGGCGGCCGGGCGGCGTGGACGACGAGCGCTGGAGCGGCAGGCTGCTTCCCCTGCCGGACTGAGACGGCGGCCCCCGGCGCAGGGGCACGACCTCGTCGAGGCCCCGGCTCACCCACCGGCTAGGCTCAACCGCCGTATGCGCACGGCGGGTTGAAGTCCGCAGGGTGGGGCGAAGGGGTGGGGCAGGGCATGGGTGTGGGGATCCGGGTGGCGGGGGCGGGCGACCGGGACATGGTCGTCCGGCTGCTGGACGCGGCGTTCCGGGAGGACCCGGTCAGCCGCTGGGTCTTCCCGGGCGAGGACTACCTCCGCGCCACCCATCACCGGCTGATGGCCGCCTTCACCGACATCGTGCTCGACGCCGGGCGGATCGACGTCACCGAGGACGGCTCGGCCTGCGCGCTGTGGTTGTCGGTGCCCGCGGCCGGCCCGGCCGGTGAGGGGCACGACGACGGCCCCGCCCAGGTCCGCGAGGCCGTCGACCCCGCGAACGAGCGCGTGGAGCTGATCGGCCGGCTCACCGGGGAGATCCATCCCGCCGGCCGCGCCCACGCGTACCTGTGGATGATCGGCGTGGCCCCGGACCGCCAGGGCGAGGGGCTGGGCACCGCGCTCCTCACCCCGGTCCTCGACCGCTGCGACCGTGAGGGCCTGCCCGCCTATCTGGAGGCGAGCAACGCCGGCAGCCGGCGGCTCTACGAGCGGCTGGGCTTCACGGTGCTGGCCGACCGGGTGCTGGAGCTGCCCGACGGCCCCACGATGTGGCCGATGTGGCGGGAACCGCGGCCCTGAGCCACCCCCCGTGAGCCGGCAGGTGTGCAGGATGCGTGACGCGGCGGTGGCGCCCCCGCGAGGGCCCGGCGGCGAGGCATCCGCGGCGAGGCCTCCGCGGCGAGGGGCGGACGCCGGTCGGCCGTCCTACTCTGGGGACATGGACAGCGAAGAACGCGTCTGTCCCGTCTGCGGACAGCCCGTCGAAACAGTCGTCCGGCGGCACAAGACGCTGGGCGCGTGGGTGCCGACCTGGGTGGCCGGTCCGTGCCGGAACCCCACGTGCGCCGAGTACGTCCCGCAGGGCGCCGAAGCCACCGAGGAACGGCCCGGCCGCCCCGCCGAGCACGCGCGCCACGCCGGGCACCTCAGGAAACCCTGAGCCGAGGACCAGCGAGGACAACCGAGGAGCGCGCCCATGAAGTACCTGGTCGTCGTGCAGGGCACCCAGGCGGACTACGAGAGCATGCGCGGCCAGGCCTCCGCGCATGCCCCGGCCTGGACCGAGGGCGATCTCAAGGCGATGTACGCCTACATGGGTGCGATCAACGCCGAACTGGCCGAGACCGGCGAGCTGGTCGACGCCCAGGGCCTGGCCGAGCCCGGCCGCACCCGGCTGGTCACCCGCGGCCCGGACGGCCGTACGGTGATCGCGGACGATCCGTACGACAAGGCCGAGGTGGTGCCGGCCGGCTACTGGCTGCTGGACTGCCCGAGCCTGGAGCGGGTGACGGAGATCGCCGAGCGCGTCACCCGCTGCCCCGGCCCGGACGGGATCGCCGATCTGCCGGTGGTGATCCGGCCCGTCCTGGACGGCGCCGACGAGATCCAGACGGGCTTGGCCTAGGCCGGGCCCGGCAGTCCGCCCGTCTCCGGGTCCCGCCCGGTCAGGCAGTACGTGCCGCCCGCCGGGTCCCGCAGCACCGTCCAGTGCGCGCCCCGCGCCACCCGCACCGCGCCGAGCCGTTCGTGCTCCGCGCGGGTCGCCTCGATGTCCGCGCAGGCCAGGTCCAGGTGGGCGGAGACCGGCCGCTCGGTGCCCAGGCGCTGCACCAGCACCCGCACCGGCAGCCCGGCCGGCGGCACGACCACGTGGAACTCCGGCAGGGACCCCGGCCGGGACGACCAGCCGGTCAGCAGTCCGCTCCAGAAGGCGACCTCGGCGTCGTACCGCGACGGCGGGACGTCCAGACAGACCTGGTCCAGGCGGCTGCCGCGGACCACCGGCGGCCGGACCGACTCGCCCTGCCACGGCACGGCGCAGAACGGCTGCCCGGCCGGTGAGCGGAGCACCGCCCACCCGTCGTGCTCGGCGACGATCCCCGCGCCCAGCCGCAGCGCACGGTCGGTGAGGTCCCGCACGTCGTCCACGGCGAGGTCCAGGTGTGCTCCGCCGTTCCCGGCGTCGACGCCCTGGATCTTCACGCAGGGGTCGGCACCGCCGCCGGGCAGCAGGGTCGCGAACTCGCCCTTCGCGCCGCGGGGCGGGGACAGCCGGGTGTCCGTGACGGCGGTCCAGAAGTCCTGGGCGGGGCCGAGGAGGGCGGCGGGGCGGTCGACGAAGGCGTACGTCCAGCGGATGGCCATGGGCATGATCGTAGGCGGAGGATGCGCACGCGGACCCCGCGCGCGCGTGGGTGCGTACGGGAGCGAGAGACCCGATGGAAGCCTGCCCGTTCTGCGCCGTCGTCGCCGATCCCGCGCGGGCGCGGGTCGTCCACGAGGACGCCCACACGGTCGCGTTCTGCCCGTTGACCCCGGCCACCCGGGGGCACACCATGGTCGTGCCCCGCGTCCACTCCGCGGACATCTGGCAGATGGGCGAGGAGGAGGTCGGGCACCTGATGGGCTCCGTGCTGTCGGTCGGCCGGCTGCTGCGCGCGGTGCTCGCCCCCGAGGGCGTCAACATCATCAACTCGGCCGGCCGGGCCGCCACCCAGACCGTGTTCCACACCCACGTCCACCTCGTGCCGCGGTACCGCGGCGACCCCATGGGCGACTTCTGGCCGCCGCGCGAGGCGCCCCGTGACGAGGCGGTGCCGGACGGGCCGGCGCAGCGGCTGAGAGCCGCATGCCTCAGCTCCAGACGGCCATGAACACCAGGTCCGCGGTGAGCAGCGCGCCGTGGAACAGGGCGAGGGTGCCGGAGAGGACGGCGCGGCGCAGCGGCATCTGCGGGCGGAGGACGTACGTCCATGGACAGCACCTCCACCGTGGAGCCGGGGCGGCGGGCGGCGTCGTACAGGCGCCGGCAGAGCCGCTCCTGGCGCAGGAAGTGCCCGTCGAGGAACCAGAGGCACAGCAGCGGCACGATCCCGGCGCCCGCCACCGCCCAGCTGCGCCGGCCGGCCGACAGCGAGGAAGCCCGCGGCCGGCGTGAGCGCCCAGCCCTTGACCAGGAACGAGCTGGTGCCCAGCCGGGCGATGGTCGCCTGGATGGACTTCAGGTGTGACCCGGTCGGCGTCGAGCGGCTCGCGGCCGGTGCCGGCACCGTCGTCGGCGGCTGTCACGCGTGCGGTCCCCCCGTCCCGGGCGGCCGTGCGCGCCCTGCCGTCCGATGCCAACGAACGCCACGGGGGCCGGCCGGTGTTCCGGCCGGCCCCCGTGGGATGCCCGGTGACCTGCGATGGTGCACCGATCGCGGATCGGGGCGGACCTGTGGGTCAGGCCTTCTTGGTCTCCCAGAAGATCTTGTCGATCTGGGCAATGTAGTCCAGGGCCTTCTGGCCGGTGGCCGGGTCCGTCGACGCCTTGGCGGCCGAGAGGGCCTTCAGGGTGTCGTTGACCAGCTGGTGCAGCTCCGGGTACTTCTCGAAGTGCGGCGGCTTGAAGTAGTCGCTCCAGAGCACCGAGACGTGGTGCTTGGCAAGCTCCGCGCGCTGCTCCTTGATGACCGTCGCACGCGCCTGGAAGTGCGGGTCGTCGTTGGCGGCCATCTTCTCCTGGACGGCCTTCACCGACTCCGCCTCGATGCGGGCCTGGGCCGGGTCGTACACACCGCAGGGGAGGTCGCAGTGTGCGCTGACCTTGACCCTGGGGGCAAACAGGCGGGAAAGCATGGAGCATTCCTTCCTCGTGATCGTCTTCTCAGGTGGGACATTACTCCCTGAGGGACGGGATTTCGCGGGTGCCCCCTTGGGCTTAGGACAAAAGTCCGGGGTGAGACTGGGACTGGTGGAGGATCGAACCGGGGAGGTGCCGGGGATGCGGGAGCTGTCGCAGGAGACCGAGCGCAGGGGAGCGGTGGCGCCCTTCGGGCTGGCGGAGGTGACCGGGCCGTCGATGGTGCCCACACTGCTGCACGGGGACCGGCTGGTGGTGCACTACGGCGCCCGGATCCGGCCCGGTGACGTGATCGTCCTGCGCCACCCGTTCCAGCAGGACCTGCTGGTGGTGAAACGGGCCGCGGAGCGCCGCGAGGGCGGCTGGTGGGTGCTCGGGGACAACGCGTACGCGGGCGGCGACAGCACCGACTACGGCACCGTCCCCGAGGAGCTGGTGCTCGGCCGGGTGCGCTTCCGCTACCGGCCGCGCAAGCCGGATCAGCGCTCGCCGCTGGCGGTGCTGCGCTGGGCGCTGTCGGCGGCCAGGCCGGTGCTGTGCGACCGGTCGGCCTCCAGGCGCTTGCGGGCGCGGTAGGCGGCCACGTTCGCGCGGGTCGCGCAGCGGTCGGAGCAGTAGCGCCGGGAGCGGTTGGTGGAGGTGTCGAGGTAGGCGTTGCGGCACGGCGCCGCCTCGCACAGGCCCAGGCGGTCCACGCCGTACTCGGTGAGGTGGAAGGCCAGGCCCATCGCCGCGATGGCCGCGTAGCCGGCGGTCGCGTTCGACGGGTGGTCGGCGAGGTGCATGTGCCACAGCGGGCGGCCGTCCTCGTCGCGGGTGTCGTGGCCGGAGATCTGCGGGCTCACCGGGAACTCCAGCAGCAGCGAGTTCAGCAGGTCCACCGCCAGCGTCTCGTCGCCGCCGTCCGCCGCCTCGAAGACCGCGCGCAGCCGGGAACGGACCGAGCGGAAGCGGGTGACGTCGGCCTCGGTGGCGCGGCGGGCGGCCGACCGGTTGTCGCCGAAGAGACCGCGGACGGCCTCGACGGACGTCAGCGAGTCCTTGCCCCGGGCCGGCTCCTCGCTGTTGACGAGACGGACGGCGTAATCCGAGTAATAGGCCAGTTCCACTTGTAGTCCTTACGCGGGCGCTCTATGGTCGTGTGTGCGGTCGGGTAACAGACGATTGTGTGTCCAGGGTATTACGCATGGGTACGTCAGGGAGGGCGACGATGACGGAGACGGGCACCGCGGCGACCGGGACCGACTGGCAGGCCTGGCAGCGCAGCTGGGACCGCCAGCAGGAGTGGTACATGCCCGACCGGGAGGACCGGTTCCGGATCATGCTCGACATGGTCGAGGCGCTCGTCGGACGCGCACCCCGCGTCCTCGACCTGGCCTGCGGCACCGGCACCATCACCGCCCGGCTGCTCGCCCGCTTCCCCGAGGCCACCAGCACCGGCGTCGACCTCGACCCGGCCCTGCTCACCATCGCCGAGGGCACCTTCGCGGGCGACGACCGCGTCACCCTGGTCACCGCCGACCTCAAGGACCCCGGCTGGCCGGCGAAGCTGCCGTACGACTCCTACGACGCCGTCCTCACCGCGACGGCCCTGCACTGGCTGCACAGCGAACCCCTCGCGGCCCTCTACGGTCAGGTCGCGGAGCTGGTCCGCGACGGCGGTGTCTTCCTGAACGCCGACCACATGATCGACGACACCACGCCCCGGATCAACGCGGCCGAGCGCGCCCTGCGCCACGCCCGCATGGACGAGGCCAAGCGCGGCGGCGTGCTCGACTGGGCGCAGTGGTGGCAGCTGGCCGCCGAGGACCCGGTGCTCGCCGAACCCACCGCCCGCCGCTTCGAGATCTACGGCGAGCACGCCGACGGCGACATGCCGTCCCCCGCGTGGCACGCCCGCGTCCTGCGCGAGAAGGGCTTCGGCGAGGCCCGCCCGGTGTGGTGCTCGCCGTCGGACACCCTGCTGCTCGCGCTCAAGTGACGGGCACGTGAGGAGGGGCGGTACGGGTGTTCCGTACCGCCCCTGCGCACGCGTACCGCTACAGCACCTTGGACAGGAACGCCTGGGTCCGCTCGTGCTGGGGGTTGGTCAGGACCTCGCGCGGGTTGCCGGACTCGACCACCACACCGCCGTCCATGAAGACCAGGCTGTCGCCGACCTCGCGGGCGAAGCCCATCTCGTGGGTGACGACGACCATCGTCATGCCGGACTCGGCGAGGTCGCGCATGACGTCGAGGACGTCACCGACCAGCTCCGGGTCGAGCGCCGAGGTCGGCTCGTCGAACAGCATCAGCTTCGGGTCCATGGCCAGCGCCCGGGCGATGGCCACGCGCTGCTGCTGGCCGCCGGAGAGCTGCGAGGGGTAGTTCCCGGCCTTGTCGCCGAGCCCCACGCGCTCCAGCAGCTGCATCGCGCGCTCCTTGGCCTCCGTCCTGCTCTTGCCCTTGACCTGGACCGGGGCCTCCATGACGTTCTCGACGGCCGTCATGTGCGGGAAGAGGTTGAACCGCTGGAACACCATGCCGATGTCCCGGCGCTTCAGCGCGACCTCGCTGTCCTTCAGCTCGTACAGCTTGTCGCCCTTCTGGCGGTAGCCGACCAGCTCGCCGTCGACGTACAGCCGGCCGCCGTTGATCTTCTCCAGGTGGTTGATGCACCGCAGGAAGGTCGACTTGCCGGAGCCGGAGGGGCCGATGAGGCAGAACACCTCGCCCTGCTTGACCTCCAGGTCGATGCCCTTGAGGACCTCCACGTGACCGAAGGACTTGTGCACGCCCTCGGCCTTGACCATGGGGACGACGGACTTCTTCACAGGCTCGGCCGTCGTGCTGGGCTTCTCGGTCATGCCATGCCCCCCTTCGGGCGGCCGAGGGACAACATGTTCGCCTTCACCTTCTGCCACGGGGTGGGCGGCAGCTGGCGGGTGGAGCCACGGGCGTAGTAGCGCTCCAGGTAGTACTGGCCGACGCTGAAGACCGAGGTCAGCAGCAGGTACCAGGCCGCGGCGAGGAACAGCATCTCGGCCGGGGCGCCGGAGGTCTGGCCGATGTCCTGGGCGACCCGGAACAGCTCCGAGAACTGCACGACGGACACCAGCGAGGTCGTCTTCAGCATGTTGATGACCTCGTTGCCCGTCGGCGGCACGATCACCCGCATCGCCTGCGGGACCACGATCCGGCGCAGGGTCTTGGCGTGGCTCATGCCCAGGGCGTGCGCCGCCTCGGTCTGGCCCTCGTCGACCGCGAGCAGACCGGCGCGGCAGATCTCCGCCATGTACGCGGCCTCGTTCAGGCCGAGGCCGAGCAGCGCGGTCAGGAACGGGGTCATGAAGTCCGACCACTCGTCCTTGTAGACCGGCCCGAGGTTGATGTACTCGAAGACCAGGCCCAGGTTGAACCAGACCACGAGCTGCACCAGGACCGGCGTACCGCGGAAGAACCAGATGTAGAACCACGCGATGGACGAGGTCACCGGGTTGCGGGAGAGCCGCATGACGGCGAGCAGGATGCCGCCGACGATGCCGATCGCCATGGACAGGACGGTCAGCAGAAGCGTTTTGCCGACGCCGCTGAGGACGCGGTCGTCGAAGAAGTACTGAGGGATCGCGTCCCAGTTGATCCTGCCCTGGGAGAACGCGTAGACGACCGCGCCGAACAGCGCGAGGGCGACGACGGCGGAGACGTACCGTCCGTAGTGCCGCACCGGGATGGCCTTGATGGCCTCCGGCCCGGCCGGGGGCGTGTCCGCCGGTCCCGTCGTCTTGTCGATGTCAACAGTCACGGGTGTTGCCTTTCAGTGCCCGCAGTGCGGAGGTCACGCGGTCACTTGCCGCCGTTGACGACGGCTTCCTCGACGGCGCCCTCGGCGACGCCCCACTTGTCCAGGATCTTCTTGTACTCGCCGTTGGCGATGATCGCGTCCAGGGCGGCCTTCAGGGCGTCGCGCAGCTGGGTGTCGTCCTTGGCCACCGCGATGCCGTACGGCGCCGCCTCGACCTGCTCGCCGACCAGCTGGAAGTCCTTGCCGCCGCCGGAGGTCTTGACCGCGTACGCCGCGACCGGGAAGTCGGAGGAGCCGGCGTCGGCGCCGCCGCCGCGCAGGCGGGTCTGGGCCTGCTGGTCGTTGTCGAAGGCCTCGATGGTGATCTTCTTGCCCTTCGGACACTTCTTCGACTCGGCCTTGGCCAGGTCCTCGGAGACCGTGCCGCGCTGCACCACGATCTTCTTGCCGCACAGGTCGGACCAGGTCTTGATGCCCTGGTCGTCGCCCTTCTTGGTGTAGATCGAGACACCGGCGGTGAAGTAGTCGACGAAGTCGACGCCCTCGCCGACCTTCTTGCCGGTGTCGGAGTCGATGCCTTCCTGGCGGTCCTTGGTGTCGGTCATCGCCGACATGGCGATGTCGTAGCGACCCGAGCGCAGACCGGTGATCAGGGTGTCGAAGGTGCCGTTCTCGAACTGGAAGTCGACGCCGAGCTGCTTGCCCATGGCGTCGGCGATGTCCGGGTCGATGCCGACCGTCTTGCCGGAGGCGTCCTTGAACTCGACGGGCGCGTAGGCGATGTCCGAACCGACCTTGATGATGCCCTTGTCACGGATGTCCTTGGGCAGTCGGTCGGCCAGCGGCGCCTCCACGGCCTTCGTCGCGGTGTCCGTGCTGTCCGAGCCGCCGCCGTTCTCCGTCTGATCGCCGCAGCCGGTGAGCAGCAGGGCGCCTGCGACCGCGATCGAGCCGACCGCGGCGAGCCGAGCGCGCTTGGCGGTCGAACGACGGATGGTGCTTGCGGTCATGGTGGGTTCCTCCGGCGGATGGGTGGAGTTGCCGATGGGTCGACGAGAACACACACCTTCGGGTGTCGCGACCTCGTGTGATTACGGCATCTTGCCATTCGGACTGAGCCATTCAGGCGGCCAGCTATGTCAAAATCGGATAACGGGTGACCCCCGAACCCCATCACTCCGGACAACACGGCCGCACCTTCTGCGGGAATGCCTCCTTCCGGCCGGAAGATCTTCGGTGTGTCTCAGTATGTGGATGAGCGGTATCTGGCTTTTGCCGGTTCTCTAGTGCTTGTCAAGGGTTTGTCGAGCCCTTGTCCCCATATTCATCCATGAGTCATGTCACCGGCATGTGACCTTCGCGTTATGGACTCGTCGGCGACGCCCCTCGTCCGGTAAGAAGGTTCTTTACACCCCTCATCCGGGGCAGGGCGCGTGTGCGGCGCGCCCGTCGCGTATGTACCCGTACGCACCACCGACCGGGTCTTACGCGGTGCCCGCCCACTCCTCACCAGGAGCGGATCTCACCCTCAAACCATGAACACCTAAGGGGTAAAACCAAGTGGCAGCGGAGATCGTCAATCCTCGCAGCGAGACGCATACGGACCAGGAGGGCGGTGCGGAGCCCCTCGATTCCTTCGATCCGGCGTTCGCGCTGCACCGCGGCGGCAAGATGGCCGTGCAGGCCACCGTGCCGATCCGTGACAAGGACGACCTGTCCCTCGCGTACACGCCCGGCGTCGCGAAAGTGTGCACCGCGATCGCCGAGCAGCCGGACCTCGTGCACGACTACACCTGGAAGTCGTCCGTCGTGGCCGTCGTCACGGACGGCACGGCCGTGCTCGGGCTCGGTGACATCGGGCCCGAGGCCTCCCTCCCCGTCATGGAGGGCAAGGCCATCCTCTTCAAGCAGTTCGGTGGCGTCGACGCCGTCCCGATCGCGCTGGCCTGCACCGACGTCGACGAGATCGTCGAGACCGTGGTGCGCCTCGCCCCCTCCTTCGGCGGCGTGAACCTGGAGGACATCTCGGCACCCCGGTGCTTCGAGATCGAGCGCCGCCTGCAGGAGCGGCTCGACATCCCGGTCTTCCACGACGACCAGCACGGCACGGCCGTCGTCACGCTGGCCGCGCTGCGCAACGCGGCCCGGCTCAGCGGGCGCGAGATCGGGCAGCTGCGCGCCGTCATCTCGGGCGCCGGCGCGGCCGGTGTCGCCATCGCCAGGATGCTGGTCGAGGCCGGCATCGGTGACGTCGCGGTCGCCGACCGCAAGGGCGTCGTCTCGGCGGACCGGGAGGACCTGACGGACGTCAAGCGCGAGCTGGCCGGGTTCACCAACAAGGCCGGCCTCAGCGGCTCGCTGGAGGACGCCCTCGCGGGCGCCGACGTCTTCATCGGCGTCTCCGGCGGTACGGTGCCGGAGCAGGCCGTCGCCTCCATGGCCGAGGGCGCGTTCGTGTTCGCCATGGCCAACCCGAACCCCGAGGTGCACCCGGACGTCGCGCACAAGTACGCGGCGGTCGTGGCCACGGGCCGGTCCGACTTCCCGAACCAGATCAACAACGTGCTCGCGTTCCCCGGCATCTTCGCCGGCGCGCTCCAGGTGCGGGCCTCCCGGATCACCGAGGGCATGAAGATCGCGGCGGCCGAGGCGCTGGCCTCGGTGGTCGGCGACGACCTCGCCGCCGACTACGTCATCCCCTCGCCGTTCGACGAGCGGGTCGCTCCGGCCGTGACGGCGGCGGTGGCCGCGGCGGCCCGCGCCGAGGGCGTGGCCCGGCGGTGACGCCAAAGGCGCCGAGGCGCTGAGTTCAGCCGAATGGCCCCGCCCGTCCGGGCGGGGCCATTTTTTTCGTGGGCTGGGTCGTACGGGTGGCCGCGCCCCGCCTGTGCGGTGAGGGCCGCCGTACGCGACCGCGGGTGGTCTGTGGCCGGTCGCGCAGTTCCCCGCGCCCCTGAAGGGGCGTACGGTCGCCCAGGGTGCAAGAGGGTATGTCTCACAGGGTGGTGCGGTTCCGCCGGACCGGACGTACGCCTATCGTCGCCCCCATGTTCGCTGTCTACGCCGCCCGAATCGACCGCGACCAGCCGCTCACCGGCCTGGAATCGGGGGAGCGCCCCGCCCCCGAGGCCCGTCCCGGCTGGAGTGTCGTCAACGTCAGGGCCGCCTCCCTCAACCACCACGACCTCTGGTCCCTCCGCGGCGTCGGCCTCCCCGAGGACCGGCTGCCGATGATCCTCGGCTGCGACGCCGCCGGGATCGACGAGGACGGCAACGAGGTCGTCCTGCACTCCGTCATCGGCCAGAGCGGCCACGGCGTCGGCCCGAAGGAGCCCCGCTCCATCCTCACCGAGCGCTACCAGGGCACCTTCGCCGAGCAGGTCGCCGTACCGACCTGGAACATCCTGCCCAAGCCGAAGGAGCTGTCCTTCGAGGAGGCCGCCTGTCTGCCGACCGCCTGGCTGACGGCGTACCGGATGCTCTTCACCAACGCCGGGGTGCGCCCCGGTGACTCGGTGCTCGTGCAGGGCGCGGGCGGCGGCGTCGCCACGGCCGCCATCGTGCTCGGCAAGGCGGCCGGGCTGCGGGTCTTCGCGACCAGCCGCGACGAGGCCAAGCGCAAGCGGGCGCTGGAGCTGGGCGCCGTGGAGGCCGTGGAGCCCGGGGCGCGGCTGCCGCAGTGGGTCGACGCGGTGATCGAGACGGTGGGCGCCGCGACCTGGTCGCACTCGGTGAAGTCGCTGCGGCCCGGCGGCACGCTGGTCATCTCCGGTGCCACCAGCGGCGACCGGCCCTCGCACGCCGAGCTGACCCGGATCTTCTTCCTGGAGCTGAAGGTGGTCGGCTCCACCATGGGCACCAAGGACGAGCTGGAGGACCTGCTGTCGTTCTGCGCGGCCACGGGCGTGCGGCCGGTGATCGACGAGGTGCTGCCGCTGGACCGGGCGCGCGAGGGGTTCGAGCGGCTGGCCGCGGGTGACCAGTTCGGCAAGATCGTGCTCACTCACTCCTGAGCGGCTCGGGCGGGCGCCCGGCGCCGACGGCCGGTCCGGCGATGTCCGGGCCGGCCGTTTTCGCATCCTCGATGTCAACCAGGGTTGACGCCCCTGTCTGTGTCAACGTAAGTTGACGGCATGACCGAAGCAACGGATCTCGCCGAGCGGGCCGGTGACCGCGACCCGCGGGTCGGGCTGCGGGCCGTCGCCGCCCTGCGCCGGCTGCTGGAGCAGTTGGAGGCCGTGCAGGTGCGCAGCGCGCGCCAACAGGGCTGGTCGTGGCAGGAGATCGCCGCGGAACTCGGAGTGAGCAGGCAGGCCGTGCACAAGAAGTACGGGAGGCGATGATGTTCGAGCGGTTCACCAAGGACGCCCGTGAGGTGGTGAAGGGGGCCGTCGCCCACGCCGGGCGCGAGTCGGCGCGGACCGTCGACGCCGGGCATCTGCTGCTGGCCCTGCTCGACCGGGAGGCGAGCCGGGGCTCCTTCGTCCTGGCGGCGCTCGGGGCCGCCGCGCGCCGGGAGTCGGTGACCGCGGCGCTGGCCGAGGCGCGGCGCCGGGCCGGGCTGTCGCAGGCGGAGACCGAGGCGCTGGCCGGGCTGGGCATCGACGTGGCGGAGATCGTGGCCCGCGTGGAGGAGGTGCACGGCGCCGGCGCGATGTCCGGGGCGCCGAAGGAGAAGGCGTGGTGGGGGTCCGGCCGCCCCTCCTTCGGCCGGGACGCCAAGGACGTCCTGGAGAAGTCCCTGCGCATCGCCCTCGCCCGGCGCGACAGGTCCATCGGTGACCACCACATCCTCCTCGCCCTCACCGCCCGCCCGGGCGTGGCCGCGGAGGTGCTGGCCGACCACGGCGTCACCTACGAGTCGGCGGTCCGGGTGCTGGGCGGTGGGGGAGAGGCGCGGGCGGGGTGAGGTGAGGGACGGCGGGGGAGAGGCACGGGCGGGGCGAGGCGCGGCGGCCGCCCCCTGTGGTGAGGGCGAGGTGCACGGCTGCCGCCCCCAGGGGGCTATGCCTTCGGGGCGCGCAGCAGGGCGCTGATGTGGGCGGCGGCCGTGGACAGGTGGTGGCGGGCCTCGCGCAGCTGGTCCGGGGTGACGCCGTGGTCGCGGGCCGCGTCGCGGATGTCGTCGCGGAAGCGGTCCAGGAGGCGCTCCAGGTCGCGGGCGGGATCGCCGGTCGGGGGCTCGTGGGCCCACGACGGCGCGTAACCGGCCGGGAAGTCCTCGGGGGCGGCCGAGAACTCCGGCTCGGGGCCCGCCTTGGCCGCCCTGGTCCCGTTGCCGAGGCCGAAGCCCAGGTCCCGGCCGAACTCCTTGCCGAAGTCCTTTCCGAACTCGCCGAACTCCTTGGCCAGCTCGGTCAGGCCCTCGCGCAGCCCCGTCGGCCAGTCCCCGCGCGCGAAGTGGTCCTGCACCTGCTCCTGCACCCGCCGGGCGATGCGCTGCACCTCCTCCTGGGCCTGCGCCCGTGCCCGCTCCTGCGCCTCCTTCGCCTGGCGCCGGGCGCGCTGGGCCTCCTCGCGGGCCCGGCGGCTCTCGTCCTTGGCGCGGCGGGCCTGTTCCTTCCACTCCTGCTTGACGCGGCGCATCTCCTCCTTGGCCGCCTGCCAGGCCTCCTTGTCCACCGGCTCCTCGGCGCCGCCCGCGCCCTGCCGGGCCTGGCTCGCCGCCGCGGCGCGCATCTCGCGCCGCAGATCACCGGCCACGCCCCGCACATCGGCCCGGATCTCCGCGGCCAGCTCGGCCACCGACTCCAGGATCTCCAGCTCCAGATCGGCCAGCTCACCGCTGCGGCCGGCCAGTTCGGCCCGGCCCGCGTCCGTGATGGCGTACACCTTGCGGCCGCCCTCGGTGGTGTGGGTGACCAGGCCCTCGCTCTCCAGCTTGGCCAGGCGCGGGTACACCGTGCCCGCCGACGGCGCGTACAGCCCCTGGAAGCGTTCCTCCAGGAGGCGGATCACCTCGTAGCCGTGGCGCGGGGTCTCATCGAGCAGCTTCAGCAGGTAGAGGCGCAGGCGGCCATGGGCGAAGACGGGAGGCATGTCAGAGCACCTTCTTGTCGGTCGTGCCGTCGGCCGGGGCGCTGGTCGGGTCGCTGGTCGGGTCACTGTTCGGGGACGGGTCCTCGCCCGGGCCGGCAGCGGCATTCTCCCCCGAGGCGTCCGTCGCCTTTCCCGCGGGCGCCTTTGCCGTGGAAGGCTCCGCCGCGGGCGCCTCCGGCTCCCACGGCTCCGGCTCCTGCGGCGGGCGGCGCAGCAGGGCGATCGAGCCCGAGACGGTCGTCGCCCGCAGGCTGCCGTTGCCCGCGCCGAGGCGGCCGGTGATGCGCTTGGCGCCCCACGGGCCACCGACCCGCAGGTCCTCGAAGGCGCTGGAAACGGTCCCGCCGGCGGTGTGGGCCTCCACCTCCGTGTCCGCCGGCTGCGGCAGGCGGATGGCGATCTCGCCGGAGACGCTGGTGAGGCTGACGTCGGTCCGGCGGGCCGCCGGGTCCAGGTCGACGATCATCGAGCCGCTGACCGACTCGGCCCGCACGGACGAACCCGCCTCGACGACGGTCAGGTCACCGGAGAGGGAGTGGAACCGCAGATCGCCGGTGAGGGCCTGGGCCTCCAGGTTGCCCGATACGGTGTCCGCGCGGACCGGTCCGGCGAGCCCGACCAGCGTGGTGTCCCCGCACACGCCCCGCACGTCCACCTCGCCGCCGACGCCCGAGACCACCGAGGTGGCGGCGACGGCGCCCACGCGGACGCGGGTGCCCACCGGGACGGCCAGGGAGACCACGGCACTGCGCTGCCGGCCCTTGGGGTCGAGCCAGGTGAGGAAGTCCTTCCAGGGCAGGTCCTCGTAGGCCACCGTCAGGGTGCCGTTCTCGTGGGTGACCCGCAGGGGCGGGCCCTCGACGCCGGAGATCTCCAGCCGGGCGGGCGCCTCGTCCGTGCCCACCACGTTCACCGTCCCGTTGACGATCCGTACGTGCAGTTCGCGCACCGGCTCGTCGAAGGTGAGCTTGCTCGGCTCCGCGACGGACCACTCGGACATGGTGGAGACCTCCTCGACCAGCACACCATCGACGCACGACGCGCCATATCGCGTCTTACGTGATTCACGATATATCGCGGCCGGGGAAAGTCAACGGGGACCGGCCCACCGGCCCACTTATCCTTGACCTCATGTACTTCACGGACCGTGGCATCGAGGAACTGGAGAAGCGGCGCGGCGAGGAGGAGGTCTCCTTCGAGTGGCTCGCCGAGCAGCTGCGGACGTTCGTCGATCTGAACCCCGACTTCGAGGTGCCGG